>DASZIR010000053.1:0-63292 GCA_035948995.1 Paraburkholderia sp. | reverse complement strand
GATCAGGCGGTCGTCCATGCCGTGCAGGATCCGGTGCAGCGATTGACGCGCGTTGTAGATCAGCTCGGACGCGGCCTCGCTGCACGCGAACTCGCGGATCAGGTGGGCGGGCGGCGTCAGTTCCTTCAGTTCGCGGATACGGACGTCATCGGTATTGTGCGGGGGCATGCTAGTTCTCCAGGACGGGGCGCCACGGGGGCGGCTATCGATCAGTTCTGCAATTCGGGTTGCGTCAATTCGGTTGTGCGGGCGGCCGGTTCGTCGGGGCAAAAAAAAACCGCCGGGTTTGCCGGCGGTTTTTCAGGAATTTCGTGTGCGCTTGGTGCGCCATCACTCCTCTCGATCCGCCAGGGGTCTGAGATGCCAGAAAAAGTAAAAGTAAAACTTGGCGGACATGGCGAAGTAAGGTCGCTGGTCAAAAAGGGTGAATGACTTTATAACCCGGGCAAGCCTGGTTGGCAACCCGGATCCTGCAAAAATGCGGATAATCCGCACACTTCGTCGAAAATCTGCACGAAGTGTGCGAAGTGCCTGGGCTGGAGGCGATCAGGCTGTGCCGCCGACGGTCATCTTATCGATGCGCAGCGTCGGCTGGCCGACGCCCACGGGCACGCTCTGGCCTTCCTTGCCGCATACGCCGACGCCCGAATCCAGCGCCATATCGTTGCCGATCATGCTGACGTACTTGAGCGATTCCGGGCCGCTGCCGATCAGCGTCGCGCCCTTGACCGGATACGTCACCTTGCCGTTTTCGATCATGTACGCCTCGGAGGCCGAGAACACGAACTTGCCGTTGGTGATGTCGACCTGGCCGCCCCCGAAGTTCACCGCATACAGGCCGTTCTTGACCGACGCGATGATTTCCTGAGGATCCTTGTCGCCGTTCAGCATGTAGGTGTTGGTCATGCGCGGCATCGGCAGCGCCGCGTACGATTCCCGCCGGGCGTTGCCGGTGACCGGCATCTTCATCAGGCGTGCGTTCAGCGTGTCCTGGATATAGCCCTTCAGGATGCCGTCCTCGATCAGCGTTGTGCACTGGGTGGGATTGCCTTCGTCGTCGATATTGAGCGAGCCGCGGCGGTTCGGCAGCGTACCGTCGTCGACCACCGTGACGCCCCTGGCCGCCACCCGCTCGCCGATCTGACCGGCGAACGCCGACGAGCCCTTGCGGTTGAAGTCGCCTTCCAGACCGTGGCCGATCGCTTCGTGCAGCAGCACGCCGGGCCAGCCCGGTCCGAGCACGACGGTCATCGCACCGGCCGGGGCCGGGCGGGCGTCGAGATTGACGAGCGCGGCATGCACCGCATCGTCGACGTACTTCGACAGCACGTCGTCGGTGAAATAGCCGTAGTCGAAGCGGCCGCCGCCGCCGCCGCTGCCGATTTCGCGACGGCCGTTCTGCTCGGCGATCACCGTGACGGACACGCGCACCAGCGGGCGGATGTCTGCTGCGAGCGCGCCGTCGCTGCGCGCGACCAGCACCACGTCGTATTCGCCGGCGAGACCCGCCATCACCTGGGTGATGCGCGGATCGCGGCTGCGCGCCATCTGTTCGACGCGCTCGAGCAGCTTGACCTTGGCGGTGGCGTCCAGCGAATGCAGCGGATCGGACGGCAGATACAGGTCGCGCCCGGCGATGCCGGTCAGCGACGAGGCCACCTTGATCTTCTGCTTGCCGCCGCCGGCCTTGGCGATCGAGCGGGTGGCGAGCGCCGCCTGGCGGATCGCCTCCGGCGACAGATCGTCCGAGTAAGCGAACGCGGTCCGGTCACCCGAGACGGCGCGTACGCCCACCCCCTGATCAATGCTGAAGCTGCCAGATTTCACGATGCCCTCTTCAAGGCTCCAGGCTTCGCTGCGGGTGGCCTGGAAGTACAGGTCCGCGTAGTCGATGCGGTGCGTGAAGATCTCGGCGAGCGTGCGGGTGAGCAGGGCTTCGTCGAGGCCGTAAGGCGTGAGGAGCACGTCCTTGGCGGTGGCGAGATTGCGGATACCGGGTTCGATGATATTCATGCGAAGTATGTTCTGCTCGATACAAAGGGGTTCGATTGGCGCACGCGCACCGCATAGATGGGTGGGCGGCGTCGGACTTTCAATGTCAGGGTCAGCTCAAAGTCAGCTGAGCACGCGGTGACGCCACGCCGGCAGGCTCTGCCGGACCTCGTCGATGCGCGCCTGCTCGAGATTGCCGGCGACGACTCCAGCACCTTCGTCGCGCACCGCAAGGATTTCGCCCCACGGGTCGATCAGCATGCTGTGTCCCCATGTGCGGCGGCCGTTCTCGTGCTTGCCGCCCTGCGCGGCGGCGAGCACATAGCACTGGTTTTCGACGGCCCGGGCGCGCAGCAGGGTTTCCCAGTGCGCGCGGCCGGTCGTGTACGTGAAGGCCGAGGGCACCACGATCAGCGCGCAATCGCCCATCCGGCGGTACAGCTCCGGAAAGCGCAAATCGTAGCAGACCGACAGGCCGACCCGCCCGAACGGCGCGTCAAAGGTGCGGACCTCCTCGCCGGGGCGGATCGTGCGGGCCTCGTCGAACGATTCGTCGCCTTTTTCGAAATTGAACAGGTGAATCTTGTCGTAGCGCGCGGCCTCCTCGCCCAGCGGGTTGAACACCAGGGTGGTATTGAGGACGCGCGCCGCTTCGGGCGCCGTCAGCGGCAGCGTGCCGCCAATGACCCAGACGCCGTGGCGGCGTGCCGCATCCGCCAGAAAGCGCTGGATGGGGCCGTCGCCGTAGGGTTCGCGCACGCCCAGCTTGTCGGTCTCCTTGAAGCCCATGAAACAGAAGTATTCGGGCAACAGGACCAGTTGTGCGCCGTCGGCCGCGGCCTCGGCGACCAGCCGTTCCGCTTCGGCCAGATTGCGCTCGCGATCCGGCGTGCTCACCATTTGCAGTGCGGCGACGCGGTATGACGGGCTGGGGGAGGTGGGGTGGGCGTGTGCTTCGCTCATGAGCGTTTTGAGAGACTCCCGGCAAGGCGACGCGAACCGCAGGCGCCGCATACGTCGAACAAGGCTTTACCGCCGCCGGCTCAGGTTGCAATGAGCACTATAGGCACCGCCACACGGGGCTCACGGCAGGGTTCACTGCGCTTCCGCGGTCGAAGCCGGCAGGTCCATCTTACCGCGATCGTCGTGCACCCGCTCGATGTGCGGTTTCGACCATGAACCGGTGATTGCGTAGTCCATCGCGAATGCCTTCGAAATCGACTTCGACAGCGCGAAATCGGCGACCAGCGCGGCGAGGCCGAACAGCGGATTGATCACCGTAGCCGCGACCACCCCCGCCCCGGCGCTGACGGTCGGCACGATGTGCACGTGCAGGTCCTGGGTTTCCTGCGCGAGGTCGACCGAGCCTTTCATCTCGGCGCGGGCGGGCGCGGTGACCATCTGGAAGTTGTCCGTGCGGCCAATGCCATCGCTGATCTGGCCGGTGGCCGTCACGCTTTCGAACGGCAGGCCTTCGCCGATCACGTCGCGGAAGTTCATCGTCGCGAAGCGCGCGAGGCTTTGCAGGCTCAGCACCCCCAGCAGCTTGGCGACACCCGGATCGACCTTGAGAATCTGGCCATGGTGCAGGTCGACCGACAGGTTGCCGTTTAGCGTCGGATAGTCGATGCGGGTCGGGCCGCCGCGCCAGACCACCTTGCCGGACAGGGTGCCGCTGCCGCCCTTCAGGGTGCGCGGCTGGCCGGCCCGTTCGAGCAGGGCGCCCGCGTCCTTGATGTCGAGCTTGAAATCGAACACGGTGCGCTTCGGCGTGTCTTCTTCGGCGCTGGCGCCGAGCCGCGTCGAGGTGCGCCAGTTGGCGGTAGCGGTCAGCGTCGCGGCCGGGTTGCTGATGTCGAGTCTGTCCAGCGCCCAGACCGGGACGCCGTCTTCCTGGAAGTTGTGCGCATCGACTTCGAGGCTGCCGAGATTGTGGCCGCGCACGATCAGTTCGTTGACGAGCAGATCGATCGACGGCATGTTCTGCGCCGGCGCGGATATCGCCTGGCCGAGCAGATCGTTTTCGGTGGCCGACGGAATCACCAGGCGCGCGAGGCGGGCCTGCAGCGTGCCGGGCGAATCCTTGGTGGGGCCGGGCACCCAGGCGACGTGCCCCGAGACCTGGTTCGAGGCGACGTTGGCCTGCCACTTTCCTTCCTCACGCGACGCGCCGACGATCACGCTTTCCCAGTGGCGCTTGAGCAGCGTCAACGTGCCGATGTGCAAGGCAAAGCGGTTCGGCAGGAACTGGGTCAGCGTGCTGTTCGGGCCGCCAATCGGCGCACTGGCCGAAGGGGCTTCCTTGCTGCGCATCTGCGTGACGAGCGTGCGCCATTGATCGGCGTCGAAGGTGTCGATGTCGACCGCGGCGATTACGCCCTCGGACGGCAGTTCGGCCGGCTTGTTGACGCCGATTGCGCCGACCACGACCGCGGGCGGCTGGTTCGGCGTGTGGCGCAGCAGGTAGCTGGCAGCGATCGGGCCGAACTTCAGGTCGGCGCGCTGCAGGCCGGCGTCGCTCGGCGTGGTGGCCGGGCTGAGGGTGAAGTGCAGCGGCATCGGCGTGCCGAGCGGCTTGTTGAACGGGGCCGGGAAATCGAGCGCGAGGCCGCTCAGATCGGAGTTCGCCGTGACGTCAGGCAGGCGGCCCTTCGCGCCGTTCACGCTCAGGTTGTAGGGCGCACTGCCGCTCATGCGCGTCAGTACCTGTGCGGCCGGGCCGTGCAGATTCAGGCCGCGCGCCGCATCGACAGCGATGTGGCCGGACACATCGAGCGCGTATGTGCCGTCCTGCCTGAGGCCGCCATTGGCGCGCACGTCGCCGCCCATGAACTGGCCGGCCAGCCGGTCGAGCTGGGCGGTGTGCTCGGTGAAGCGGACCTTGCCGGTGAGTTGCGACAGCGGCGGCACGTTGTCCACCGCCAGCCGGTTGTTCCTGAAGCCCACTGCGCCTTCGACCGCGATATGCGGCTTGGGTGTGCGCGGCACGGTCAGTTTCAGCGCGAGCGACGCAGGCCCCTCGGCCTGCACCTTTTCGCCGAGGTGCTTCGACAGGCCGCCCAGCGCGCTCCCGTTGACGTAGTCGATCATGTCGGCGAGCGGCCCGTGGCCGTCGCCGTCGATCACGAGGCTCGACGCCTTGGTGCCCAGATCGTCGATCTTGCCGTTGACCCGCGTGAGCGCCACCCGCTTGTACCGGGCGCGGTCAATGTCGAAGCGCAACACGTTCTCTTTGAGCTCGAAGGTGCCGTCGATGCCGTCGAGCGGCGGCCACACATTGGGCGTGACGCCGTCTTTCATCTTGCGCGGCGGGTACGGCGACGGGTCGAACTTGCCGCCCTTGAACGGCGCCACGATGTGAAACACACCCGCGGTCGGATCGCGCGAGTAGGGGAATTTGGTGAGGTCGCCATGCACTTCGATGGTCGCGCCGTGCGACAAGCCGGCCTGCAGCCCGTGGCCGAGATAGGTGCGCAGCTTCTCGCTGATGCTGGTGGGCAGGTAGCGCACAATCCGCGTGACCTGCGCATGGTCGAAGCTGGCCTTCAGGTCGAGCGAGCCGCGTCCGTGGCCAGGGTTGCTGTAGTCCGCCGTGACGCGCGCGGCGGTGTCCGCGTTGGCGACCCGCAGGTCCGGCACGGTGATCGCGAAGGCCTTGTGCGCCTCGCCGGGCGCCGCCGGCTTGACCGTCCAGTTGCCGTGGCCCTGCAGACGGTCGAATTTGAGGCGCGGGTCGTCGAACACGCCGGGCAGCGTGACGGCCACATTGTTGGTGTTGATCGTCATCGAGCCGTGGGTCTCGTCGGCATCGACGCTGCCCCACAGGTTCTCGACACCGGGCAGGCCGGCGCGCGGGTGGCCCAGCGGCGTGAGTCCCGGCGGCGGCTCTTGCGCCGCGACGCTGATGCCCTGCAGGTCCGCCTTGAAGCGGTAGCGCACGATCGGCTCGGCGCCGCTCGCGTTATGTTCGCTGGCCGCCTCGCCGGACTCGGGCGTGGCCCGTTCGACTTCGATCAGGTAATTCGTCACCAGCCCGCGTGGATTGAAGCGCACCAGCTGGTTCAGGAGCCGTCCCGACACCGGCAGCGCGCGGCTGAATTCGGCAAGGATCCCCAGGTCGACGCGGTCACCGGTCACGCTGATCAGCTGGCCGTGCTGCACGGATGCGCGGCGGAAGTGGCCGGTCAGCGTCGCCAGCGCCAGGGTGCGGGTGAGCGGCGTGCCGTCGCCAAGCGGCGGCTGGCCGAGCTCGGCGTGCAGGTGGTTCAGTTGCAGCGTGTAGTCGCCCGGCCCGATGTCGACTTTCCACGAGAAGCTCGCGACCGGCACGTCGAGGCGCGGCTGGGTCGGACGCACGCGCATCGAGACATCGGTTCCGGACAGCTCTCCGCTGGCTGATTTCATCCGGCCCTGGCCAAACTCGATCCAGATGGCGTTGTCGATCCGGCCCGCGTAGGTCTCGATCGGGAAATCCATGTAGTGGGCGAGGGCGGGCAGGTCGACCGGGCCGGTGGAGACGTACGCCTGACCGGTCCAGTTGACCGGCTTGCCAATCGCCGACAGCCGCGCGTGCCTGAACTGGGCGCGAAAATCAAGCGGGCCGTGCAGCACCGTGCCGTCCGGAGGCGCCTGCAACGCGACACGGTGGTCGTAGCCGTCATTGAGGATGGCAAGACGGATGTTCTGTAGCGCGAGCTCCGGCGCGTCGTGGCGCGCATCGTTCCACCTCAGCGTGCCGCCGCGCAACACCACGGCCTGTTGCCGCAGCAGCCACGTGGTGAAGGCGTCGTTGCCGGTGTGGGTGCTCGGCATGGTGACGCCGGCGACGGAGAGCGAGCCGTCGCTGCCGCGAGCGACCAGCACGTCGGGCTGGTCGACGATCAGGCTCGAGAGGATCGGCGTGAACTGCCACAACGAGCGCCATGAGACTGTCGCAGTGGCGTGCGGGACGTTCAGGGCGACCTTGCCATCGTGGTCGCGAATCGTCAGATCGGTGATGTCGATGCCAGGCTGGAAACCGGTCCAGTGCGGCGTCAGCTTGCCGATAGCGAACTGGGCATGGAGTTTCTCGGAGACGACGGTTTCAATGCGCGGCCGGAACGCATCGACGCGTGGCAGCAGGCCGTAGCGCAGACCGAGAAAGAGGCCGGCCGCGATGAAATAGAGCACCAGCGCGATGGCCAGCAGGACTCTGAGGGTGTGACGCAGCACCACGTGGTCGCCGCCACTCCTTGGCCTGACTTGTCCGGCTTCGTGTGACTCGGCGGATTCGTTTCGCTCGGACATGCTGCGGCGGGGATGGGCGTATGGTAGTTTTGCGATCTGACGACGAAATGTAACACACGGGCCAGCCGCGACGATATCCGTCAAAGCCTGTGCCCATGCCGCCTCGCGACGTTTGCGACGCAGCGCGAGGACCCGTTCCACGACGGATGAAGCAACGAGCGATCCAGACCCTTCGATGACCGACGCCCCACTCCTGAGTTCCAGCTATTCACACTATGCGGCGCGTGCGTTCGCGGCCCGTCCCGAGCTTGCTGGGCGCATTGCTGCGCTGGCCGCGGAGCCTCTTGAACGCGAGCGGATCGAAGCGCGTTTCGATGAGTTGTGCGCAGCACAGGCCGGAGCTGCCGGCGCGCCGTTGACTGAGGACGCGCTCAGGCGGGCGCTGCGCCAGTTGCGCACCGAGGTGTTCTGCGCCGTGATGGAGCGCGACCTGGCTGGCCGGGCGGATGTCGCCGAGGTCACCGGCGCAATGACCGATCTGGCCGAGACGACCATCCGGCGGGCGATGGCGGTGCTGTCCGCGGATCTCGAGGCGCTCTACGGCGAGCCGCGCGGCCCGCAGGGCGAGCGTCTCGCGCTCGGGGTGGTCGGCATGGGCAAGCTGGGTGGACGCGAGCTGAACGTGTCGTCGGATATCGACCTGATCTTCGTTTACGAGGACGACGGCGAGACCGCCGGCGGCCAGCGTTCGCCGATTGCCACTCAGGACTTTTTTACCCGGCTGGGCAAACGGCTGATTGCCGCGCTGGCCGAAGTGACTGCCGACGGTTACGTGTTTCGCGTCGACATGCGGCTGCGGCCGAACGGCGATTCCGGGCCGCTCGTGTGTAGTCTTGGCATGCTCGAGGAATATTTTTACGTGCAGGGCCGCGAGTGGGAGCGCTACGCGTGGATCAAGGGGCGGCTGGTGTCCGAAGGCGGCAGCGACGCCGCGCGCCGCCTCGCGAAGCAGCTCGATGCGATCGTCACGCCGTTCATCTACCGCCGCTATCTGGACTTCGGCGTGATCAGCGCGATCCGTGCGCTGCACCTGCAGATTCGCCAGGAGGCGCAGCGCCGCGCGTCGATGCGGCCGGACAAGGCCGATGACATCAAGCTCGGGCGCGGCGGCATTCGCGAAATCGAATTCAGCGCCCAGGTGTTCCAGCTGATACGCGGCGGCCAGGACGCCGGCTTTCGCGTGCGGCCGACGCTCGCCGTGTTGCGGCACGCGGCGGCGCACGGCCTGATCGCGCCGGCTGTGTGCGCGGGACTCTCGCAGGCCTATCGCTTCCTGCGCGAGCTCGAACACCGCTTGCAGTACCGCAACGACGCGCAAACTCACGCGATGCCGGTCGATCCCGAGGCACGAGCGGCGCTGGCTCATGCGATGGGCTTCGACGATTACGCGGCGCTGATGGCCCGGCTCGACGCGCACCGCGAACTGGTCGAACAGCAGTTCGACCAGATTTTCGCCGACAAGGTGAGCGGCCGCGACGGCTGCGGGGCGCCGGAAGATGGCGCAGCAGCATGGGTATGGAGCAGCGCACTCGCCGACGAGAGTGCCGACGAAGCCCTGCAGGCGCGCCTGATCGAGCTTGGCGTTGCGGAGCCGGCCGAGCTGCTCGCGCGGCTGCGCGGCGTATGGCAGTCGTCGCGCTATGCAGGGCTTGCCGAGCGCAGCCGGCAACGCTTCGACATCGTCGCGCAACGCGCGCTCGAGGCTGCGCGTACGCTGGAGCCGCCCGAGCGGCGCGGCGACACGGTGGCGCGCTTCTTCGATCTGCTCGAAGCGGTGAGCCGGCGCGGCGCGTATCTGGCGTTGCTCACCGAATATCCGCAGGCGCTGCACCGGGTGTTATCGGTGCTGGGCGCCTCGCATTGGGCGGCCGGGTATCTGATCCGCCATCCGCAACTGCTCGACGAACTGCTCGACGACGAGGCGATTGCGAGCCCGTTCGACTGGGCCGAGTTCAAGCGCACGTTGCGCTTGCGCCTCGCCGCGGCGGACGGCGTCGAACAGCAGATGGATTTGCTGCGCCACGCTCACCAGGCCGAAGTGTTCCGCGTCCTGCTGATCGATCTGGCGGGCAAGCTGAGTGTCGAGCATGTGAGCGACCGGCTCTCCGAGCTCGCCGATGCGGTGCTCGACGTGACGCTCGAAGCCGTCTGGAACCAGTTGGCCAGACGTCACCGCGAGGTGCCGCGCTTTGCGATCATCGCGTACGGCAAACTGGGCGGCAAGGAACTGGGCTATGCCTCGGACCTCGACCTGATCTTCCTCTACGACGACCCCGACGAGAATGCGGCGGAGGTCTACGCGATGTTCACCCGCCGCCTGATCACCTGCCTCACGATGGCCACCGGTGCGGGCACGCTGTTCGACGTCGATCTGCGGCTGCGTCCGAACGGCGAGTCGGGCCTGCTGGTGACGGATCTGGACGCGTTCAGGCGTTACCAGTTGCGCGAAGGCGATGCGGCCAATACCGCGTGGGTCTGGGAACACCAGGCGCTAACGCGGGCGCGCTATTGCGCGGGCGACGCCGAGATCGGCGCGAAGTTCGAGGCCATTCGCGAGCAGGTGCTGACCACGCCGCGCGAGGCCGCGCCGCTCGCCCGGGAAATCGTCGGGATGCGCGAGCGCGTCGAGGCCGGCCATCCGAACCGTACCAGTCTGTTCGACCTGAAGCACGATCGTGGCGGCATGGTGGACATCGAGTTCACGGTCCAGTACTGGGTGCTGCTGCATGCGGCGCGCGATCCGGAGCTGATCCGCAATACCGGCAATATCGCTTTGCTGCGCGAGGTGTCGCGCTTCGGGCTGATGAGCGAGGAAGAGGCCGAGACGGTGGGCGCGGCGTATCGGACTTATCGCAAGCTGCAGCACAAGCTGCGGCTGGACGGGATGGAGAAGGCGCGGGTCGAGCCGGCGGTGGTCGAGGCGGAGCGGGCGGCGGTGCTGGCGTTGTGGAAGCGGGTGTTTGGCTGAGGGCTGAGGGCTGAGGGGTGAGGTGTGAAGAGCGGCCGGCATCCCAGGTCTGCCGCACGAGCCACGACGCCCTGAACGGACCACCGCCTACGCCGCGAGCATTTCCTTGGCGTGCTTGCGCGTGGTGGCGGTGATTTCCAGTCCGCCCAGCATGCGCGCGACTTCCTCGATGCGGTTTGCCTTATCCAGCGAGGTGACGGTGCTGACTGTCCCGCTTTTTCCGTTGGAGGATTTCGCCACCTGGAAGTGATGGTCGCCGCGCGCGGCCACCTGCGGCAAGTGCGTGACGCACAGCACCTGGCGGAGGTGCCCAAGCTGATGCAGCAGCCGCCCGACCACTTCCGCGACGCCGCCGCCAATACCCGTATCCACTTCGTCGAAGATCAGGGTCGGCGTGGGGCTGGCGGCGCTGGCGATCACGGCGAGCGCGAGGCTGATCCGCGCCAGTTCGCCGCCCGAGGCGACTTTGGCGAGCGGCCTCAACGGCACGCCCGCATGGCCGGCCACCCGGAATTCGACCTGCTCCAGCCCGTGGGCGCCGCCTTCCGGCAGCGCCACGAGGGCGACTTCGAAACTGCCGCCCTTCATTGACAGTTCCTGCATGCCCGTGGTCACTGCTGAGCCCAGCGCTTTGGCGGCTTTGGCGCGGGCCTTCGAGAGTTGTCTGGCCTCGGCCAGATAGGCGTCCTTCGCCTTGGCTTCGGCCACGTTCAGGCTGTCCAGATCGGCGGCGGCATCCAGTGCGGCCAGTTGTGCCCGGCGGGCCGCGTGCTCGTCAGGCAGCGTTTCGGGCTGCAGGCGGAATTTGCGCGCGGCCGAATGCAAGGCCTCGACGCGCTTCTCGATCTGCGCGAGCCGGTCGGGGTCGAGCTCGAGGCGCTGCGCGTAGTGGGAGAGCGAGTAAGCGGCTTCCTGCAATTGAATCTCAGCCGGTTCGAGCGCGGCGAGCGCATCGTTCAGCGCGGGATCGATCTCCGCCAGATCGCGCAGCTTCGAGACGATCGACGCGAGATGCGTGATCATCGCCTCATCCGACTCGGACAGCGCCGTCAGCGCGCCTTGCACGCCGTCGATCAGGTTGGCCGAGTGCGACAGCCGGTTGTGTTCGGCGTTGACCTCTTCCCATTCGCCCGGCTGCGGGGCGAGCTTGTCGAGTTCGGCAAGCTGCCAGGCGAGGCGTTCGCGCTCGAGTTGCAGCTCGCGGTCGCGCGTTTTGGCCAGTTCGACCGCTTGTGCCCTGTCCCGCCAGGTACGCCAGGCGCGGCCCACGGCGCCGGCCGTGTCGGTCAGCCCCGCGTGGGTGTCGAACAGCTCGCGCTGGGCGTCCGGGCGCATCAACAGCTGGTGCGCGTGCTGCCCGTGGATGTCGACCAGCATTTCGCCGACCTCGCGCAGCTGCGCGAGCGTGGCTGCCGTGCCATTGATGAAGGCGCGTGAGCGGCCGTTCGCATCCACGACACGCCGCACCATGACGGTGCCGCCGTGCGGATCTTCGCCGCTTGCGCCGCCTGCCGTGCCGAGCGCCTGCTCGTCGAGCCATTGCTCGAGCTGCGCATGGGTGTCGAACTCGGCGGTGATATCGGCGCGTGCCTCGCCGGTGCGCACGACGCTCGCGTCGGCACGGGCGCCCAGCGCCAGTGCCAGCGCATCGATGAGGATCGATTTGCCGGCGCCTGTTTCACCTGAAAAAACCGTAAAGCCGCTTTCGAATTCAAGATCGAGCGCGGCGACGATGACGAAGTCGCGTATCGAGAGGTGGCGAAGCATGGAGGTCGTCTGGTGGGCGTGGGTTACCGGCGGCGGGGATGGGTTCAGGATTCGTTCAGGGCTTGATGTTGTCGTCTTCGTGTGACGGGTATTCGTTCCAGTGCAGTTTCTTGCGCAGCGTCGCGTAGTAGCTGTAGCCGACCGGATGCAGCAGCGGGACCGTGTGCCGCGAGCGGCGCACCTCGATCGTGTCGTTATGCTCGAGCGCGGTGAACGACTGCATGTCGAAATTGACGTTGACGTCGCGGCCCGAGACGATCTGGATGCTGACCTTCGAATCGTCCGGCAGCACGATAGGGCGGTTTGACAGCGCATGTGGCGCGATCGGCACCAGCAGGATGCCTTGCAACTGCGGATGCAGGATCGGCCCCGACGACGACAGCGCATACGCTGTCGAGCCGGTCGGCGTGGCAACGATCAGTCCGTCCGAACGCTGGTTGTACATGAAGCGGCCGTCTACAGCCACATGCAGTTCCGCCATCCCCGAAAAGCCGCTGCGGTTCACCACCACGTCGTTGAATGCCAGTGCGTGGTAGATCGGGTCGCCGTTGCGCATGATGCGTGCCTCGAGCAGCATGCGTTCTTCGCGCTCGAAGTTGCCGCCCAGCATCTGCGGGACGATTTCCTGCATGTCGGAGATCGGGATGTCGGTGATGAAGCCGAGCCGGCCATGATTGATGCCGATCAGCGGCGTGCGGTATGGCGCAAGCTGGCGGCCGATGCCGAGCATCGTGCCGTCGCCGCCGAGCACCACCGCCACGTCGGCGCGCGCGCCGATCTCCGCCGGGCGTAAGGCCGGGTAAGCGGTTACGCCGATCTCCGCGGCCGTGTCCGCTTCGAACACCACGTCGAAGCCGCGCTTGGCGATGCACGAGGCGAGCGCGGTCAGCGGCTCGCCGATGCCTGGCGTATTGCTGCGCCCGACGAGCGCGACGGTCTTGAACTGGCTGGTAACGTGCATGCCGGCATTACACCATAGGTGGGGGCTGAAAAAAACCGTCCGCCGCTACATGGGCGCGCAGCGCCTGGCAGGTCCACGACGGGCTGCGCCATAAGGGTGCGGCCCATGTCGCTTCGAGCGGCACGGTGCCGGTGCCAGCGGGGACCGGCCGTGAGGAATTCGTCCATCGTGGACCCGGGCCGTCCGGGCCGCCGGGGATTATGCTTGGAAGGGTGAAGTCCGGATGACAGGTGGCCGGTTCATGACGCGACGAGCTCCCCGGCGCGGATTCGCGCGAGCCGCGACGTTGCCGGCCGGTTTTTCCGGCGGGCGCACCTGGTATTGTTAGCGCTCGCGGTTGTCGCATCATTAGGCTAGAATTTTCCGTCATGCTAGATCCCCGCGCACAAACCCTCCTCAAAACGCTGATCGAGCGCTATATCGCCGAAGGTCAGCCGGTCGGCTCGCGCACGTTGTCCCGCTATTCCGGCCTCGAACTGAGCCCGGCGACGATCCGCAACGTGATGTCCGATCTCGAGGAACTGGGGCTTGTGATCAGTCCGCACACCTCGGCAGGGCGGATTCCCACGCCGCGAGGCTACCGGTTGTTTGTCGATACGATGCTGACGGTCGAGTCGGCCGCCGACGAAGAAGCCGTCACCCGCACCGTCAAGACCACACTGCAGGCGGGCGAGCCGCAGAAAGTCGTTGCGGCCGCGGCAAGCGTGCTGTCCAACCTGTCGCAGTTCGCGGGCGTGGTGCTGACCCCGAGGCGCAGCCATGTGTTCAAGCAGATCGAGTTCATGCGCCTGTCCGACAAGCGCATCCTGCTCATCATCGTGACGCCCGAAGGCGACGTACAGAACCGCATCATGGCGACGCAGCGCGACTTTTCTCCGTCGCAACTGGTGGAAGCGTCCAATTACATCAACGCCCATTTCGCCGGCCTGTCGTTCGACGAGGTGCGCCGGCGCCTGCGCGAAGAAATCGACGAACTGCGCGGCGACATGACCACGCTCATGCACGCCGCCGTCACAGCCAGCACCGACGAAGCCGACACGGGCGAGACCGTGCTGATTTCCGGCGAGCGCAATCTGCTCGAAGTCGCCGACCTGTCGTCGGACATGGCGCGGCTGCGCAAGCTGTTCGATGTGTTCGACCAGAAGACCAGTCTCCTTCAGTTGCTCGACGTGTCGAGTCACGCCCAGGGCGTGCAGATTTTCATCGGCGGCGAGTCGAATCTCGTGCCGATCGAGGAAATGAGCGTAGTGACCGCGCCGTATGAAGTAAACGGCAAGATCGTCGGTACGCTCGGCGTGATCGGGCCCACGCGCATGGCCTACAGCCGCGTGATTCCGATCGTCGACATTACCGCGCGCCTGCTTTCGCTGACACTCAGCCAGCAATAGCCCCCGCTCCTGTCTGTGCCCGGCGCCCCGGGGGTGCCCAGGCACTGCCCGAACGGTACATGCTGCACATGATGCGCGGCGGCGCGCGCCTTGCCAATTGGCCGGATGGCTAGCTGATTGGCCAGCTAATTGGCCAGCTAACTGGCCAGGTATGGGCCCCGGACCGCACCGCTATAATGATTCCCACTGAACCGATCCCCGCTTCAAGCGGCCAAGCCTGTTGCCTATGCGTTTCGACCTCGAGCGGCCTTCGCAGCCCGCCACCTCGCATCGTGTCGCGGTGCTGCTGATCAATCTAGGCACGCCCGATGCGCCTACGCCGCGGGCCGTGCGCCGCTATCTCGCCCAGTTTCTGTCCGATCCGCGGGTGGTCGAGATTCCCGCGCTGCTCTGGCAGATCATCTTGCGTCTGTTGATCCTGCCGTCCCGCGGGCGCTCGTCGGCGAAGAAATATGCAGCGGTCTGGACGCCCGAGGGCTCTCCATTGCGCGTGTTCACGGAGAAGCAGGTGGAAGGGCTGCGGCATTTGCTGCAGGTGAACGACTATACGGTGCTCGTCGACTACGCCATGCGCTACGGCATGCCGGGCATTCCGGCCATGCTGAACCAGCTGAAGCTGGCCGGCGCCGAGCGCGTGTTGCTGGTGCCGATGTATCCGCAGTACTCGTCGTCGACCACCGCCACGGCCTTCGACGACGCCTTTTCCGCGCTCAGGCGCATGCGCAACCAGCCGGAAATCCGCACCATCCGGCAATACGCCGACCATCCGGCTTACATTGCGGCGCTGGCCGCGCAAGTGCATCACTATTGGCACACGCACGGCCGCCCGGATTTCGCGGCGGGCGACAAGCTTGTGCTGAGCTTCCACGGTGTGCCCAAACGCACGCTCGACCTGGGCGATCCGTATCACGATCAGTGTCAGCAAACGGCGGCGCTGCTCATGCAGGCTCTGGAGTTGACACCGGTGGAGTGTCGCGTCACGTTCCAGTCCCGCTTTGGCAAGGCCGAGTGGCTGCAGCCCTATACGGCGCCGACGCTCAAGGAACTGGGGGCGGCCGGTGTGCACCGCGCCGATGTGTTCTGTCCGGGCTTCACCGCCGACTGCCTCGAAACGATCGAGGAAATCGGCATGGAGGTGCGTGACGAGTTTATCCACGCGGGCGGCAAGGAGTTTCACCGGATTCCGTGCCTGAATGCTTCGCAGGCGTGGATCGCGGCCCTCGGCGAGATCGTCGCGCAGAATCTGCAGGGCTGGCCGGTGCAAGCGGCGCCCGTGCAGGGCGCCGCGGCGGTGTGACGGACTGTCTGGGGGGCTGGCTATGTGCGGGACTGCATGCGCGGCCGGTGGCACAGCGAATTACGGGCACGTTATCTGCGTTCGTTCAGCTGCGGCCCCCCCGGCGCATACCGGGTTGCTGCATTGTTTCAACGCGCTTAAGGCGCCGGATTAAGGTGCCGGACTGACTGATGAACTACAGGATTTCGACCGAACCGGGCGCGCGTCTGCGCATCGACAAATGGCTCTGGGCCGCGCGCTTCTTCAAGACGCGCTCGCTCGCGGCCGACGCCGTCGACAAAGGCCACGTGCGCATTGGCGGCGCGCCGGTCAAGCCGGCAAAGGACGTGCGGGTGGGCGATCTCGTCGAAGTCGAGATTGAGCGGGTCGTATGGCAGGTGGAGGTACTTGGCGTGTGCGACGTGCGCGGGCCGGCCAGTGTTGCGCAGACGCTTTACGCGGAGACCGGGGAGAGCAAGGTGAAGCGGCAGGTGGAGCAGGAACGGCGCAAAACCTATCGCGAGCCGGCTGCCGCGCTGCACGGGCGGCCGACCAAGCGCGACCGGCGCACTATCGACAAACTTTCAGGTGGGGATTGAACAGCTGTTCCATCGTGGCATGCACGCCGCCATATTCGGTCGTGCTGTCGTTGACGGCCCCGGACATGCAGATGGTTGTGGTTCCCGCGATGAGCACCAGCGCGACCACGGATATGGCAAAGGTCAGTTTCACGGTACTCCCCCGAAGGATGCAAGACGGACGTATTCGATTCAGTTAATGGGTGTGGTTTACGCTGAATTAGGGTAAACATGTCTTTTCCAACGCTTAACTGGAGTTTAGGACAGTCCGCGACCCTGCTCAATCTCATTCTGATGAAGTCAGGGTAATGGTTGTAACCGGGAATTTCGCTCGCACGTTTGCGGTGCGAAAAGTTCCCGCTGACGGCTTGAAATCGCGTTTTAGGCCCCCAACTGCACCGACGATGAGCGGTGGTGCGTGTCGTGTTTCTGCAACGCTCCAACGAGCCCGCACGAACACGGCGCGGCCGCCCTTGGCTTTCACTTTTTAACGACTTTCAGCGACATGGAAAACACGCAAGAGAACCCGACGAGCCAGAATCCTACGCCCGCCGACGAAACCGCGCGCCAGGCCGCCGAGGCCACCCCGGTCCAGCCGGATGCCGTGCCGGCCGAAGCTGCGTCCGGCGCCGCTGCGCCGGCGCCCGCCGAAGCTGCGTTGGCCGAGGCGCAGGCCAAAATCGCCGAGCTGCAGGAAAGCTTCCTGCGTGCGAAGGCCGAGACGGAAAACGTGCGCCGCCGCGCGCAGGAAGACGTCACCAAGGCACACAAGTTTGCGATCGAGAGTTTCGCCGAGCATCTGCTGCCGGTGGTCGATAGCCTCGAGGCGGCCGTCGCGCACTCGTCCGACGACCTGCAGAAGGTCCGCGAAGGTGTGGAGCTGACGCTGCGTCAACTGGGCGGCGCGCTCGAGAAGGGCCGCGTCGTGGCGATCAACCCTCCGGCTGGCGAGAAGTTCGACCCGCATCGTCATCAGGCTATTTCGATGGTGCCGGCCGAGCAGGAGCCCAACACGGTCGTCTCCGTGCTGCAGAAGGGTTTCGTGATTGCCGACCGCGTGCTGCGTCCGGCGCTCGTCACCGTCGCCCAGCCGAAGTAAGCGCCGGAGCTGGCACATAAGAGCCCCCGGGCCGGCACCCCGCTATCGTGGCCAACCTTCCCGTCGACGCCGCGGCATTCACCGTGTTCGAGATGCAGGAGTTGAGCGCCGATTCTTTCGACGCCGGGCTCGAAGCGGCGGGCTGGCGGTGGTGTTTTTCCGGGGGCTCGACTGCTTCAGCTGTGAAATGGCGAAGAAGGCGATGCTGGCGCAGCCCGAGGCGATTCGCGCGTTCGGGCTCAAATGGGTCGCACAGCAACGTCTACAAGCACCGTGAGCTGGGCCGCCGCTTCATGTTGCACGGCGTGCCGACGTGGTTCTTCTTCGACCGCGGCAAGCGGCTCGGCCGGGCGACCGGCTGGCACGGCCTCGGACAGTTCGAAGCAGCGGTGGCCGCCGCGCGGGAGAAAATCCGTGGGGCGGCCATCCGGAAGCAGCAGGCGATTGAAAAAAATTAAAGACCGCATTGGGTTCAAGGTCTTGAAAACGATGCGGACGCACTTATGTTGAGTGCAGGTATGAATTGAAGGCGGGTTGCCTTGCCGCCGGATGGGCACAGGGCAACCTGCCGCAGCGATCAAAGTCAGGAGATTAGTGAAAATGGGCAAAATCATCGGCATCGACCTCGGCACGACCAACTCGTGCGTGGCGATCATGGAAGGCAATTCGGTCAAGGTGATCGAGAACTCGGAAGGTGCGCGCACCACGCCGTCGATCATTGCTTACATGGAAGACGGCGAGATTCTCGTCGGCGCGCCTGCGAAGCGTCAGTCGGTCACGAACCCGCGGAACACGCTGTACGCGGTCAAGCGCCTGATCGGCCGCCGCTTTGAAGAAAAGGAAGTGCAGAAAGACATCGGCCTGATGCCGTACAAGATCGTCAAGGCCGATAACGGCGATGCGTGGATCGAAGTGCGCGACCAGAAGCTGGCCCCGCCGCAGATCTCGGCCGAAGTCCTGCGCAAGATGAAGAAGACCGCTGAAGACTACCTCGGCGAGCCGGTCACTGAAGCGGTGATCACGGTTCCCGCGTACTTCAACGACAGCCAGCGCCAGGCAACCAAGGACGCCGGCCGCATTGCCGGTCTGGAAGTCAAGCGGATCATCAACGAACCGACCGCAGCCGCGCTCGCGTTCGGCCTCGACAAGAACGAGAAGGGTGACCGCAAGATCGCGGTGTATGACCTGGGCGGCGGCACGTTCGACATTTCCATCATCGAAATCGCCGACGTTGACGGTGAGAAGCAGTTCGAAGTGCTCTCGACCAACGGCGATACGTTCCTCGGCGGTGAAGACTTCGACCAGCGCATCATCGACTACATCATCGGCGAGTTCAAGAAAGAGCAGGGCGTCGACCTGTCGAAGGACGTGCTCGCGCTGCAACGCCTGAAGGAATCGGCTGAAAAGGCCAAGATCGAACTGTCGTCGAGCCAGCAGACCGAAATCAACCTGCCGTACATCACGGCAGACGCGTCGGGTCCGAAGCACCTGAACCTGAAAATTACGCGTGCAAAGCTCGAAGCACTGGTCGAAGACCTGATCGAACGCACGATCGAACCGTGCCGCACGGCCATCAAGGACGCGGGCGTGAAGGTCGGCGAGATCGACGACGTGATTCTCGTCGGCGGTATGACGCGTATGCCGAAGGTGCAGGACAAGGTTAAGGAATTCTTCGGCAAGGAACCGCGCCGTGACGTGAACCCGGACGAAGCCGTGGCCGTGGGCGCCGCGATTCAGGGCCAGGTTCTGTCGGGCGACCGCAAGGACGTGCTGCTGCTCGACGTGACCCCGCTGTCGCTCGGCATCGAAACGCTCGGCGGCGTGATGACGAAGATGATCAACAAGAACACGACGATCCCGACCAAGCACGCGCAGGTCTACTCGACCGCGGATGACAATCAGGGCGCCGTGACGATCAAGGTGTTCCAGGGCGAGCGCGAAATGGCGGCCGGTAACAAGCTGCTGGGCGAGTTCAACCTGGAAGGCATTCCGCCTGCACCGCGCGGCGTGCCGCAGATCGAAGTGAGCTTCGACATCGACGCGAACGGTATTCTGCACGTCGGCGCGAAGGACAAGGCGACCGGCAAGGAAAACCGCATCACCATCAAGGCGAACTCGGGCCTCTCGGAAGCCGAGATCGAAAAAATGGTGAAGGACGCTGAAGCGAACGCAGAAGAAGATCACAAGCTGCGCGAGCTGGCCGATGCCCGTAACCAGGGCGACGCGCTGGTGCACAGCACGAAGAAGGCGCTCACCGAGTACGGCGACAAGCTGGACGCGGCTGAGAAGGAAAAGATCGAAGCATCGCTGAAGGACCTCGAAGCCACGCTGAAGAGCGGCGCGAGCGACAAGGCGGCGATCGAAGCCAAGATCGAAGTGGTCGCGACGGCCTCGCAGAAGCTCGGCGAAAAGATGTACGCCGACATGCAGGCTGCCCAGGGTGCAGCAGGCGCAGCGGCAGGTGCTGCGGGTGCTGCGGGTGCAGCCGGCGGTGCATCGGCCGGTGGCGCGAGCCAGCCGGAAGACGATGTCGTCGACGCCGAGTTCAAGGAAGTGAAGAAGGACTAAAGCCAGGTCGCAATTTGACCGTAAAGCCGCACACAGCTTTGTGTGCGGCCTGGCTGCAAAACGGTCTGCTCCCGTCCGGGTGCATGAACCTGCAAAGCGGTTATCGCGCCTGGTGAGCCTTTTGGGCTCTCCGGGCACATTTGTTTTATGGAGGGCGTTGCCCGATCCGTGCAGATGGCGCACGGGCAGCGGCCGGACGAGTCGCGAGACTCCAGCATTCAAGAGGAGCCGCCGTGCCCTGCTGCGCGGCTGGTGTTGAACCGATATGGCGAAACGGGATTACTACGAGGTTCTGGGCGTCGCAAAGAACTCGAGCGACGACGAAATCAAGAAGGCTTATCGCAAGCTTGCGATGAAGCATCACCCCGACCGTAATCCGGGCAACAAGGATGCGGAAGGGCATTTCAAAGAGGTGAAGGAAGCCTATGAAATGCTGTCGGACTCGCAGAAGCGTGCGGCGTACGACCAGTACGGCCATGCGGGCGTCGATCCGAACATGGGCGGCGCCGGGGCCCAGGGCTTCGGCGGGTTTGCCGATGCATTCGGCGATATTTTCGGCGACATCTTCGGCCAGGCGGCCGGTGGCGCCGCACGCGGCGGCGGCCGTGCCGGTCCGCAGGTGTATCGCGGCGCCGATCTGCGCTACAGCATGGAAATCACGCTGGAACAGGCGGCGCATGGTTACGACACGCAAATTCGCGTGCCGAGCTGGGTGTCGTGTGAAATCTGTCACGGTTCCGGCGCGAAGCCCGGCACCAAGCCGGAAACCTGCCCGACCTGCAATGGCTCGGGTTCGGTGCGCATGTCGCAGGGCTTTTTTAGCATCCAGCAGACCTGCCCGAAGTGCCACGGCACCGGCAGCCACATTCCTGATCCGTGCGTGCACTGCCACGGCGCGGGCAAGGTGAAGGAAACCAAGACGCTCGAAGTGAAGATTCCTGCGGGCATCGACGACGGCATGCGGATCCGCTCGGCCGGTAACGGTGAACCGGGCATCAACGGTGGCCCCTCGGGCGACCTGTACGTCGAGATTCACATCAAGCAGCACTCGGTGTTCGAGCGTGACGGCGACGACCTGCATTGCCAGATGCCGATTCCGTTCACGACGGCAGCACTGGGCGGCGAGATCGAGGTGCCGACGCTGGCTGGCCGCGCGAGCTTCACGGTGCCGGAAGGCACGCAGTCCGGCAAGACGTTCCGTCTGCGCGGCAAGGGCATCAAGGGGCTGCGTTCGAGCATCGCCGGCGATCTGTACGTGCATGTGCAGGTCGAGACGCCGGTCAAGCTCACCGAACCGCAGCGCGAGCTGTTGCAGCAGTTCGAAAAGTCGCTGGTCGAGGGCGGCGCGCGGCATAGCCCGCAAAGCAAGAGCTGGTTTGACCGGGTGAAGAGCTTCTTCGATTAATGGCAGTTTGAGGTTGGTGGCACGCAAGATGGCTGACGATCGCGGTGCCGTGTTCGCATTGCTCGACGATTGCGGCGCGACTGCGGCGCGTCCGTCGAGTCGTTTGTACACGGGTTTTCTGCACGAACGGGTTTGCTCGGATGCCGCGCAGCTCGACGCCGTGTGCGAGGCTGCTGGCGCCGACTTGCGCCGCGGTTTGCATGCGGTGGTGCTGGCCGATTATGAATTCGGCCGTCAGCTGGTGCTGAAGGATTCTCTGCGGTCGATAAAAACGCAGCGTGGCGATGCCACGCTGCGTTTTTTATTGTTCGAAAGGTGTGCGAAACTTTCCCGTGAAGACGTCGACGTATGGCTCATGCAATGCGACGGCGGCGCGGCGCAACCGTCGGTGGCCGGGACGGCGGGCGTACACGCCAGTGTCGATTCCGGGCAATTCGACGCGGCGATCAGCGCAATCCACGATGCGCTGCGTGCCGGCGATACCTACCAGGTCAACTACACGTACCGGCTCGGGTTCGACACGTTCGGCACGCCGGCCGGGTTGTACCGGCGCCTGCGCGCGCGGCAGCCGGTGCCGTACGGCGCGTTCATCGCATTGCCGGGCGACCGCTGGGTCCTGTCGTGTTCGCCGGAGCTGTTTGTCGAGAAGACGGGTGCGACGTTGCGCGCCCGTCCGATGAAGGGCACCGCATCGCGTTCGCCGGAAGACCCGGTGGCCGATCAGGGCGCGGCCGAGTTCCTCGCCAACGATCCGAAGAACCGCGCCGAAAACGTGATGATCGTCGATCTGCTGCGCAACGATCTGTCGCGGGTCGCCGAAACCGGCTCGGTCACCGTGCCGGCGCTCTTCTCGGTCGAACCGTATGCATCCGTCTGGCAGATGACCTCGACGGTTGAGGCGCAGTTGCGCCCCCGGACGTCGTTTGCCGGCGTGCTGCGCGCGCTGTTTCCGTGCGGCTCGATTACCGGTGCGCCGAAGCATCAGACGATGCAATTGATCGACACACTCGAAAGCACGCCACGCGGCCTGTATACCGGCGCGATCGGCTGGCTCGATGCGGCGGATGCCCCAGATTCGCCCGATGCTCCGGGTGCCGCCTCCGGCGTTTGCGGCGATTTCTGCCTGTCGGTCGCAATTCGCACCTTGACGCTGCACGCGGCGGCAGGCAGCCCGGGCGCACGCCACGGCACGCTGGGTATCGGCGCCGGCATCGTGCTCGACAGCGTTGCTGCCGACGAATATGCGGAGTGCCAACTGAAAGCCCGTTTCCTGACCGACGCCGACCCCGGTTTTGAGCTGTTCGAGACGATGTACGCGACGCGCGAGGGCGGCGTGCGCCACCTGGACCGCCACCTTGCCCGGCTCCATGCGAGCGCCGGCTGGCTGGGTTTCAGGCTCGACCAGGCGGGATTGCGCGCCCACCTCGACGCGCAATGCGCCGCACTACCCGCGGCGACGCCTCATCGCGTCAGGCTCACCCTCGCCAAAAGCGGCACGGTGCACATCGTCGCTGCACCGCTCACGCCGTTGGCCGATTCCGTGATCGGTGTGCTGCTCGCGCCCGATCACGGTTTCGCGGCGACTGAGGCGGGCGACGCTCTCCTCCAGCACAAAACCACGCGCCGGGCGGAATACGACCGCGGCTGGCGCAGCGCCGAGACGCTCAGGGCGTTCGACACGCTGTTTTTCAACGAGCGCGGCGAGCTGACGGAAGGCGGGCGCTCGAATGTATTCGTGAAACTCGACGGACGCTGGTGGACGCCGCCCTTGTCGTCCGGCGTGCTGCCAGGTGTGATGCGCGGCGTACTGCTCGAAGATGCCGCTCTGCGCGCCGCTGAGCGCGTGCTGACGCGGGCCGACGTATTGAATGCCGAGACGCTCATGGTGTGCAATGCACTGCGGGGCGCATTGCCGGCACGCCTGGTCGGTTGAAGCGGGCGGGCCGCGCCTGAGAAGGGCGGTATCCGCTGGCGGTAATGACGATAATGGCGCGAACGAAAGGCTCAGCCGCGGCGAATATGGAGCTGTCGGTTGCCACAGAAAGTGAAAACTGTGCCAGGTAAGTGAAAAGCCGCTGCCACAGATAGTGAAAAAATCCGACTGCGCCTAGAAGACAAACGCCCGGCATGACGACCGGGCGTTTCCCTTGATGGGAGGTTCGACGGCATCGCGGCTGAGCTTGACCGGCAACACCGACCGCTCCGCCGTCGAGTTCATCTGGCGGCTATCGACCGACATCACGCGCGAGCGATTCGCGCCGCGGCTTGTGTTCGTCATATACGGAAAGTGTTTCTTATTTATCCACGTGACGCGGTCTCCGCGGTGCGCCGTCAGCGTCGGCGAAGGCGTGTGCCAGGCGACGCACCGGTTTCGATCGCATCTTCACCGGCCGGAAGAACATCCCTGCAACGCATTTCTGCCGAAGTCCACGCCGCAGGGCTGCTCTTAGGAAAGAAATTAATGGAGCCGCCGTTTCAGATCGGATAGTTCAGCGTGAACCGAGGTGACGGCACTTTTCACTTTCGCATTTACGCTGGCCGCGCGTTGACACGCTTGCTCTGCACGGTCGCCGACCTGCTCAAGGTCGTCTATCCATTGACGCATGCGATTTTCGTCATTTGACTCCATTATTTTTTTCGCGCCTTCGGATTTTTTATCGAGCTGGTCAACGCAGTCCAAAAGCTCCTTAGGCACGGAAGCGTCGGCGTGACACGCTTGTGAGGCTTTCTCGATGGTTTGCTCCAGATGGGTGAAACGCTTCTGGATTTCGCGAGCTTGCAGCATGATGTACCCCCTCCTCGAAGGTCGTTCCACGGTAAGTTTGGGCACCGTTTGGCCGGATCCCCAACGTGGTACGGTCGGTCATCTGCCTGAGCCAACTGGCCTATTGATGCACCGCGGCGTTCCCGGCCAGTCAACAAGTGGCAGGTCTAATTACTATAGAACTCTCCACTGCAATCAGACAGGTCCCGCTCCTTTTGCGTGGAAGATGCGTGCTGGAGGAGCACGCACGCTATGACCCTCCGAAATGCCCGGCGGCCTGAGCGCATAGCTGGTGGCAGCCGGTGGCGAGGTAGAACATCGCGGCGTTGCATGGTAGCCGCCGCAAGGGGCGTGGCCAGCACGGTGGCGCGTCGAAGAGAGAGCGGATTTCATGCGAGGCATGCGCGCTTCGTCTGAAGAGAGGTGATCTTAGCCTGGAAGCCCGCAATGCTATGCCTGGAATTTCGATGCCGGGCACGGAGAATGCTGGCTAAGGGGACGAAAGGGGACGAAAGAACGGATCTCAACACGCAAGGGCATTTTCCTGATGGCGAGCCCAGTTACGCCGGCGCCTATGTCGTGGTCCGGTTTGTCGCGGAGGTCGATGGCTCGCCGGTGGTGTGCATGATCACCGCAGAGGCGCTCAAAGACCGCTATGGAGCTGAATCGACACTCGAAGGCGCATTGTTCGACGCGTTTGGGAGAGGTCGTACAGGCTTTCAACCGGTCCGCGAGCAAGCCCTCAAAGTTAACGGCAGTGCGGCAGTTGTCTTGCACAGCGGATTGTTCAGAGTGCAGGCACTTGTGCAGAAGCAGGACGGCAGCAGGACGAAATGCTTGCGTGGGATCGGCAGTTGAGAACGGTAAAAGGAGGCACCATGTCGCTGATCGTCGCGGGTCGCTTTACGACCTTTCCTGCTGCGGAAAATGCGGTTAGTCGTTTGTTTTCGAGCGGATTCGTCGAAGAAGACGTGACGCTGTTTTTTGTGAACCCGCGCGGGCAGCACGCGCGCTATCCGATAGGCGGCGATGTGCGCGTCGATGCAGAGGCTGAGAAGGCGTCGACCGGGGCCGGCAATGGTGGTGCGATCGGTGCGGTGATCGGCGCGGTGTTGGGCGTCGGACTATTCAAGACGATGTCTGCGTCGATACTGGTGCTCATTATCGCGGCGGGCGTCGGCGCCTATGTCGGGTCGCTGATCGGGGCCATGTCCCATATGCGGGGTGGCGGAAGCGTTCCGCGCGAACGCGTGCATCGCGAGTCGCGTGATTCTGGCGTGCTCGTCGCCGTTCACGTGTCGCCAGAGACACAGCAACAGGCCGGCCACGTCTTGCGCGAGTCCGGTGGCCTCGAGATTGAGCGCGCGACCGGGCGCTGGCAGCAAGGCCGCTGGTCCGATTTCGATCCGACCCAGACGTTGGAGCCGATCGATGGCGTTGACCAATCGAAATCCTGAGCGATCAGCAGTCCGTAGGGCAGGTCGAGCGGATACATCGTTTGCGAATCCTGGAGTGGGTGCCGGCTGCGCCGCTGCGCCGTCCGGTGCAAATGACAGGCAATACGTCAACTGAGCGGAAGAGGAGGTCGCTATGCCAGCAAAATCCAAAGCGCAGCAAATGGCCGCCGGCGCCGCGCTGTCTGCAAAGCGTGGCGAGAGAAAAGTCGGCTCACTAAAGGGCGCCTCGAAATCGATGTACGAGTCAATGAGCGAAGCGCAATTGGAGGACTTTGCGTCGACGAAGCAGAAGGGCAAGCCTCAGCACAAATCCAGGCATTGAACGAAGCTGCGGCAAGTTCAAAAAGCGGCGATGTCAAACCGCATTGCAACAAAGTCTACCCGCCCATCGGGCGGGCCATAAGGAGGGAAGTGCCGTGCTTCAATATGCGCTCATTTTCTTTATCATCGCGATCATCGCGGCGGTCCTCGGCTTCGGCGGGATCGCAGCCGGCGCGGCAGCCATCGCGAAAATACTGTTCTACATCTTTCTCGTGATTTTCCTCGTCACGCTGCTGCTCGGCGTTGTTCGACGATGAGGGTGACCTGAGGCCGGAAAGATCGCAACATCGATCTTTCGGATTGCAGCTATGACGACAAACATTGAAAGGGTTACAAAATCAGCCGACTGCCCGCGCCTGCAACGGGCAGCCGTTTTTGTGTTCGTGCGCCGGACGTGTGTCGCGGCGGCGTGCTTCACGGGTTTCAACCTGCTCGAGAAGCACTCGATCGACGCGATCGGCTACAAGCAGATCAACAGGCGCACCGGCAAGATCGGTATCGAGCGTCGTGCTGCACGGTAAGCAGCATCTGGCCGCGTTGATTTCAGCGAGGCGCCCGCCGCCGACGAGGACGCTCAGCAAGACAAATCGCCAACTTCGCACAGGAGGAGCAAGGCGGCGAGCGGCAAGCGTCGCTCCAACCACGCCGCGTGATGGCGTGCGCGCACGCAACAAGGAATACCGATCATGGCGCAGAAACGTGAAACATACCGGCGCAATCGCCGCTTCGACGAGAGTCTTGAGCCGTCCGGCACGCCGCGGCGCAGAGGAGGGACGGCTCGCGTGAAAGGCAATGGCAATCCGAACGGGCACGCACTTTCCTTTGTAATTCAGGAACATGATGCACGGCGTCTGCATTACGACTTTCGCCTTGAACTCGACGGCACGCTGAAGTCGTGGGCGGTGCCGAAAGGGCCGAGCCTTGACCCCTCGGTCAAGCGTCTGGCCGTCCACGTCGAAGATCATCCGCTGGAATACGGATCGTTCGAAGGCGAAATTCCGGAAGGCAACTATGGCGCGGGTACGGTGCTCGTGTGGGACCGCGGCACCTGGGAGCCTGCGGGCGGCGAGCGAGAGGCGCATGACGCCTACGAGGCCGGCAAGCTGAAATTCCGGCTCGACGGAGAGAAGCTTCACGGCGGCTGGATGCTCGTGAAGAGCCATATGCGCGGCAGCGGCGCCAAAGAGCAGTGGCTGCTGATCAAGGAGCGAGACGACGAGGCCCGCAGCGAAGACAAGTTCGATGTGCTTGCCGAGCGGCCCGGCAGTGTGCTTTCGCATGGCGATAATAAAAAGGCGGGCAAAACCGCCAAGCCCCGGAAGGGCGCTCCAAAGCGCAAGCACGGCGTCGGCGAGACTCATACGAAGGCTGCCACGCGCAGCGCGGCGTCGCATCGCACGTTGGCGACGTCGCAGTCAATCAAAGGAGCCGTGAAGGCGGGACTGCGCAGGAACTCCACAAAGCCAACGAAGCACGCAAAAAAAGTGTCGGCGCTTGACACATCGTTCGTCGCCGGCGTGCGGATCTCGCATCCGGAGCGCGTGATCGATGAGAGTACGGGGGCGACCAAGCTCGACCTCGTGCGCTACTACGAGTGGATCGCGCCGCGGATGCTGCCGCATCTCGCGGACCGGCCCGTTGCGCTCGTGCGCGCCCCGGAAGGCATCGGCGGCGAGCACTTCTTCCAGAAACACGGCAATAAGCTCGCACTGCCGCATGTCACGCAGCACAAGGGCCTCGACCCCGGCCATGCGCCGCTCCTGACGATTGACAGCATAGATGCGCTCGTCAGTGCTGCGCAGATGGACGCGATCGAATTTCATACCTGGAACGGGGTGGCGTCGGCCTTGGGAAAGCCCGACCGGATGGTGTTCGATCTCGACCCGGACCCCGCCTTGGAATGGGACGCGATGATCGAAGCGGCGCAGCTCACGCGCGAGCTGCTTGCCGAGCTCGGGCTCGAATCGTGGTGCAAGACGAGCGGGGGTAAGGGGCTGCACGTGGTGGTGCCGATCACCAAGGCGCTGGGCTGGGAGGATGTCAAGGCGTTTTCGCAGGCGATCGCTCAACATATGGCAGGGTCGCTGCCCGAACGCTTCAGCGCGAAGATGGGCAAGCAGAACCGCAAGAAAAAGATCTTCGTCGACTATCTGCGCAACAACCGCGGTTCGAGCACGATCGCGGCGTTTTCGGCACGCGCGCGGGCAGGGCTGGGCGTTTCGGTGCCGCTTGCGTGGCATGAAGTCGAGCACACGACCAGCGGTGATCAATGGACCATCGGCAATCTGCACGAGCGCCTCGACGCGCTCAAAAGCGACCCGTGGGCCGGCTACTCGAAGTGCCGGCAGCGCATCACCGCGGCAATGCGAAAGCGTCTCGATCGATCGGGAAAGGACGATTGAAGGTGTTCGCTCGAAATCTGCCATCGCCGATCGGCAGGCAAGTCGCGACTGAAGTCGTTGCCCGAATTCAGATACGCGTCGCCATAAACGCAGCGTTGCACGGACTTGCCTGCAAGTCCTGGACAGCGGTGCCGGGCAGGGCGGCGATCCGCCGCTGGACCATCAGAACGCGTCCTTCACAGGTGGCAGCAATCCCGGTCCGCCAGGTCACGCGTTCGGTGCCTCGCGTCAAGATATCGAGGGCTCAACAGGCAAAGAGCTGCCGCTGTCGTGGCATCGGGCCTGCCGTCAGATCCGAAGCCGCGTGATCTTGGTGTCTTCGAGCGACACACCGGCCATCAGGCCGGCATTGGTCAGCACGAACGCCTGCACCGGCGCGGTTGCGGTCGACGTATCGATATTGCCGTTCGCCCCCACCTTCACCACTGCAACGGTAGCGTCGGCACCGACTGCCCAGCCCTTGCTGTTGCGGAACCGTTCGAGCGCATCCTGTGTCATGAAGAGGTAGACGATCGACTTGGACTGCCCGCCGATCTGCAGCCCGAAGGAGCCGCCGGCCGTGCTGTAGTACCCGGCCGTCTGGCCGCCAACGCGCAACGCGCCTTCTCCGTACCGGCCACCGATCCAGAAGCCGGCCTGGATGACGGATGGAAACACCAGCACGCCGCGGGCTTTCGAAACGAGCTCGTGCGAACCGTTGACGGTGGTGTAAAGACGCGCGAGCGTCGGGTCGACACCGGCATTGATGGACTGGTGTTTATCGGCATTGTCTGAAGCCTTCGACGCCGACGTGGTGGTACAGCCTGTGAGCCCGAGGCTGCTTGCCGCGAGCGTGGCACTGGTGGTCAAGATGAACTGTCTTCTGCGCATGATCGTTCTCCTGCATTAGCAAACGGAATTCATGCTGCTCAGGTAAGAGCCCAGTGTGTGGGAACACCCGCAGCTGCGGCAGTAGGGAAGCCTTACCCACCACTTTGATGTTATGAGCATCAATCATGGAGTGTGCATGTGACTGGTGGCCAGCCGCATGACTTGGAGCCGTCAGGACGCCGGCCTCGTCGATTGACGATCGAGCAGATCGAGGCTCGCGGGTACGAGTTCGCGCGGCTAATTTTCGCTGCCGCGCAGCCGGTGATACCAGTTCATCAAGGGCGTGGCCGAGACACCATGAATCACCGCCGACGCCCCGACAACGGCCAATGCAAGCGGCACCAAGGGCGTGACGTCGGCAGCAGCGCCATATTCGAGCGCGTACGCCAGATAGTAAAACGAACCGATGCCGCGAATTCCGAACCAGCTCATCAGCCGTCGCTGGGTATGCGTCGCGTTCGATCCCAGCAGCGACAATTCCACCGATACCGGCCGCACCAGCACGAACAGCACGACGGTGAGCGCGGTCGTTTGCCATGTGAACAGCGGCACTTGCAGATTGGCGAGCACGTTGCCGACCATCGCCATCACGGCGACCTCGGCAATGCGTTCGAGCTCGATCGTGAAGCCGAGCACCGACTCCGTCATATACGCATGCGCTTTGCTCGGATTCGCCGCGGTCGCGTCGACGTCTTCGGAATCGACGGTGCCGATCACCTTGCGGGCCGACATACCGCCGCTCGCGCGATGCTCGACGCGGCGCATCGCGACGCCCGCTGCGAACACCGCCAAAAAACCATACGTCTGCGCGAGTTGCGCGGCGCCGTACGAGAGTTCGATCAAGCCGAGCGCGAGAAAGCCCTCGAGGCCGAGCGCCTGGGCATGGCGCGTGCGCAGCCATGCAACCGCGTGCGTCGTGGTCCAGCCGAGTAGGCCGCCGATTGCGATCGCACCGGCTATGCCCCACACGATGCAGCCGGCGAGTTTGAAAGTCAGCATGTCGCCGGCTTGGGCAGCAGGCGCCGCGCAAAACGCGAGGCCGAGCATCGCGAAGGGCAGTGCGATGCCGTCGTTCAGGCCGCCTTCGCCGGATAGCGCGAAGCGCAGCAGATCGTGGTCGCCGGGATTGTGTACCTGGACGTCGTGGGCCAGCACCGGATCGGTGGGGGCGAGGATCGCTGCGAGCAGCAAAGCTGGGCCCCAGCGGAGATGCAACGCGTAGACGCCAAAGAGAGTCAGTAGCGGAATCGTCGCCAGCATGGCGAGGAAGCCGAGTCGCAGCGGTACGGTCCAGAGTTTCTCGAGCACGCCCAGCCGCAAGCGCAGGCCGATCGCAAACAGCGACACCAGCAGCGCGATTTCGGTGATGGTGCGCAGAAGGTGCGCATCGGCGGCGATATCGAGGCGTAGCAGGTCGATGCCCGCCGGCCCCAGGGCGTAGCCGATGGCCAGATAGAACATCGCGGCGCTACAGGGCAGCCGCCGCAAGGTTGTCGCCGCGATGCCCATAAAAACTAGCACCGCGCCGACGATGAGAAACCAGAGTGTTTCTTCGTGCATGAGCATCCGCTTGAGGCTGGCGTGCGAACGATGCAAGCATGTCCGGTTGAATGGTGCATGCAGGCGCAGTGCCCGGCAGCGCGTAGTGGGCGCACGCGGTATCGCACGCTATTGGGCCGATCGTGCCCGCGGTGGCACTTCAAGGCGCGCGCCCGAACGCTTCACGCAGCTTGCGCTTGGCCTGTTGCAACGTATCGCGGCGCTCCATCGGCAGATTTCTGCCCGCGCGATTGATATAGAAGTTGAGCATCGACATCGCGGACTGGAACGGCGTGCCCTTGCGGCGGCGGCTCTGCGTCGACGATCGTTTGAGCGATTCCGCAATCGACTGCGCGCTGCCGGTTTTGAAAATGTTGTGCTCGATATCCATCGCGTCACTGGTTTCCATCACGTGATGCGACCATTTCTGTCCGCTCTTCGCGGCGGCGCTTTTGGCGGTCTTTGCGCGATGGGCCGCGTGCGCTTGCGCATGCCGCTGGCGTGGCGGGCGTCCCGCCTTGCCGCGCGCGACTGGGCGTTTCGGTTTGCCGGCGGGTTTTCTGGTGGCCATGGATTTGCCTCGTATGAAGTCGGTTTGGTGAGTGCTTCGCATTGCCGCTGTACTCAATGTGTGCTCAAGGTGAAACGCGCCGGACATCGCGTTGACGGATTGCCGGCAGATCACGGTGGGCAAGCCCCGACCCTGAAGCTGTCCGGACCAGCCCGCGACAGCGGCCGGATTACAGCTTCAGGCCGCCGGCCTCCGGCGCATCCGACGATCCGGCCGGAATCTCGGCGACGCCCAAATCGTCGCGCCGGTCGAACGGATCGCGTCCCCAGTACGGCTCGCTGCCGGAGTACTGATGCACGGAGGTCGCCCATGTCTGATCCGCCATAGAAGGCCAGTGATTCTTATCGAAGCCCGGAGCGTTTTTCACGCGCTCGGCCGTCATCGCCAGTACGAAGCATTTTTGTTGCGTATCGAGCGTCAGCGCGCCCCATGGAATGGCCAGCAACTTGTTGCCGATGCCGAGAAAGCCGCCGCTCGACAAGACGGCCTATGCGATGCGGCCGGAGCCGACGTCGAGCATGATGTCCTTGATCTCGCCAATGTCTATGCCGTCACTGCTGAGCACCTTGTTGCCGTCGAGGGTCGCAGCTGCCATCACGTCCGGCCCGGGCCCGTCCGCGCTTGCGCTGCCCTTGCCAACAATGCGTGCGCCTTGGCTCTGGTGCAGGTTGCCTTGCGTCTGTGTCTGGATCGGCATGATCTTCCTCTTCTACAGGTTGAGTGTAAGGGTGTCGCAGCAACGGGCGTTCCATCGGTTGCACAGCTGCTGGCAGGGGACAGCCGCGACGAAATTCAATGCGCCGCGGTGCCGGCGCGCAAAGGAGGCTGACGGGATTGCAATTCTTTCGTATGAATATCCGAAGAGAACTGATGAATCGTCGACGCCCAGGGGCATGGCCGCCTTGCGCGTGGTCGGCACCTCGGGCGCCTAGCCGTCTTCGCCGACTTCAGTGGGATCGGGCAACTCGGGCAGATTGCGGCTGTCGTCCGGTGGTGCCGGTTGGGCCTGATCGTCTTCCGATCCTGGTGTACTGAAGACCTCGTTGGATTTCGGCGTGGTTTGCATTGTCTTCTCCATAAAGATTCCGATGCACGAAGACGACGCACGTCGCGTGCCAATGTTCTACACGCCCGGCATCACCGCTTTTTCCACGAGCGTGCGCCGGGAAGGCACACGCCTTGCTGAGTGACTGATGACAGCAGGCAACATTTGCGTTGCGTGCGGCGAATGCCATATTCACCCACGGAGACTTCAATGAGGGAGGGGTGATGAAGCAGCTAACTAATCAAAGCACGGGAAAACAACTGCTGATGGTGGCGGCGCTCGACGGCTGTCGGTGGCTGCAAGCGCGCCACTAGCAACAGCATCGGCGTCGCGCTGGGCAGCAGCGGCGTGATGGACGGTTACGCGGCCACCGGCAGCACCCTGACACGAGTAGCGGCGAGGCCGCCGCAGCTGCGGCGTCAGGTGCAAGCCATGACTTTGGTCGGGCGCCGATTTGCGGTAAGGTGATCTGGGTTGAAATGCCTCATGACCAGGCAGACGCCTGAGCAGCAATACGGGCAAATTGCGGAGGTGGACAAGCGCGGACATACTGCTCCGGCTGTATCGATGCAATCGGCCCGGTTCTCGCGAGGGCGAGACTGAACGGATGCGTTTGCATCGGAGGGGGTGCAATCATGGACTCAAGAATCCATTACCAGATGAATATCTGCGGGGTGATTTCACACACGTCCGGGAATGCTTTCGCGACTGGAGATCGCAGCCGCTCGTGTATCGCCGGAACCAGCAGACGTTCGAGGGAAAACAGGAAGTACGTTCTTTGTCAGGGCGTGTGTTCAACGACGGTGAGGTCGCGAATCAGGCGCTCGAACGCGTGTGCGAGCCGGGCGATCCTTACGCGCTCGCCGCCGAGATTCGCGACGGCGAGCGTGACCTCTGACTGGTGATGGCGGCGTTCGAGGAAGAGGCTTGAGGCGGCTCGTACGCCTCGCCTTCTCTGTTCGCGACCGGTCATCGCCGTGCTCAGCGAGTCTGCCTTGTCGCACGCGAGGACGCCGCCTGGCCTGCATTGGCTGCGCGGCGAGACGTTGGCGCGCCGGATCCGGCAGCGGGTTTCGCAACAGTTGCCTTACGTACCGCACGCGATTTCTTTAGCAACGTTGTCAGAGAGCCTTCGATGCCGCCGGTCACCGCGGAGTGGCGCGTCTTGCCGGCGCTGACCCTCGTTTGACGCGCGAGCTTCGCGGCACGCTTTTCAGCTTGAGCCAGCAATGCGGCAAACGCCGCTTCATCCACTTTCAGACCGCGGCGCGCCTGGGCAGGCGGCAAGTCTCGCAATTCATCCGCTTCGAACGCGCTGATCACGGCCGGATGTATGTAGCAGCGCCGGCATACCGCCGGCGTATTGCGCAACAATGTGGCCACATCCTTGACTGTCGCGACGATATGCCGGTGTGCTTGTGCCGCGCTGCTAAAAATCAGCCGCCGCAGCGCGGCCAATGCATACACGCTGCCCGCCCATGTCCGGTAGTCCTTCGCGGTGAAATCCGCGTCACTCGCGCGGCGCAGGTAGTCGTTGATGTCGGCCGAGCCGATGGTGCGGCGCTTGCCGTCCTCGTCGATATATTGAAACAGATCGTGGCCCGGCAATTCGGCGCAGCGCCGCAGGATGCGCTTGACGCGCGGATGATCCACCGCGACATCGTGCTCGATGCCGCTCTTGCCGCGGAACTTCAGGCGCAATTGGCCCGCTTCGATCTTCACATGCTTCTTGCGCAGCGTCGTCAAGCCATACGACTGGTTATCGCGCGCGTATTCGACACTGCCCACACGTATGAGCGTTGTGTCGAGCAACTGCACGATCGCAGCGATGACCTTGTCACAAGGCATCCCCGGCAACTTCAGATCGCGTGCGACGCGCGCGCGGATCTTCGGCAACGCGCGGCCGAACGCGGCCATGCGCTCGTATTTGTCAGTGTCGCGCGTCTCGCGCCAGCGCGGGTGATAGCGGTACTGCTTGCGCCCGCGTGCGTCGCGGCCGGTCGCCTGCAGATGACCGCGGGCGTCCGCGCAGATCCACACATCTTCGTAAGCAGGTGGAATCGCCAGTGCGTTGATGCGGGCAATTTCGTCGGCGTCGTCGACGCGGTTGCCTGTTACGTCGAAGTACGCGAAGCCATCCTTTTCCCGCTTGCGGGTGTAGCCGGGGCGAGTGTCGTTCGTGTGCCGCAGCCCCGGCGCAATCGTGACGGAACCGGGTAGCCGCGTGGTGTTGTCAATGCGGCGCCGGGTCGGGCGAGTCGTGGTGGCCATCGTTGCGGGTAAAAGTTTCAGGCGGGAGGGCGCGGATTGCGCCGGTGTCCGACTGAAAGCAAAGCCGATGCCCGACGCGCGGGCCATCTTGCCTTCGGGGCGGCGTGTTCCGGGCACGCCGCATGCGAATAGACCGATGAACTCCGCTGCCGCATGAAAAGGTGCGGCGGTGGATTTCACGATCGACGAAACCCCTGGAGGTATCGAATGGCTACGAACGTTATTTCCGTGCTGAACGATCTGGTCGAAACGTCGACGGACGGCGAGAAGGGCTTTCTCAAGGCCGCCGAAGACGCGCATGACGCGCAACTGAAAACGTTGTTTCGGTCGCGAGCCGACGACTGCGCGCGCGGCGCACGCGAGTTGCAGGACGCGGTTCAAGGTTTGGGCGGCAAGCCCGAAACGCACGGCAGTATGAGCGGTGCCTTGCATCGCGGCTGGGTCGACGTGAAGTCGGCAGTGACGAATCGAAGCGATCACGAAATCCTTGCCGAATGCGAAAAGGGCGAGGGCGTCGCCAAGAAGCGCTATCACGACGCGCTCGAGAAGGATTTGCCGCCGGACGTGCGCGCAATCGTCGAGCGGCAGTATCAGGTCGTGCTGCAAACCCATGACCATGTGCGGGATCTGCGTGATCAGTACGCGGCGCTCAAGCACTAGTCGACATTAATCGGCAGTAAGCGACCGGCGCTCGTACGGGCGCCGGTTGTGAAACAGCCGGAACCGGCATCCGTCCACACGGCTCACGGATAAAAGTAGGCGTCCAGCACCCGTGGCAGTGCGATCTGCCGGGTCACGATCGCAGCGAGCACGTCGGGGGACACGGTGGCGAACGCGAAGGTCACTTCTTCGAAATGGTGACGGCGATCCTAACCACCAAGGTTCGACGAAGTACAAGAGCACTGGAAACTACCATTTTAAGTAGCAGGTGAACGTCCGCTGTTCCAGATTGCCGGTGACCGCATCGGGTCGGGGGCTGACCATCGAAGTAGCTAGGGCAAAGGAGCGAATCGACGCGGCGAGGTCGGCGGGCGTCGACGCGACGAAGGCGCGACGAAGGCGCGGCGTACGCTGACGTGCCTGGACCAGGATCTCGCGGACGCAAAAAAGCGCATGATCGAAGAATTCCATCGCGTGCCCAGCAACCCGTACGCATAACGATCGACGGCGACAAGAGGTAAGGCACGACGGGCCGCTTTCGAGCGGCTTTTTCTTTGCCCAGCACCTGATTGCAAACTCCAATCAAGGCCAGAGCATTCCGCCGATCGGCGCGGTACTGAACGAATCGACGCGATGAAGTGGTTCACGCAGGCGCCGTCTTGCCACGGCAAACTGAAGTACCTTATCCGACCGATCATGGCGCGTAAGTCCTCACCTCGTTGCGGGCAGCACGAGGCGCGCATTCTGTAAAGAACGAACGTCCTGGAATGCTTGTTGCGTTGCCTACTTGTCCAGTGCGCAGACGCTGGGGAGGAAATATGTACGGCCATTCTTGCGAACCGTATCGGGGGCACGGCGTTTACGTCGAGGTAACGGAGAATCAATCCGTGTCGTTCAACGGTGCCGAGCGGCGTTACGCAGTCGCGTGGTACGTCTATAAGCGGGGGCCCTTCATCCGAGCAAACGTGATTGCACGTTTTGCCGAGTCGGTTGAATTTTTGTCCACTGACGAGGCAGTGCGTTACGCAGAGGGGCGCGCGCATACGTTCGTCGATTGCTCACGCGACATCTCGAGGGAGTGACGTCACCACGCACAAGTGATGTGTGGCTGCTCCAGGTGCATGTTACGGTGTATCCATATGATCTCGACGCAGACGCGGAAAAGCCGGTTGCATGGGCGGTGGGAAATTTTTTCGCAACAACGTGATCTACCGCGCAGTGTGACGCACAGGTACTCCCTGATTATTGATAGCGCTGACTCACCAGTGGCTGTATGAAGCAGTGGTCGGGACAGCGGCGTTTTGCGCCCCCGGCGTGAAAGTCCGATTTGAAGCCGGCGGAATGTCACCTGACGATGAGAGGAGTTCATCATGCTGCGGTGGGTAGCCAGCTGGGCTGTACGCAACGCACTTACTCCGGAGAAGCAGGCCGAAAAAGCGTTGCGAGAATTGCGTCTGGAACTCTTCCAGGCTGAACAACGCATCCTTGACGCTCAGATGCACGCAGATTACTACCGAGCCCGTCTGGCCTTTTGTGAAGCGGTGTTGAAAGGCGGCATCGAGCAAGTAAGCGATCAGCGAAAGGAGCCGCAGACGGGCTGGCAGGCATTGAGGACAAGCCCCAAACTCACAGCGGCCCAATAGCCCAAACCGTTGTGTTGGCGGAGCGGCGACTCCTTCCAGATTTCTTCCTGCGCATCGCCCTCCTCGACGGCCTGCTGAGTCCCCAGGCGGACACACGCGTTCGGGGACATCATAGGCCTTCGCTGCGGCGACGGCATGTGCGATCTGCTCCCTCAGCGTGTCGAGAGGAACGAGCGCGGGCGTGACCAGTGAACCCTGCATTGCTTCTCCACGGCGTTGCTCTTCGCTGCATGTTGCGCCGCAGAAAGTAGTCTGCTTGATCGGTTTAACCCTTGAGGCGCACTATAAAAGGTCCTGGCCGCATCCCCAGCCAAATCTTTGCGCGCATGTGGAGGGAAACATGTCCGAGCTCGATCAGAAGAGGGTCGTCGAGGTGCTAAACCAGATCCTCGAGTCAGAACTTGCCGGCGTTGTTCGTTACACACACTATTCATTCCTCGTATTCGGGTTCGGCCGCATTCCGATCGTTTCCTGGCTAAGAGAGCAGGCCGACGAGTCACTGCTTCATGCGCAGCAGGCCGGCGAATGGATTACAACGCTAGGGGCGTACCCATCCCTCGAAATTGGGCCGTTACTCGATTCCCACACGTTTGACATTGGCTCCATCCTCCGCGAATCGTTGGAAGCCGAGAAAGTTGCGCTGAGCCTTTACCGCGACCTGTTGGAACTGGTGCAGGATCAATCGGTCGCGCTCGAAGAATATGCGCGGCAGCTGATCCATGTAGAAGAGCTGCATGCTGGGGAGGTCGACAAGATGCTGCGACGTCCGGGCGCTGTCGCGAAATCACCGGACGCTGTGCCTGGCACCTAAGACTTCCCAAACTTTCAGGCGAAGTGCCACCTTCGACGCCCCTTCGTTGCGATATTGAATAGCGGTCGTGGGCCAAATTGCTGACTGGGAGCTGGCCGTTTAGGGTCGGACAGCGCCCCCTGACTGCAAGCACAGACTGAATCTCCCTTCACCTGAAAGGAGATAGTCATGAAAGCGCCTCAAGAAGGAACCGCCGCCCGAGTACCTTGGAACAAAGGCAGGTTGACGGGGCAGAAGCCGCCGCTGAAGCTCAAGGAAATCTGGGCCATTCGCATCCGGCTGCAGCTTTCGGCGCGCGTCCGGGACGGACCTCGCTATGTTTACTCTGGCCATCGACAGCAAACTGCGCGCGTGCGACCTGACCAAACTTAAGGTACGTGACATATGCCACGGGGAGCACGTCGCCGGTCGGGCGACGATCATGCAGCGGAAGACGCAGCGACCGGTTCAGTTCGAGATAACAGAGCAAGCGCGGGATAGCGTTGACGCATGGATCAAGGCGGCCGGACTGGCAGCGCCAGACTTCCTTTTCTCAGGCCGCCTCTACGATTCACCTCATCTCTCGACGCGCCAGTATTCGCGTTTGGTGCATCGCTGGGTTGCGTCGATCGGACTGGACGACACGGCACACGCATAGCTTTACCGGTTTATATAACTCGAGCGCTTATGATAGGAATTCGCTACCTTGTTCATCCCCCGGTACACCACAACTGCGTGCGGTTCAGGTTTTCAGGCAGTGGGGCCATCCACAAATGGGAGCTCGAGGTCGAAGGCCGTATCGTCGAGTACGAGATCAGCGGCAATCTCACGATCAGCGACTCGTTGTTTTCGGTTGAGGCAGCGCTGGAGGGGATTGCACTGGCGTACACGTTCGAGCAGCTCGCGCTTCCTCACATCCGGGCCAGGAAGTTGAAGCGCGTCTTGAGCAGCTTCTCACCGACTTTTCCCGGGTTCTATCTGTACTATTCCAGCAGACGCCAGCAGCCTGCCAAGCTGAAGGCCCTGGTGAACTACGTACTGGCGCATTCCAGTCCCGAGACGATTGGAATGTCAGCGACCGTGCCCGCGACAGACGTGTAGTAGTACGTCCATTTTTTCGGTGACCGAAAGTCTGCGTCGGACCGATAAGTTCCGGACGAAGGTTGGCATCGCGCGACCATTAGACGGTGGAAAAAACCGCCGACTGTACCGACGGCCATTCGAATCAGGATGCAAAATTCGAATGGCCGGTTTGCCCCAATCAATGGTCAACCGTTACACGAACGTGATCGGCCGCTTGTGGCCGAACTGAGAAGCAGTTGCGGGGCCGTCAGTCTCGCTATCTCGCGAATTCAGGATGCGGATCCGGCCAATCTCACCATTCGCTGGATTCCATTGCGGCCCTAAGCATCGTCATCAGAACGCGCTGAGCGTTAAAGTCAATCCCTGGACCGGCCTATTTTGCGTTCGCCGCGCTGGCGGGCGGGCTTCTTATGATTTTGTCGTTGGTCGGCTTGTCCGGATTCTTCACGGGCATGTTGTCAGGATTGGTTGCGCTCGCTGCGCCGGAAGCCGCCGCGGGCGGCGGTTTCACCATCGGGGTTTCCGGTTGCGGCGCGACGGCTTGGGCCTGCGCCGTGGCCGCGAAGGCCGTCGAGATCAAGAGCACGAAGGCCGTACTGGGCCCCGCGAGTGCATGACGAGGCTTCATCGACTTCTCCAGATTGTTCTTTTCCAGCCCGTCGCGAAACGCGTGCCCGACTCGCGCCGTCGCAGAATGGCCGGGACCAAGCCATGAGGGCACTCGGATGCTGGCATTGCAATCCTTTGAATCATAGTCGTTTCTTCGACAAAACCCCCCGGCGTCAGAATAGATGTCGTGTTATCTGATTCTTATAGACATGGTCCGGGGGCGGTAAAATCAGGGTGAATGAAAGCCTACTCAGCAGAAAGAAAAGAAGCGCTGGTGCGCCGCATGATGCCGCCAGAAAACGCGCTGGTTTCGGCGCTGGCCAGAGAAACGGGAATTACCGAACAGACGTTATACACGTGGCGCCGACAGGCGAAAGGACAAGGGTTGGCCGTGCCCGGCGATGGGAAGAATCCCGAAGGATGGTCTTCGGAGGACAAGTTTGCAGTAGTGCTGGAAACCGCGCCGCTCAATGCAGCGGAGCTGGCCGAGTATTGCCGTCGAAAGGGTCTTTATCCCGAACAGATCGCGGCGTGGCGGGCCGCCTGCCGTTCGGCCAACGCGAATGCTGCCGAGCAGGCGCGCGAGCAGCGCCATCAGTCGAAAGACGACAAACGGCGCATCCAGCAGCTCGAGAAGGAATTGCAACGCAAGGAGAAGGCGCTGGCGGAAGCAGCTGCGCTGCGAATCGCGACCCTCTGTCGTACGTGAGTCAGGCGATCTGCCTGAACAACAGTTTGCGACAGGTGCGCATGTCCCCGCTGACCATCATGAGCAACGCGCCCGCTTATAGGTTGATGCTCGTGGGCGCGCAATGCGCATGCCACGATGACCGTTGTTAGCACATCGCATGCGGTGCCTGATGCCAGTGCCTGCGACGGCTGCTGGCTCGTGCCGAGGTAGTCGAAGTCCAAGGTTCAGCAAGGGTTAACTCGGTCGGCAGATTTACACGCCATCCGCACTCCCGTCAGTGACCAATCTCTGTCCATGAGTTGGTGTGCGACAGTTATCGCCACGGATTCTCGCCAGCGCCCGTGCATTCTGCCGGCGGTATGTTGACCGCCTTGAAAACGGACAGCGGCGCCCAGGTAACCTCCTTCAGTGCGGCCTAGCGGCATCCGCGTGCCAGTACGCGGGCCGTCGCTCTGCGCGCAATAGTTCCTGGGGACGGCGAACAGTGAACGGTGAAATTGAGGAACCTATGCGACGGCCAACAGCGGCACCGGAAATGCGTGAATCAACGCAGCGGGGGTTGCACCGACCCGGGTCGCAACTGGTCCCTTTGCACACGAGGGAGACCATTATGCGAGTTGCTACGAACGGATTACTGTTATCGGCATTCATTTTGAGTTTGTCTGGCGCCGCCTATGCGCAGGGTGCGGGCACAAGTGGTGGTGGGGGCGCTGGTGCAGGCCAGGGCGGCACCGGAATAGGAACGCCGAATGCAAACGGAACTACGGAGTCACCATCTGGCGCGTCCGGCGCAAACACGATGGGGAAGTCGGGCGACATGTCGCAAAAGCAGATGACACCGAACATGCAGAAGAAGGGAGGAATGGATGCACCTGCTTCAGATAGCGGCGGCATGAAGAAGGCCTACTGACCGCGGTGCTGTTGCAAACGCGCCCTGTGTAATTTGCAAGGCCGAGTTTCCGGTCAGGAGCGTTATGCGGTAGCGTGAGGGAAACGGATAGCGTCCGGCACGTCGTGGTGTCGGCGCACAGCGACAACGGAAGGACGCGCCGCGTGCATCGCGCCGCCGAACGGTTCGCCTGCAAGAGTTATGGCTCCGCTGGGCGGTCGACGGCGGGGCTCCTCCTCAGCGTCCGGTTTCCGTCACTTGGGCAGCCGGCTCTTTGGGTCAGTTCCGCTCCCCTCGGCCGCGGATTCTTCTTCGTCGATCTGGGCCCGGGCCTGCTCCCAATACTCGTCGGCGCGTCCCTCGGGGCTGCCGTCTTTTTCCCAAAGTTCATAGGCCCGCACACGAATCTTCTCTTCCCGCGAAACGTTGTCCATTGCAGTCTCTCCAGTAGATTATTCACGAACACCTATTCATGAAGTCGCTCGTCCTAACGTTTCGACGGCGGAACGCGAAAGAGCAGACGCAGAACGATTCAGTCGGCGAACGCATCAAAACGATTGGCATTTGCGTGCAGCTCCTCAGGCTGATGCTGGGCTTCGTGTTTGATGCCGGATTTCGACGCCTGGTGCCGGCCGCCACTTTTTCACCAGGCGCTCTTGTCCGACTCGCCTTGAAAGTACAATGCCAGACGGAGCCGGCATCGTCCGATTCAAAGATGCAGACTTTTCCCTAGACCGGTTTGATATTCGCGGCCTGCTTGCCCTTCGGGCCCGTCTTCACGTCGAAGCTGACCTTCTGATTCTCCTGCAAGGTCTTGAAACCTGCTGCGCTGATTTCCGAGAAGTGGGCAAACAGGTCGTCCCCACCGTCGTCTGGCGTGATGAATCCAAAACCCTTCGAGTCGTTAAACCACTTCACTGTTCCAGTTGCCATCATCCGCTCCGTACAAATTTGACGAGCGCGCTTAATCCGGTGCGCGTGAGCCGTACATCTATTGCAACAGGTGCCGTGAGTGCTCTGGCGCAATCGCGGTGCCCGACCGCTATCCGGGACTTCGGCAGTGAAGTTGTAGTCTGCTGTGGCACGTGGGTCAATCCCGGTAAAACGCCGGTTCGGACCGCTCGATAGTGCGCTAGTACCCCTTTGCGGCTGCGTCGGGATGCGTCGTCAGCAGCAATACTCACGGCTCGTTACGTGCAGGGCTGCGCAGGCCGGCGCCAGCGCGTGACTGGCGGCGGACTGTCTCGGGACAAACTGCAAGCGTGGCTGCGCGGTTCACTCGTCGCACAGGTCGCTACACGGCCCGGCATATTGAACATCCAGACTGGAGCCGTCCCTGAAAACGAGTCGCTTCACGGTTCCAAAATCCGTAACGCTCTGAACGGCATCGCGTTTTACGAAGACGCCTGGACGCTCGTCAGGCAGAACCAGTTGCATCAGCACGCCGAATTTTTGTATGGCATCGAAAAAGCTGGACTCGCGCGACGGCTCGGTCGCTCCTAACCAGTAGACGATGGCGGAGCAGGGATTCTGGGCATCACGTGCGAGAAACCTCAGCCTTTGTTCGGTATGGATGTAGGACGACGGTTCGATAGGTGGCACATCGCGCATTCGATTCTCCGTTGTTTGCCTGCGTATCATGGCGCTGACACGTGACGCAGACCTCAGGCATTCATGTCGACCCAGATGCGTCCTCAGCGGGTCGCATACCGCAACGCCTGCTCGTCGTCAAAGAAGTAGTCCAGAGCGGCGAACGTCTCCGGCGCTCGGCCGGGCTTCTCGATAACAAGGTCTGCGGCATGCAGACCACTGCGTGCGGGACACGCGCTAGCGATAAGTTGGTAACCACGATGTAACGTCGAAACGGCCGCAGTCATTGCAGTATCTCCATATGTTTCTTTCGTCCACGCCGAAGTGTTTGTGGCGCGTCACTGCAACTGCACGACTCTGCTGCAGTCGGTTGCCCGCCCGGCAGCCCATGTATTGGGATTTCATGTCGAAGGAGCATTCTGCGGTAAACACGCGACCGCTAAAACCAGTGTTAACTCTACATATTTTGACTCCACATGCACGTTGTCGCCGGTGAGTTCCCCGTCAGTCGGCAAGACCGGGGAAGGTAGCTGCCGGCTGCGTCGCGCGCTCTGCTACATGCGTTTCCATCCAGAAGCAGCAAGCCGGAGTGCGGCTACCTGTCCGTTGCGTTCGAGGATAGCCGATTGCACGTCTTCAAGGTCAACGGTATTGAGCTCCTGCCGCGCGGTCTCGAACAGGTCAGTCTTCGTGATGAGTGCGGCGGACACCTGCTCCTTGTTGAAATGACCGGCAGTTGGCCGTTTCCTCTTCCCGCCTTCAATGCTTCCAGCGCAAGATGGTGGCGCAGTGATTGCGTCCGGGCCGATTTGGCCGTTTGTGGTAGCAGCAGGGCTTTGGTCGCAAGCATTCTTCCGGGCGCGTGCCGGTTCGACTTCTTTCTATTCATATTGCATAAAGCAAAGCTTCCTGATTTCGACGCGAATTTTATATTGCACTGCCCATCTCACCATTTATTTTGACTGGAAAATAACAGGGCGCGATTACTTCCGCGGCCAACGGTCAGTCGGCCGGGTTAAAAAATGTCAAATCCCCAATAGCTGGCAATTGATGCTGTGCGGCTCATCCAATATTGTTTAAATCACGCGAGTGCTCACCAGGTCGGTGAGAAGATGGGTGGCTTCATCGGTGGCGGCAGCACAGAACGCGCATGACGACGCGAGTCCCCCCTGTTACAGCATCTACGGATTTGTACGTGCAGGGTGTCGGCCCTCGCTGCTGCATGTAAACGTTGAATGGCTTTGCGAAGGTAACAGCGATGCGCGGTCACCTGAAACCGGAAAGTATCGCCGGGAACGGGTCTAGCGGCGGCGCCGGAATGACAAACGGCAATGCTGCGAACAGTAACCGGTCAGAAACAAGCGGCGGCTCGAATGCCAAAAAACTGGCTGCGAAAAAGGTCGCTAGAAGAAAGGCTACGGCGATAGAGGTGAAATCTTCCTCGAAACCATCCCTTTTAAGAAGGTGGATACCCATAAACGTGCAACAAGCATTCCTGAGCGTGGCTGCCGAGCGACGACTCAGACACTGCACGAGGACCTCGTGAGTGCTGTTGAACGAAATGCATTCGATAGGTGAGGAGGTCTACGGCGAATGCGGTCCCTAGTTGACGTGGCAACCGGATCAACAACGGATGCCCCGACGCCCTGGATGTGCGGAGAGCGCGTGGGTTACGCTGCCCGGCGACGCCCCTCAGGAAGCGTCTCCTTCCGGGCGGCTCCGCACCCCAGTGCGCTCGCTCTCGAAGCGGGCAGAGGCTGCCGCTCGCGAGAATGGGGAAGCATCCGCGGGCAACCGGATTCCCAGGCATTCCTCGATGCGTGACACATATTCCTCCGCATCACTTCGGGATAGCCATGGCGCGTTCGCGTCGCTAAAGAAGCAGTCCGGCATACCGTCCAATGCGCCATAGGCAGGCCGTAACAGCATGGACACACTCGCTGTGGCCAACCCAGGCACATCGAATTCGACAGGTCTGAATGAATCGTCCGCGCCAATCGGCTTGTCATAACTGTTCAACAGCAGGACCAGGCCGTCCGCTCTCCGATAAACGGTACGCGGCAGCACCTTTTGAAGAACCCGCACGGCGGCCTTCGAACGATGTTTGAGACACAACATCGCACCCCAGGTGACCAGATTCTTGACGTACTGGTCTTCGTATGAGTGGTGAAGCATGACTGATTCCCTCAGGCGGAGCCGGTCGTGCGGCAATTCAGCATCTGGCATGCGGTCATGCTCCCGCACCGCGTGGCTGCGGACATGGGCCGGCTGGCTTTTCAGGCGACCAACCTCGGCGGCGATTTCGGCGCCAAGCAACAGCACCGCTGTCGAGAAGTACAGCCACATCATGAGCGCCGCGAGTGAGCCGGCTGCACCGAATGCGTTGGCTGTTCCGGCGTGAGCAAGATAGAGGGCGAACAGCTTGCGTCCACCGGAAAACAGCAACGCCGACACGACCGCGCCCCACCATGCGGTCCGCCAGCGCACGGGCGCGTCAGGCAACATTTTGATCAACGCTGCGAAGGCCGCGCTCAACACGGCCAGGCCAAAAACAAGCTGTGCGATCTCGCCGACGACAATCAGCGGCGAGTTGCCGAACAGCCTTGCGCCGATAAAGCTGATGGTCGTGTCCAATACGAGCGAAACCACCAGCAGGAAGGCGACCCCCATGACGAGGCCGAACGAGATGAGCCGCACCTTGACCAGCAAGGCAATACTGCTTACCGCGCCGAACCGCGCTGCGGCCGGAAACACCACGTTTAACGCGGTATTCAGCGAGGCAAAGGTTGCCGATGCACCGAACGCGAGGAGCGCAGCCGAAAGGAGGGCGGCTGGACCCGCCGTACTGGGGTGTCGGGCATGCTCCACGATCGACTGGACGGCCGCGGCGGCCTCGTTGCCCAGCAGCCCATTGATCTCGCCAAACAGTTGGCCGCGCGCCGCGTCGGCGCCGAAAAACCACCCGGCGACAGCCAGCACGATCAGAAGGGTCGGCGCCAGCGAAAAGGCGCAGTAGAACGCAATGCTCGCGGCCATCATGGTGCACCGGTCCGTGCTGAACCGTTGACCCACGCCAATGGCCAGTGCGAGGAACGAAGGTATCGCGGTAACCGGAAGTCGCCGACCATGTATGAGCGCCATCTACGTCTCCGCCACGGAGGATCGCCCTGAACGTCAGGCACGCAAGTAACGCGCCTGCCTCCAGTTGACTTCGCGATGAGCGCGGGCGGCGGCCCCTCAACCCAACGTCATCCGTTCCGGTACCGTGCCTGCGGACGTTGCCTCGGAGCCCTGTTGATAAGCCCAGCTCCTCCAGGTCGTTGATCGAAAGGCGCTCATCGCCTGCTCGTGCGAAAAGCGCGGCGCGCGTCACGTGCGGGCTCAACGTCCCCGGTACTGCGCCTCGCTGGCTGCCGCCGGACCCGCAGGCGCCGTCTTCCTTGCCGCCTGCGTGCGCGCGGGGCCGCCCGGACTATCCTCTGCCGGACCCGCTGCGCCGGACGCCAGGTAAGCCGGTGCCGCCTTCGCACGCTGCTTCTGCCCCGCTGGCGGTGCGCTCGGCGCCGCGCGCATGTCGGCGAGCAGCTGCGCACATGGCAGCGGCTTGTTGTTGCTCGGCGCGATCAGCGGAATCAGCGCCGCGAACGGATTAAGCAGCCCGAGCCCCACCACCGCCCCGCCACGCACGGCCAGCGCGCCGGCATTCACACCGACGTGCGGGTCCTTGAACGTCCCATTCACATAAAGTGGCGAGCGCAGCGAAATCACCCGAAGGCCCTTGGTATGCGGATGAATCCCGAGATCCATCTGCTCGGTCCGCAGATCGATGTGACCATCCATGTTGATCACGGCGTCGTCAGTATCGAGGGCGAACACGCGCGATTCCAGCACGCCGCTGGTCACCACGAAGTCCGCCGCCGCACAGTTGATCTTCACGTCGCGCTTGCCGAAGAGCTTCTCGTAGACCACGTTCGCCACATTCAGCCCGGCCGCTTCCATGTACAGGCGGCTGATCGTGCCATCGGTGACGAGCGCCTTCACTTCGCCATTCGACGTCGCCGCCAGCGCTGCGGGAGAATTGCCCGTTGCCGACAACGCCGCGTCGCCATTCACTTCGCCGAGCGCCGACTGCATCGTCTTCACGGTCGGGAAAAGTTGCTTGAGCTTCAGGTGCCGCGCCTGCGTCGCAAAGCGTCCCTTCAGCGGCGCCGTGCTGCCATCGAGGTGAATGTTCGATGCCAGCGTGCCGCCCGCCACGCCGAACTTTAACGGCTCGAACGCCAGCACGCCGTCGGTCAGGATCACGTGGGTGTAGAGATCAGTGATCGGCAGGGCGGGGTCCTTGATGATGCGGCGGCCGGTGAACTTCACGTCGGCATCGATGGCCTTCCAGCGATCCGTCTTGAATTCCTCGACCGGCAGCGCCTTGTTCGCCGGCTGCCTGGTTTCCTCGCCGCGCTTTGCCTTGCTCGCGTTGGTGTCGGCGCCGATGATCGGAGCGAGATCGGAAAATTGCAGCAGGTTGGACACGACTTCACCCGACAGCATCGGCCGCGGCTTCTTCCCCACGTAAACCGTCGAGCCGTTCAGGTCGCTGCCGCCGACGCGGCCCGTGAAGTTCTCATATTTGAAGACGTTGCCGTCTTCCCTGAACTGGCCGACCAGCCGCCCTTCGGTCGCGTACGGCGGCGTTTCCGGCAGCGGCACGCCGGTGAGTGGATAGAGATGCGCCATGCTGACGCCCTGCAGCCACAGCTTCAGGTCGAGCGCGGCGAGGTGCGCCGGGGCGGTCACGGTACCGGCCAGCGCGATATGCGTATCGCCGATCTTCACATCAGCCTGCACGGGGAACGGCCGCGTCGTGTCCTGCAGCGCGAGCACGCCTCCCACCTTGCCGCTGCCCGACACAGCCGTCTTCTTGTAGGTGCCCTTGACCGTCCAGCCGAGACCATAAGGCGGCACCGAAGGCTTCGACATCTGCTGACTGGTCGTGCCGGTATTCGCCGACGTGCTCGCCGGACTCGCAGTACTCGCCGGCCCGCTGCTCGCGGCCGCGGCAGAGGACGCCGCCGATGCCGCCGATGCCGCCGAGGCTTCGAGCTGCTTGTGGAGCTGGGTCGCCCCGCTCTTGCCGACCACCTGCGCCGACGATTTGCGCGACGCCTGCTCCTGCTGCTTCATGACGTCACCGATCGGCATCGGCTGACCGAGGGTATCGACGACGACCTGCATGTCGGCCTGGGTGGTCTGGTCGGCGTACGCAACGCGACCCGTCGCAAAGGCGATATCGTGCAGTTTGAGATTCCACGTGGACGGCTCGGCCGGTTGGTTGAACCTGAGCGTCCAGTTGTTGCGGTTATCTTTGAGGCGTTCGAGATCGATCGACGGGTTGACCAGGTTGATCGTCGGAATCACGATGTCGCGTGCCAGCAGCGGGAGAACCTCAACCTGAAAATCGATCTCGTCGAGGGTGGCGAAGTATTGCTGTTTCGCCCAGTCCGGATTCGCGACAGTGATTTTTTCGGCGGAAAAGCGTGGCCACGGCACCCAGCGCCGCCAGCCGGTTTCGCTTGGCGGACGCTGCCAGCCGACCTTCAGCTCGCCGGTGATGTGGAACTGCCGCCCGATCGCCTGAGTGACCTTGTCGTCGATCCACGGCCGCGCGCGGTTCCAGTCGAAAGTCAGGAAAACGACGACGAGTGCCGCAATCGGTACCGCCAGCACGGCAACAAACCATGCAGCAATTTTTCCGACTGGCAGGCGCTGGGCCATGACGGCTCCATCATTTCTCCTGTTACGCTTCGAGTAGCACGTAGTATGCCCGGGTAGCCGCAAGTGCCCGGCCAGCCGGTTTCCTCAGGATGACGAATCCGGTCCGCCTTGCCGGGCCTACGTGCCCCGAATTCCGCACACCGTTATTGCCAATCGAATGTCATGGATTCTCCCTTGTGAGGCGGCACAGAGGCCCTGAAAGTCGGAGGATAACGGTTCCAGCCGTCGTGACAGTCACTCGAAGACCTGAGCTGGCAGACAAGGCTCCTTGTTGCTGACGGAATCGGATGTGCGAACCGGGTTCCTGGGACATTTCCGGACCCGCAAGGAACGGGTTGGGAATGCGGCAGGTGCGTACCTTACCTGCAGGGGGCGCGGAGCGGAGTCTACGACCATTGATCGTCTGTGCCGTTCAGCAGGAGATCGATCGGTTCAAGCGGCGGTAAATGCCTGTTCGGCACCAACCATCGTTTTCATCTGTCGGTCACGGGTCGTACTTTCCGGCCAGCGAATGCGCTTACCGTTCTCGTGACCCAGGCGGTCAGGGCCGCCCGTATCGCGATGCCAAATAATCGTCTCGGTCCGATGACGATTGAACCGACGACGAGCGCGGCGATCACGGCGGTGTTCGACGTTTGCAATACCGTTCGGGCTATGCCGGTGACGCGGTACTTTTCGGATGTTCTGGCGGATGCGGGCACCCGCAATGCGCGGGCGCCGGAAAGGAATTCGGCGCGCGCTGCGTCCATGCGCGCGAGGACAGCGGCCTGCGCGTCCGCATGTTGCCGAAGTCGCCGGTTCATTTCGGTGCCTCCTTGATCGCCTCCAAATCCCGCTGGAGCTCCGACCGGAAGGTCTGGAACGGTTGGGCCAGGTGCCGTGTGCGCACGACGAAAAAAGCGGCCACGGTCACGATAGCCCAGGTACCTGCGACGCCCCAGACCACAGCAAGGAAATAGGACTTCCCGATCGCTGAGACGATGATGGCAATGCACAGAAAAGAAAGCGTGAAGAGCGTGGCGACCGCAAGCGCTACCAACGCAACGACCTCATGCAGCAGCCGAGACTTCGTCTCGGCGAGCTCGATTCCGAATAGCTCGCCGTAATCGGAGACCCGTTGCGCACAGAAGCGACCGACGTGTCGCCACGGCGCAATCCTCGATTGAACCGACATGTGGATCATGCTCCTGCTGTGAGTCCGAACTGAGATCGGCCGAGCTTTCGCCCTTCCGTTGCCACGATTAGCCAATAATCGCGGCGATCGGACCCACAGGTTGCCGGACAGGTGCGCCAGTCAAAGTCGTCACCGCGTGGCGACCATCACACCCCGACAAGGAAGCCAGCTGAGACTGACGCCCACCGCCGCACGAGCGCTTTCCACTTTCCTGTCAGGACGGATGTCCGTCGCATTGAAATAAATGCTGCGCCTTGTCGCTCACACGCTTTACCGGAAACCTGGGTCAACGTATCGCCAACCAAACCGCCGATGGCGTCCGGGATGTGACCGGTACTCCCCACACTTCGCCTTTCACCCTGTGTTCATTAGCTGTGTCATGACCTTGAGAAATTTTCACGTTCTGTGTCACCCATCCTTGCAGCAGTGACAGCGTTTGTGAACAACCCCTTTCTATTCAAGGGCCGCTTTTTCACTAACTGTGGCAACCGGCAGGAGCAGGCGCGCCATCCAGCCGGTCAGGTGTTTATGCCACGTGTTTTCCCGGATCTCAGGCGAAATGGTGGCGTGGTCGCGGATTGCCGCGACGTTGATCAGGCAAAAGGGGCTCATGGTCATCTCTCTTCGGTTCACGGCAACGCCGCATCAGTGGGTAGACGAAGATAGACGACCGGGTTTTCATCGGGAACCGGACGGGTCCCGGATCCGTTGAAGGCGAAGCGGCGCACCTGGGGCCCGGCGCGCCCCGTAGGGACGTCGCAGGCCCATCCAGCCACTCAGAACGTATGTTCCGGTCCCGGAAACGAGCTGTCTTTCACAGCGCGCACGTAGGCCTCGACCGCTGCGACGATGCTCGGCTGGCCCTGCATGAAGTCCTTCACAAAGCGCGGCCGCTTGCCGGGGAAAATTCCGAGCATGTCGTGCAGTACCAGCACCTGTCCCGAACAGTCAACGCCCGCACCGATGCCAATGGTCGGAATCCGCAGCTGCTTGGTGACTTCAGCGGCGAGCAGGGTCGGGATGGCTTCCATCACGATAAGTTGCGCGCCCGCGTCCTGCACCGCACGGGCGTCGCGCAGCAACTGGCTCGCACCCGCTTCCGTCTTGCCCTGCACCTTGAAGCCGCCGAACGCATGTACCGATTGGGGCGTGAGGCCCACGTGTGCGCACACCGGCACCGCCCGCTCCACCAGAAAGCGCACCGTGTCGGCCAGCCATTCGCCGCCTTCGAGCTTGACCATCTGGGCGCCTGCCCGCATCAGCTCCACGGAACTGGCGAAGGCCGTCTCTGGCGTGCCATAGGTGCCGAACGGCAGGTCGGCGACGACCAGCGCCGACGGACGGGCCCGTGCGACGCAGGCTGTGTGATAGGCGATGTCGGCGAGCGAAACCGGCAGCGTCGTGGTTTGGCCTTGCAGCACGTTACCCAGCGAATCGCCGATCAGCAGCACGTCGACGCCCGCGCGATCCAGCAGCGCAGCAAAGCTTGCGTCGTAACAGGTGAGCATGGCGATCTTCTCGCCGGCATCACGCATCGTCTGCAGTTTCGGGACGGTCACGGCGTTCCGGCTCGTTTCCTGCAAATAGGTCATGGGGAAATCCGTTGAAAGAAAGGGGGCGCCGTCGCTTACAGCGACGTGCCTTTGACAAAGAATTCCTTGCGTCCGCGCATCGTCTCGATGCGCTCGACAAGCAAAGCGAAGTCCGCGTCCGATTCGAGCGGATTCAGATGTTCGGCGTTGACGGTCAGGACCGGCGTGCGGTCGTAGTGATAGAAGAACTCGTTATACGCGTCGCACAGCGCGTGCAGGTATGCGTCCGAGATCTGCAACTCCATCGGCAAGGCGCGCTTCTGGATGCGTGCGAACAGCACTTCCGGGCTTGCCTGCAGGTACACGACGAAATCGGGCGAGGGTGCGGCGCCGGGGCTTCCCGCACCAGCCGCGCGGGGACTTCCTTCGGGCACTGACGCGTCGATGCGCGCAGCCAGCGCGCGATACAGATGCCACTCGTCTTCAGCTAGCGTGAGCCGCGCGAAGATGTCGTTCTTCTGCGTCATGAAGTCTGCGATCAGCGGCGTGCCGGCAGCATACGCGGCGGCGACTTCCTGCGCCTGGTGTGCGCGCTGCAACGCGAAGTGCAGTTGCGCAGGCAGCGCATAGCGCGAGGTGTCGCGATAGAAGCGTTCCAGAAACGGGTTGTCCTGCGGCCGTTCGAACAACTGGTGCATCGACCACCGTTCGGCGAGGCGCCGCGCGAGCGAAGTCTTGCCGACGCCAATCGGCCCTTCGATCGCGATATAGCGGAACGGCGGGCGTAGCTGGGGCGCCGTAACCGTCAGCGGGGACGAATTCATGAGCAGCGGCCTTTGGTAACTTTCGTGGCCTTCGCAGCGTTCGCGACTTCGTTGCCGCCGCTCAGGGCGTTGAGCACGGGGCACTGACAGGGTGACTTCATCTTTTCGATGCGCTGATCGGTGATGGCGGCCAGAAGCGCGTCGGCGCGGCCATGCTGGGGAATGGTCAGAACCGGGTCGATCTCGACCATCGGCACCAGCGCGAAGGCGCGCTCGGTGAGGCGTGGATGCGGCACGGTCAGATCGGGTTCGTCGATGATCTCATCGCCGTACAGCAGGATGTCGAGATCGAGCGTGCGGGGGGCATTGCGAAACGGCCGCTCGCGGCCGAAGTGAAGCTCGATCTTGTGGCACAGCGCCAGCAGATGCCGCACCGGCAGCGTCGTCTCGAGCTTCACGACACAGTTGAAGTAGTCGTCACCGCCTGCGTCGATCGGGGCAGTGCGATACACGCTCGACTTGGCGAGCACGGTGATGGTGTGCTGCTGTGCGAGGCACACCACCGCGTCTTTCAGGGTCTGGCGCGCGTCCCCGAGATTCGCGCCGAGGCCGAGATAAGCAACCGTCATGGCATAACTTCCTGCGACTATCGTTCGACGGCCAGCCAGCGGACCGCGTCAGTCTTCGTGTGAGCCGCCGTGGCTCACGTCGTCTGCTGCGCGGTCGACGGCCTTACCGCCTTCCATTCCGTCGCCCGTGTTGCGGTTTCTGGCGCCACTGCTGCGCCGCCGTCGTTTCCTGGGGCTCCGGTCCTTCCCGCCTTGCGTGAGCAATGTCTCGCGCGCGGCGACGTCTCCTTCAATGAACTCCGTCCACCACGCACCGACCGACTCATCGAGTTCGCCCGATTCGCATCGCAACAGGAGGAAATCATACCCCGCTCTAAATCTTTGGTGTTCCAGCAGCTTCAGTGCGCTTCTGCCCGAGCGTTTTTCGAGGCGTAACTGCAGGCCCCAGATCTCTCGCATATCCGACGAGAAGCGCTTGTGGATGGCGAGCTTCTCGGTCTGCATGTCGAGCACGTCGTCCATGGCGCGGTGCAGTGCGGGCACCGGGTATTCGCCGTTCGCCTCGTTCGCCTGCCAGCGCTGTTGCACGTCGTGCCACAGCAGCGTGGCGAACAGGAAGCCCGGCGAGACCGGTTTACCGGCCCGCACGCGGTTGTCGGTGTTGGTCAGTGCGAGGGTGATGAATTTCTCGCCGTGCGGCTGCTCGAGCACCACGTCGAGCAAGGGCAGCAGGCCGTGGTGCAGGCCTTCCTTGCGCAAACGCTGCAGGCAGGCGAGCGCGTGGCCCGACAGCATCAGCTTGAGCATTTCGTCGAACAGACGCGCGGCCGGCACGTTATTGATCAGGTCGGCCATCTCCTTGATCGGTGCGCGCGTGGCGTCTTCGATCTCGAAGTCGAGCTTGGCGGCAAAACGCACCACCCGCAGCATCCGCACCGGGTCTTCGCGATAGCGCGTGGCCGGGTCGCCGATCATCCGCAACAGGCGGGCGCGCATGTCGGCCATGCCGTTGTGGTAGTCCAGCACCGTTTGGGTGGCCGGATCGTAGTACATCGCGTTGATCGTAAAGTCGCGCCGGGTGGCGTCTTCGTGCTGCTCGCCCCAGACGTTGTCGCGCAGCACGCGGCCGCTGGCGTCGACGGCGTGGGTGCGGCGGTCGAGCTCGTCGCGCTTCAGGCGCCGCGGCGGTGCGGCATCCGCGGCGGGCGGATCGACCAGTGCCCGGAACGTCGAGGTTTCGATGATTTCCTGGCCGAACTGCACATGCACGATCTGGAAGCGCCGGCCGATGATGCGCGCGCGGCGGAACAGCTTCTGCACCTGTTCGGGCGTGGCGTCGGTGGCGACGTCGAAGTCTTTCGGCGCGATGCCCAGCAGCAGGTCGCGCACGGCGCCGCCTACGATGAACGCACGGTGGCCGGCCTGCTGCAGACCTTCGGTGACGCGAATGGCGTTGCGCGAGATCAGCGTGGGGTCAATGCCGTGCACTTCAGCGGCAATGATGACCGGCACGTCCGGATCGCGCGAGCCTTGGGCGGCGGGTTCATGTGCCGTTTTGCGGCGTGATTTGGCGGCGGTGGCGGTACGCCCGGTATCTGCCGGCGCGCTGGCGGCTTCGTCTGCTTCGGAGGGGGCGGTGTCGTCAGCGGGTGCCGGATCCTGTCCGAACAGCTTGCGGATAAGTTTTTTGATCACGTGGGTTGAAAGAGTTCTAGGATGCGCCAGCCGTGCGCTTGCGCATGGGCACGCAGCGTGTCGTCCGGATTGGTCGCGATCGGGTCGGTGACCTTTTCGAGCAGCGGGATGTCGTTGTGCGAATCGCTGTAGAAATAGCTGCGCTCGAAGTCCGACCATGTCTTGCCGAGCGAAGCGAGCCACGCCTCGGTACGGACGATCTTGCCTTCCTTGTAGCTGGGCGTGCCGGTGGGACGGCCGGTGTATTCGGAGTGCGGCTGGCCGTCGACCGTTTCCGCTTCGCAGGCGATCAGCTTGTCGACACCGAACACCGTGGCGATCGGGCCGGTGATGAATTCGTTGGTCGCGGTGACCATGCAGCAGAGGTCGCCGGCGTCGCGGTGCTGGCGCACCAGCTCGAGCGCTGCCGGGACGATGGCCGGTTTGATCACTTCATGCATGTACATCTGGTGGTACCCGGCGAGCTGGGCGCGCGAGTACTTCGCGAGCGGCGTCAGCATGGCGACGAGATAGGCATGAATGTCCAGCTTGCCGGCCTTGTAGTCGGCAAAAAAGCGGTCGTTTTCACGCGCGAAGTTTTCGGCGTCGACCATGCCGTGCTTCACCATGAAGCGGCCCCATTCGTGGTCGCTGTCGGTGGGGATGAGCGTGTGGTCGAGGTCGAAGAGAGCGAGATTAGCCATGGGGGCCTATTTTACTTGAAGCGGGTGAAGCGGTTGTCGTTCTAGGCTCTTCGGTGCCGCCGGGCGATGCCAGCATGGTGCGCAGCAGCGGCAGCGTGACCGCGCGTTTCTGCTCGAGCGAGAAGCGGTCCAGCGCGTCCAGCAGCGCCATCAGGCTTGGCATGTCGCGCCGGAAGTGGGTCAGCAGATAAGCGGGGACGTCGTCGGCGAGCGCGATGCCGCGCTCCTTCGCAGCGTGCTTGAGCACGGCGGCCTTACCCTCGTCGGGCAGGGGCGCCAGGTGGAACACGAGGCCCCAGCCGAGGCGCGTGCGCAGGTCTTCGCGTACTGCGAGACCGATGGGCGGCGCATTGCCGGCCGCCACCAGCGCGCTGGTCGGATGCGCGCGCACTTCGTTGAAAAGGTTAAATAGCGCGATTTGCTGTGCACCGGACAGGCGGTCGCAATCGTCGACGGCGTAGAGGGCCACCCGCGGGTCGAAGGCGAAGGCAGCGAGGCTGCTTTGCGGGCTCGCAAAGCGGGCGTGTGCGGGCTGCGCCTCGTGCACCAGAGCCTGCAGCAAATGGGTGCGGCCGCTGCCGGCCTCGCCCCAGATGTAGAAGGTGCGGTCGGCCACCGGGCCGGCGGCGAGCGCGCCCTCGAGCTCGCGCAGCCGCGTGACCAGCTCGGCGTTGGCGCCGGCGAAGAAATTGTCGAATGTCGATGGCGGCGGGGTGCCGAGATCGAGCGTCAGTTGACGAAGCACAGTAGTAGAAGCCGGAAATGGGAACCGCTAGGAGCCAGTGAGCCAGTTGCAGGTCAGTTCTTGTAAAGCGTGCTCGACAGATAGCCTTGCCGCAATTCGCGCACGGCTACCGACAGGATCGCGCTGACGGGCAGTGCGAGCAGCACGCCGAAAAAGCCGAACAGTTGACCGAACGCGAGCAGGGCGAAAATCACGGCAAGCGGATGAAGGCCGATCCGTTCGCCGACAAGGCGTGGTGTCAGGAAAAAACTCTCGAGAATCTGCCCGACGCCGTAGATGATCGCGACTGCGCCGAAGCCGTACCAGTCGCCGAACTGCAGCAGCGCGGCGAGCAGCGCCAGCGCGAGGCCTGTGGCATAACCGATGTACGGAATGAAAACCGCCACGCCGGTGAAAATGCCGACCGGCAGTGCGATTTCGAAGCCCGCGATGGTCAGCGCGATGGCGTAGAACACTGCGAGCACGGCCATGACGAGCAACTGGCCGCGCAGGTATTGCGAGAGCATCTGGTCCATATCGCGGGCGAGCTGCAAGGTCTTGTCGAGCCAGCGGCGCGGCACGAACGCCTCGAGGCGCGCGAGCATGCGGTTCCAGTCGTACAGCAGATAGAACAACACGAGCGGCACCATCACGACGTTGCCGATCAGCGTGATCATCACATTGCCGCTGGTGCGGATCGAGGTCCACGCATAGAGCGCGACGGTTTGCGCGCTGCCTTCGAGCTGGCCCATGACGAGATCGCGGATGCTGGCGAAATCGAGTGAGTCGGCGAGGCCGAGCGTCGCGAGCTTCGGTTGCAGCCACGCGCTGACGTGTGCGAACAGCAGCGGCACCTGTTGCTTGAGCTGCGGGCCTTCCTTCTGGATCACCACCAGCACCAGCAGGATCATGATGGTCAGCGCGAGCGAGAAGAGCAGCATCATCAGCAGGGCGGCGAGTCCACGCGGCACGCGCCGCCGCACCATCCATGCCACGCCGGGCTGGAGGATGTACGCGAGAATCGCGCCGAGCAGGAACGGCGTGAGCACCGGACTGAGCAGCCACAGCAGGATGCCGAGGCCCAGCGCGACGGCGCCCCAGAATAAGGCGCGACGCTGATACGGCGTAAGAATCGGGGAGTTCTGCTGCAAAATTGTTTCCCAGCTGTCGTCGGAACGGGTGAAAGTCCAGCCAACCGGCCGGCATCGGGTAAAATCGCATTTTACCGACCTTCTCGCTCTTCCCCATGAATCAACCGAAATCCGCCCCTGACGCCCAAGGTTTGTCGTATCGCGACGCCGGCGTGGACATCGACGCGGGCGACGCCCTTGTCGACGCGATCAAGCCCTTTGCCAAAAAGACGTTGCGTGACGGTGTGCTGGGTGGCATCGGCGGGTTTGGCGCGCTCTTCGAGGTGCCGAAGAAATACCGTGAGCCGGTGCTCGTCTCGGGCACGGACGGTGTTGGCACCAAGCTGAAGCTGGCGTTTCACCTGAACAGGCATGACACGGTCGGCCAGGATCTGGTGGCGATGAGCGTCAACGACATTCTGGTGCAGGGCGCCGAGCCGCTGTTTTTCCTCGACTACTTTGCGTGCGGCAAGCTCGACGTCGGCACGGCTGCGACGGTTGTAAAGGGCATCGCGCAGGGGTGCGAGCTGGCCGGTTGCGCGCTGATTGGCGGGGAAACGGCTGAAATGCCGGGCATGTACCCTGACGGCGAGTACGACCTTGCCGGTTTCGCGGTGGGCGCGGTCGAAAAAAGCAAGATTATCGACGGTAGCACGATTACCCCGGGCGATGTTGTGCTGGGTCTGGCATCTAGCGGGATTCATTCGAATGGATTCTCGCTGGTGCGCAAGATTATTGAGCGTGCGCAGCCGGATCTGTCAGCGGATTTTGATGGGCGGTCGTTGGCGGATGCGTTGATGGCGCCTACTCATATCTACGTGAAGCCTTTGCTGTCGCTCATGGAGCAGATGCCGGTGAAGGGGATGGCGCATATCACCGGCGGTGGGCTGGTTGAGAATATTCCGCGCGTGTTGCGAGAGGGTTTGACCGCGGAGCTCGATCATCGGGCCTGGACGATGCCGCCGTTGTTCTCCTGGCTGCAGGAGCATGGCGGGGTGGCTGATGCTGAGATGCACCGGGTGTTTAATTGCGGCATTGGTATGGCTGTGATCGTTGCCGCTGGGGATGCTGATAAGGCTGTTGGGCTTCTGGCTGCCGCCGGGGAGCAGGTCTGGAAGATTGGGGTTGTGAGGGATAGGGTTGAGGGTGAGGCGCAGACTGTAGTGGTTTGATTTTTTTTGCTCGCGGCGCGGGTTGGTTGTTTGCTTCTGGCTTTGGCCTTTCCCTGTTTTCTTACTGGTTTACTGGCGTTGCCCCTGTGCGGGGCGGCACCTACTTTCTTTGTCCCCCCAGCCGACTTCCTTCGGGGCGCCGCCGCAAGGAAAGCAGGCAAAGAAAGCGGGCTCACACCGCCGGCTCATAAGTGTCCACCTCTTGAGTGAACCGGGAGTGGTGCGAGACGAGATGTGCTCTCGCGCCACTGTACCTGGTGACAAGGCACTCATCCGTTCCTGCGTCGCGCTGCACGCCCCGCCGCCGGGCACGCCCCCACCGCGCATCCTCGCTGGCACATTCCTCTCGTATAGTCCACCGCGATGGGCCGGTCGGTGTTCCCTGGCGGCCCTGTCCGCCACGCACGCATTGCGCAGGCGGGATGAATGAGCCCTTTGTCATTGACGCGTGTGGTGCGAAGGACGGTCTTGTCTTCGGACCACTAAGGTTCTGGTGCAGAGGCGGACACCTGCAAGCTGGCGGGGTGAGCCCGCTTTCTTTGCCTACTTTCCTTGCGGCCCATCAGTAACACTTTCAACAACCCGCACGACTTGCTCAGCTGCATCCCCCGCACAACAATCAACCACTATCCTCTCAGGCATCGCCCGAAGCCACGTAAGCTGCCGCTTACACAACTGCCTCGTAGCAAAAACCCCCTTATCCCGCATGGTGGCGAAATCAACAGCCCCATCGAGATATTCCCAGGCCTGCCGATACCCGACGCACCGCATCGACGGCAATCCAGGATGCAAATCCCCGCGCGCCCGCAGGCGTTCCACTTCATCAATGAACCCGGCAGCCAGCATGCCATCAAACCGCTTGGCAATCCGCGCATGTAGCACACTGCGATCCGAAGGCTCAAGCGCCACAGGCACAAACCGCCACGGCCGCGCCGCCTCTTCGTCACGCGCAGGCGCAGCCAATAGCGCCGACATCGGCTGCCCCGTCAACATGAACACCTCCAGCGCCCGCTGAATCCGCTGAGAATCATTCGGCGCCAGCCGCGCAGCGGTGACCGGATCGACGGCTGCGAGCCGCTCATGTAAAGCCGGCCAGCCATCACGCAGCGCGTCGGCATCAAGCGTTCCACGGACGTCGGCGTCGGCAGCGGGCAGGTCGTTCAACCCCTGCGTCAGCGCCTTGTAATACAGCATCGTGCCGCCGACCAGCAACGGCACCCGCCCGCGCGCCGTAATCTCCCCGACGAGCCGTAGCGTGTCAGTGCGGAATTCGGCAGCCGAGTAAGCGTCGGCAGGATCGACGATGTCGATCAGGTGGTGCGGCACCCGCGCGCGCTCTTCAACGTTCGGTTTGGCCGTGCCGATATCCATCTCGCGATACACCAGCGCCGAATCGACGCTAATGATCTCGACCGGCCGTCGCGCCGCCAACGCCAGCGCGGCCGCGGTCTTGCCGGAGGCGGTCGGTCCGAGCAGGCAGGCAACCGGCGTGGCGATTCCTTGCGTCATGACTGGCCTGCCCACAGCGGTACCGGCAGCAGCAGCGGTGGCGTAGCGGCGCGCGCGCTCATTGACCGCGCATGAACAGCCGATCGAGGTCGGACAGCGTCAGCTGGTACCACGTCGGTCGCCCGTGATTGCATTGGTCCGCTCGCTCGGTCGCCTCCATCTGGCGCAGCAGCGCGTTCATTTCGTCCAGCGTCAGGCGCCGGTTCGCGCGCACCGCGTGGTGGCAGGCAAGCGTGCCGAGCAGTTCATGCTGCCGTTCGGTCAGCACCCGTGAGCCACCATAGGCGTGCAGATCGGTGAGCACCGCGCGCGCCAGTGCCTGCAAATCGGCGTCCTTGAGCAGCGCCGGCACGGCGCGGATTGCCAGCGAAGTCGGCGACAGCACGGCGAGGTCGAAGCCAAGCGCATCCAGCGTCGCACGCTCTTCCTCGACCGTGCCGATTTCAACCGGATCGGCTTGCATCGACAGCGGAATCAGCAATGGCTGCACCGCGATCGCGCGGTCGGCCAGCGCATTCTTGAATTGCTCGTACAGGATGCGCTCGTGCGCAGCGTGCATGTCGACGATCACCAGCCCTTGCGCATTCTGCGCCAGCACGTAAATACCGTGGATCTGGCCAAGCGCGAAGCCGAGCGGTTGTTCGTCCGCATCATGAAAGGCCGGGTTGCCGGCCAACGGCGGGGCAAAGAACGATGGCGCGTCGGCTGCGGAATCGCGCGCCTCGAGCATCGTGGTGCCTTGTGCCGTGCCGGCGTCGCTATCCTTTCGACCGAACAGCGCGTCGTAGAGCGCGAGCGGTTGCGCAACGGGTAGCGTGCCCTGGGTCATGCGCGCCTGGCGCAGCCAGGTGTTGCCCGCCTGCGCGCCAAAGCCGCCTACGGCGCCTGAGTTGCCGCCCGCGCCGAAGCCGCCGTTTCCGCCGCCGCCAGCGCCCCCGGGCGGCGTCGCCGCGAACGACGCCGGGCTACCCGGCACCGGTTCGATATGCGCGGCGTGGCCGCCCGCCGTGGTTTCCGGGGAGGCCCCAGCGTGCCGCGCCAGCGCCCGTTGCACCGCGTGGAACACGAACTGGTGGATCGAGCGCGAATCGCGGAAACGCACCTCGATCTTCGACGGATGCACGTTCACATCGACGCCCTCGGGCGGCAGGTCCAGAAACAGCACGTAGGACGGGTAACGGTCGCCGTGCAGCACGTCTTCGTAGGCGGCCCGCACGGCGTGGGTCAGCAGCTTGTCGCGCACGAAACGGCCGTTGACGAAGAAATACTGCTGGTCGCCCCGGCCGCGGCTCGCGGTCGGCAGGCCGACGCAGCCGTACACCGCCAGCGGACCGGCCGATTCGTCGAGCGGCAGATGGGCGGTGGCAAAGGTCTCGCCAAGAATCTTTGCGACGCGGGTGGCCGGATCGGTGGCGTTCCAGTGTTCGACCGCGCGGCCGTTATGCAGCACCGAAATCGCCACGTCCGGCCGTGCCAGCGCGGCGCGGCGGATCATCTCCAGACAATGGCCGAGCTCGGTCTGCTCGCTTTTGAGGAATTTGCGGCGTGCAGGCGTATTGAAGTACAGCTCGCGCACTTCGATGGTGGTGCCCTGGGTGCCGGCCGCCGGGCCCAGCACGCCGGTTTGCGCTTCGATGCGTACCGCGTGGGCCGCGTCGGCGGTGCGGCTCGTGATGAACATCTCCGACACCGACGCAATCGACGCCAGCGCCTCGCCGCGAAACCCGAGCGTGCCCACCGCTTCGAGCTCGGCGAGCGAACGGATCTTGCTGGTCGCGTGCCGCATCAGCGCGAGGGTCAGTTCGCCCTCGGGAATGCCGCAGCCGTCGTCGGTGATCGAGATGCGCTTGACGCCGCCTTCGTCCAGCAGGATGCGCAGCGTCTGCGCTCCGGCGTCGAGCGCGTTTTCCAGCAATTCCTTCACGACCGAGGCCGGCCGTTCGACCACCTCGCCGGCGGCAATCTGGCTGATCAGCAGGTCGGGCAGGGGCAGGATCGCCCGCAACGGGCGCAGGACGGGCGCCGCGGCCTTGGCGGTGGGGTCGACAGGCGTTTCGGAGAATTCGGACATGGCGAAATTATAGCGATTCGCCGCGCGCCGGCTGTTCACCGTCCGCGCGCGGCGAACATGCAGGCTCGCTCGCCGGTGAAACCGACAACCGGTGCGCCCGCGCGCGCAGATTTTTTATCGCCGCCGGGCACTTTCGGTATCATGGCGCGGTCAATTTCCCTGCCTTCGGGTCGGTGTGGATTGCCCATTTCATCATGTCATGACGGCCCGCCGGTCCGGCCGTTCAAGCCTTTCGCTCAATAAGGGACGCTTTTGGACACGCTGCTGCAGTTCGTGAATCTTGTTTTGCATATCGACAAGTTTCTGGGGGTTTTCATTCACCAGTACGGCGCCTGGGTCTATGCGGTGCTGTTTCTGATTGTGTTTTGCGAAACCGGGCTTGTCGTGCTGCCCTTTCTGCCGGGCGATTCGTTGCTGTTCATCGGCGGCGCGTTTTGCGCGAGTGGCGACATGAGCCTCGTGCTGCTGATCGTGATGCTGCTGGTGGCGGCGGTCGGCGGCAATACGCTCAACTACCTGATCGGCAGGGCAATCGGGCCGAAGGTGTTCGATTCTCATATCCCGGTGCTCGAGCGCTTCCTTGATCGCACGGCGCTGCAGAAGACCCATAACTTCTATGAGAAGCACGGCGGCAAGACGATCGTGCTCGCGCGTTTCATTCCGGTGGTGCGTACCTTCGCGCCGTTCGTCGCGGGTGCGTCGCAGATGACCTTGAGCCGTTTCCAGTTCTTCAATGTCGCGGGCGCGCTGTTCTGGGTATTGCTGCTGGTGTTGCTGGGCTATTTCTTCGGCAACATTCCGTTCATCCGCCAGTACCTGAACGTGATCGTGCTGGTCGGTGCCGGCGCGGCGATCGTGCCGGTGGTGCTCGGCGCGCTGTGGAAGATGCTACGCAAACCGGCACCGAAGCCGGGTAACCGCTAGTCACCAGCCCGCGAGACCGGTGACTTGGAACGACCGAACACCGATCCGGGCCGGTCGGGCAAAAACGGCGTCGCGAATAATCTCGCGGCGCCGTTTTTTTTGCGGACGTCGAATGCGCGTTTATTGCGTCGTCGTGCCGCTGCGCGCCGCGGCGATGGCTTCATCCCGCAGCTTCGCCGCGGCCGCCTTCTGCCTGTCATATACCTTCTTCGCAGCCGCGACCTTACGGTTGTACTCGCGGTTGGCGGCAGCGACCTGCATGCGCATCTTCACGATCTCGTCCGACGTGCCCGCTTGAGCCGTATTGGCTGCGGGTTCGGAGGCAGTCTGCGCCCAACCCGTCGACGCGAACGTTGCCGTGCCCAGCAAAAGAATGGCGATGATCTTTTTCATGATGGGTCCCCGGATGGATTGATTTCCGGATGGAAAGTCGCGATGCGACCGGGAGCGCGGCGTGAGGTTCGAGAGGAGCCGCGATGGGACGGCGCGTGTGGGACGGGGGAGCGCCGCGTGGGGCCGGCGGACCGTCCGCGCGTGACGGGCGGCCGCCGGGGGAGGGCAAGGGCGCGGCTAGCCGGCCGCGCGGCGTACGATGGGCATTTCCGGCGTCGGATAACCGGCTTCCCGGAAGGTCTCGATGATGGTGCGGTTGGTATCGAAATAGACCTGCCAGTAGTGGTCGGTGTGCGTGTAGGGTCGCACGCACAGCAACGGTCCTTCCGGGGTGAACGACAGCACTTCGATATCCGGCGGTGGGCTCGCGGCGACGTTCGGAATCTTCACGACGGCGGCCCTCAGGCGATTGGCCGCATCGATGGGATCGACCCCGTTGGCGATCTTCGCCGTCAGTTCCACGCGGCGTACCGGCAGCGCGCTGTAGTTCGAGATCGTGTCGGAGAAGATCTTGTTGTTGCCCACGATCGTGGTCACGTTGTCCGGGGTAATGATCGTGGTCGCGCCAGGATAAATCTGGTAGTGGGGGAAGCCGAAGCTGGCGGAAACCACGTGTTGGAGTTCAGAGGGTTCGAATCCCTCCCGGTAAAGCCTAGCCAGCAGCCGGAACCGAGTCTTGCATGCGAATGCGGTAACG
>DASZIR010000052.1:0-16300 GCA_035948995.1 Paraburkholderia sp. | reverse complement strand
CGCATAGACCGACCCGAAATCCAGATCGCGTGCGATCACGATCGTGAACTCCGCGCCCTGGTTCTGCGTCAACGTCGGCGGAATGCTGATCGTGCTGTCGAGCACGTGCGTGGCCATGTCATTGCCCTGCTGCTGCGTGTTCTCGAACACCACCGACCCGTTGCTGTTGCCGCCACGCGTGGCCAGATAGCCGATCGCATCCTGGGTCATGCCGAGCATCAGCGCAGCACCGATGCGTTGCCCCCAGTGGTTATCGATATAGCCATCGATACCCATGCGCCCCAGTGCATCGGCTGCTGGCGAATCGATCTCGACCGTTACGCCATTGGGCGTCCTGATGCGGGCGGACAACACGAAGACCCGCTTCTGGCCCGGCGACAGGTTCGAGCGGTACTGGCTGTTGATCTGCGAACCTCGCTCGATCAGCAGGACCCGACCATCGTCGGAATACACGTTCTTCGTCACCGTACAGGTCGAAATGCCCGCCTCGGTGGAATCGAACGCCGTGTCTCCCGCACAGTCGATCTTGGCGCCCTGCGCGAGCACGAGACTGCGATTGCCCAGCATCCCGGCCTGCACGCGTGGCGTGGTGGTCGGCGTCAGCGCCTGGGCCAACGCGCCGCCTGCCTGATCCGCCTTCAGCCCAGACAGTCCAGTCCCACCGGACACCGCGGCCACCGCCGGGGACGCGACACCCGGGAACCCGCCCGCCGCGCCCTGACTGCCCGCGCCGCCCGCCGCAAGCAGCGGCGCATCGTAATAGCTGCGGGATGCCGCAAGGTGCATGGTGCCGGCCGGCTCCGCAGCCTGCGTGGGATGCACGCCTGTGGCGCCTGCTGCGAGTGGTGCAGAGGGCGCGACGTCCACCACCGAAGCTGGACCATCCCTGAACACGCGCCCGTGTTCAGACGCATCGGCCACCGCGTCGCGATGCGCTTTCACGTCTGCGTCATGACGCGCGAGGAAGCCATGTACAGTCCACACCGCGCCAGCGCCGGCCACCAGCAGAATCACGACAGGCGTCAGCCACCAGGCACGCGGGCGGGCACCACGATACTGACCGAGTGCAGGCATGCCGCGATCAACGAACGATCCAGGCGTATCGGGGCCGCCAGGATCCTGCCCGGCCGGCGCATGACCGGAAGGATCGCGCCCGGTCGTATTGCGAGGCGTATCGTCATTCATCGTCGTGACTCCGCAAAACGCGCTTCACGCCGCTGACAGTCGTGCCGTCATGGGGCGGCACGCCATCCATGTCGTAAGCGTCGTTCCAGATCCCGACGACTTCGCCCGCGAGCCGCAGCACAAGGCGCTTCGCTACCTCGTGCACAACGATCGTGTCGCCCTGGACGTGCCTGTCGACCACGCTCTCCGTGCCGTCATCGGCCACCCGGAAAACCGCCGGCATCCGCCGGTTGTTCGGGATACGGAGATAGGTAAAGCGCCCGTCATCCCACGCCGCAGTCGGCGCAATGTCGTCCGAGTGCGGCATCGCCTCCATCGAGTAGTGCGCGTTGCGCACCACGGGTGGCAGCGCGAGACGCTGCTCAACCAGCGCAGCATCCGTGTTCGCGTGTGCCTGCGCCTTCGCGTCGTCCGGGTAGATGAAGCTCACGCGGTACATCACGTCGCGGTTGCGGAACTTCGCCCGGAGCGGCAGCACCACCAGATCGAAGCTGTAGCTGCGCCGGTCAGTACGGATCTCCAGGTTCGAATCGTGTGCAGCGAGTTGCGGTTTCAGGTACACGTCGTGGTCGCCCTTGTTCGCCACCACCTGCCAGCCATCCCTGTCACCGGGCGCAACCACCTGGATCTGTTCGTGCGGGTCAAGCGCGATATGCGTGGCAAAGCCCCGTTGCGCCTGGACACACACGACTTCATCTGCGCGATACACCACGCGTCGCACACGCGAGTCATCGGACCAGTTGGGCAAATCGAAGGCGTGCGCGGTGCAGGTGAACAGCAGTCCCGCCAGCACGACACCTGGAGCAAGCGCTTTCATGGGGTGCCTCCCGCCGTCGCGGCCGACGCTGAAGGGGCAGCCAGCGGCGTATATTCGGGATCACGGCTGTAGGCTGTCACCTTGAATCCGAACGGATTGGCGATCGCGACGCTCTCGCGAGTGAACATGGGCGGGCTGTAGGTGTAGGCGAGCGTGATGACGAATCGCTGCGTCGGCTCGGCGTTCCCGAGACCGTTCCTGAACGACGTGCGCTCGATGTGCACGACGGCATGTCCGGGTTCGTCGGGCGGCAGCGTGGTCGAGAGAATGCGGATTTGCCGCCCGGTGCCCGGCCCCAGTTGCCGGTCCAGTGCATCGGGACCGTTATAGATGCCGCGATAATCGCGCGCGACCACGTCATCGCTCATGGCAAGCACGCTGTCGTAGTCCATCTGCAGCAGGCCCCAGTCGTAGCGCTCGCGCGAACGCACATAAGCCTCGACCCAGTGCTTGTCCTGGATCTCCTTCGTGTGGACGTGGCGGGCATCGAGCACGTCGATCACCTCGGATTCGCCAGTCAGGCGATCGACCTCGATCGGCAGCGGCACGATGCGATAGAACGGCACCATCACGGCAAGCGCCGTGGCACTGAGTACGGCGACGCCGAGCGCCACATAGGCGACATGCCATGCGCGCCGCTCGGATCGCTCCTGCAGGTGGGTCAGCGACACCTCGATATCGAGCACGCGCCCATAGTCGTGCGGCGCACTCATGATCGGGCTCCGGCACCGGATGATACAGGCCGATCGGGGAAAACCGGCACCTCAGATGCGGGTACTTCGGGCACCGGCTGGACGCGGTTGACCGGTACGCGGTGCAGACCGTCCGGCAACACGGGTTTCGGTGGCCCGCTGCTGCAGGCGGCGAGACTCCAGGCAAGGCACACTGCGAACACGACGGACGTGAGCGTAGGCATGGCATCGCTCCTTAGTTCCCGAATGAAGCCGGCACCATCTGGTCCTGCAACCGGGCCGTGTTGCCGGCCCGGCCCAGCACCAGCTCGCCCTGCTGCTCGGCCACGAGCTTGTCCTCGGAATCGGCCAGCATCCGGAAGAGCTGCAGCTTCGTCATCTCGTTGCCGACCGCCGTGGTCTCGGCCTCTATGCGTGCCTGCAACTCGGCCACGCCCTTGGGGTCCTGCGTCACGTCGATCTGCTGCACCAGGCTCTGGATCTGGTTCAGCTCCTGCAGCTCGGTCTGGTACGCCTGGAGGCCGAACGCCTTGTCCTGAAACGGCTTGTTCAGCGCGCGCTGGCACACCTGCTGGTCAATGCCGGTCTGGTCCTGGCAGTTGTAGAGCTGGCTCGCCGAGCGCAACGCCTGGGCGCTGCCCGTCAAGCCGGCATAGCCTCCGTTCTGGATCGCCGTGTAGACGCCCTGCCAGTCCGACGGCAGCGAGCCCGCGACGACCGGATTGCCCAGCAGCGCACCGAAACCACGCGTGCCGACCGTCGACTGATAGATCTGGATTTCCTGCTGTACTTCCTGCTCGAGCCGGGCGACCGCGGCAATCGCCTGCACCACGTTCTGCGCGTCGTAGACGGGAATGCCCTGTGCGTGAGCGCTGGAGCAAAACGCCGCCCATACGATCACGGCGCCCGTCAATCTGGTTCGTCCTGTCATGGTCATCACCTCACGTTCATTCGCCCTGCTGACCCAGGTTTGCGCGCGCCGCACGCTGGTAAGCGGGCATGGGGCCGTTCGCCGCAGTCCCTCCGCCCGATCCGCTGCTGCCGCCACCACCTGAGCCGGTACGGTCGCGAATCTTTCCGCCGGGGGGCGCGCCGCCGCCCCCATTACGGGAGAGGACCTGCCCGATCACACTGGCCATGCGCCGTGCCGCAAAGCCCGCCACGAAGGCGCCAAAGCCGGATAACGTGGCACCGCCCGAGAGTCCCGATGCAACCGATGGCAACTGCCAGCCGACCATCGCGAGAAAGACCCCGGTTGCGAACAGGCCAATCGCTGCAGCGCCCGCCGCGGCACCGTTGAGGGCAGCGGTAATGCCCTGCATCACAGCCGATGCATCGGCGCCGGGTGACGCGCTGGTGGCGTCAAGAGCAGTGAGATCGGCGGAAAATGCCGTGAGCGCCATGCCGAGAAAGGCGGCGACGAGCACCTGCAACAAGGCGTAATTGGCGACCTTCGCAGTCCACGCCTCGAAGAAGCGCGCGGTTGGCGCAAAGGCCGCGCAGGCAATGAAGATGGGGCCAAGCCCGAGCACGAGATCGAGCAGCATCCTCGCCATCGCCACCTCGAAGGCGAGGACGATGAGGAAGATCGAGCCGCCAAGTGCGGCGATGATCCCGCACAGGAAATCGCCGATGGCGGCGGCAAGGCCGCTGACACTGATCCCCTCATGTGTCGCCTTGTCGAAGTAGGCGTCCATCACGAGGTCAATCTGCTGGTCGTAGCAGTCGAGCGTCTGGTAGATACTGGTCGCGCTCTGCCCTGTCACGCTGGCGCCACTGACCGACCCGCATCCCGGATTGCCTGCGCCCGACGTATTCGCCGCGCTCTGGATCGTCTGGGCGAGCCCGGATGTCGCGCCATTGATCGCTGTTACGACCTGCTGCTGGTAGATGCCGGTGCCCAATGCGAACGCGAGCGTGATGGCGAGCTTCAGTCCTCGCCAGGCAAAGGCTGGCACGGCTTCATGGGCCTCGCCCCGCACCACCGCCAGACCGTAGGCGAGAACCCAGATCGTGACGGCCGTGGTCACGACGGGTACCAGTGCGCTGGACAGGGCCGACGACACATTCGTGATGTAGGTCGACATGCCGTTTTCGAGGGTGCCGCCGACGGCGGTGAAAAGGCCGCTCATCGCCCACCTCCCGGCCCCGGCAATCGGGATGGGGGCACTCCGCCCTGCGCTGCACGGCGCCTCGCAAGCTGCTCGTGGAAAACCGGCAGCCAGTCTTCCGGCGCATCGCCTACCTGAGCGCGGATCGTGTCAAGCAGTTCCACGTTGTCGGTCGTCCCGGACAGGACGTCGAGTACATCGCCAAGACCGCCCAGATCCAGCCGGCCGATGGCCGAGCGATGGCCCTGCTTGACCAGGAACAGGCGGCTGTTCTCGCCGAGATTGCGCACGATGTTGAATTCGGCTTCGGTCAGCTTGAAGCCACGCACGTAGTCGTCGTAATCCGCCCGCGGATTCGGCAGGAAGAAGAACGTTGCGCTCTGCTCGATCAGCGCACTGGCAATCTCGCTGCGCAGCACATCCGTAGGCGATTGCGTATCGAAAATCCCGAACCCGTTCTGCTTGCGGATCGTCTTCTGCTTGTTCTTCGCAAAATCGGTGAAAACGGGATCGGAGAGCCGCTTCCAGAATTCGGTCATGACGTAGATGAAGCGCCGGCCGTCGATCAGGTTTTCGGTGAGGTGCAGCAGGTACATCGTGACCGGCGTCGAGACCTCCGCATCGTCAAGCAGCTCGGTATCGTCAAACCCGAACAGACCCGGGCGTGCGAGATCAATACGCTCGGTCGGGTTGTCGAGCACCCAGCCGAGGCGCCCGCCCGCGCACCATCTGGAAAGCCGCGCATGCAGGCTGTTCTCGCCTACGTTCGGCAGGAGCTGCCGCACCATCGAAAGCCGTCGCAACGGCCTGTCCATGCGGGCGACTTCCCGTACGGCACGCGAGATATCGAGTTCGTCCCTTGCGGGCAACGGCACCCCGGTATCGACGAGCTTGCGCACGAGTCGCTCCCAGAAGTCGAGCACAGCCCCGTCTGTTTCCATCTGGAACGGGTTCAGGCCGGTCGGCTCCCCGCGGCGGAACACGGTATATGTGCCGCCCATCGCGCGGATCGCGATCTCGGTCCCGCGATCCTTGTCATACAGCATCGCCGTCATGCCGTACTTCGTTGCCATCGCGAGCAGGAACAGTTCGAGCACCGTCTTGCCCGCGCCGGCCTGGCCGATAATCTGGGTGTTGGCGAGCGCCTTCTCGTCGAGCGAGTCCTTCTTGTCGGGCGTGACGTGGAAGTTCAGATAGAGCGGCTGGCCGCTGGGTGTCTTGACGATCGTGATCGCCTCGCCCCACGGATTGCCGTCGCGCTTGCCGGTCGCGAAGTTATGCAGGCAGGACAGGCCGCAGAAATTGCGTGACGTCAGCTTGGCTTCGCGCGGCCGGTAGCGCCAGTTGCCCGGTAGCTGCGCGAACCACGCGGCGTCCGCAACGAGATCGATCAGTGCCGTCTGGAAGCCGGCGTCGGCCAGTTGCGTGCGGGCCTTCGCCACGCTTTTGGACACCTCACCCGGCGTGTCGCCGAGCACGGCAAGCGAATAGTGGTATTCGCCCAGGACAAAATCACCGTTGATCAGGTCGTTGAGCGCCTGATCCATCGCCTCAACCTGCGACACTGCGACATCCTCACCGGCAATGAGCTGGTTGCGCTGCCGCTCCAGCGCCTCTTTCGCGCCCGGCCGGTCGAGGATCGTAAAACTCTGCGTCTCGATGTACTCGAAGTCGCCGTAGAGCAAGCCGTTGAGCATCCCCGGCTCGGTCTGCTCCGGGTAGTCCTTCAGATCGATCAGCGCGGCGTAACGCGTGGTCGCTGGCATCCTGATCTCCATCTTCTCCGAGCCGAAGAAGAGACGTGAACTCGGCAACGCCTCACAGATCCGGCCCGCGGGCACCGGCACCGGCTCCCATACGGCGTTCACGAGATAGCCGAGAAATTCGAGCGATGACGACCATGCACGGGGACGCTGTACATCCGGGATCTGCTTCGCATAGACACCGAGCGCCACAGGATCGTAGGGCCTCAGGCTCGACTCAACCTGGGCGGCGAGCTCGGCCATCACCTTCAGCGCCTCGTGCTGGTCCCGGCGAATATCGTCGAGCGTGCGGCGCCCCGCCCGGCTGAAGATCCGTCCGAGCCTTGTCCGGTTCGGACGGTAGATGAGCGTCAGGTACAGCTCGTTGGCCATCATCCGGTAGCCCGCAAAGCTCGCGTAGTACCGCGTCGCAAGCTCCTGGCAGAAGCGGTTGCCATAGGGTGTGCCGAAATGATCCGATACGCGCCGCCGCAGGCGGTGCGACCACAGCGCAACATGACCGCCGGCCAGTCCCCGGACGAGCTGGTTGAACCCCTCGTGCCGCACCAGGATGTCCGCGGGGTCGGCCGCCTCGAAAGCGATGCCCGCAATCCGCCAGATGCGCAGATAATCGCCTTCACGCGTCTTGATGACGTGATCGGTCACGTGCGTCGAATACGGGATGAAGTCTGCAAGCGGCACTTCCCGGTCCGCCAGGGCTGCGTGTCTCGGTCCGGCGTGCATTTCAGGTTCTCCTTTTCAGGCGGAGCGGCACATAGGCATGCGCACCCCAGAACCCGCAGTTGCGCTGCCGGAGCTTCATCCGCACACGCAACGCTCGCTGTGTGAGGCGCTGATCGTCATGACGCGCCATCGCGCGCATCGTGACGAACACCGGAATGATCAGAAACAGGATGGCGACGCCGACCGGTGGACTCGCCAGCAGCGACCAGATGGCCGGGATCAGCATGCCGCCACCCACCGTGAGGAAAGGCACGAGAGGCACGCCCCACAACATCGCGGGGCGGGTACACCCCTTGAACACGGGATCCTTTAACAGGTTCATGATTCGCTTGTGTCTTGCCTGGATCACGTTGTCGAGATGAGCATCGCGGCAATAACTGTCGCGCAGCCAACGAAAAGTCCACCCATGAACACATGTGCAATGTCACCGAACCGCGCGTGCTGGAACATCATCCTGAAACCCGCCCAGATGATCGAAATTGAGCAGACCACACCTCCGACACCAAGCAGCGTTGTCTGGATGGTCGTCAGCAGCGTGCTGACCTGAGAGAGCTGCGCATAAGCCGGCGGAGCCAGAAACGCTATTGCGATGAAGCCGGCCATCCGCCCGGCCCGCGCCACCACACAACAGCGTTCCAGCATCGCGTCACGCATTCTCATTGAAACAAGCACTACTGATTTCATCGCTGGCTCCTGTACGTCCCGCCTGTCGATCCGCTACCGATCCAGGTTGTCCCTAGAAGACCACTGCACTGCTATCCGGCTTTTTCCTGCGCCCCCCCTCCTGCAGGTCGGTGCGGTCCGTCCCGGGTTGATCGTGCTCGACTGTCCGCCGGCGCAGTTGACCGGGAGGACCATCCGGATCCACTGGCACCACCGGGATGGGCGGGACGGTCGGCACAATCGTCGGCACAATCGGCGGCACCGTGGGAAAAGCGCGTGCCGCGGCGTTGTCGACGACCCGCTGCACATAACCCGTGCGGTAGCCCGTCGAGAAATCTCCACTCGCGTAGCAGGACAGGCTCTGCCTCAGGGCACGCTGGACATCGGCCTGCGAAGCACGCGCGAGCTGGAAGCACTCCCTCAGGATGGCGGCGCCCGCCGCCAGGTTGCGGCAGGGATCGAATGCGTTCGTCAGGCTGAGCCCGAGTCGCGGCCAGTTCGACCGGTTCACCTGCGCGAGACCCACGCTGTAGTTCCAGCCGCGGGTGTCGAGAGCATGAGCCGTAGCGATCGCCTCCCCGATACTGGCCGGCTGACGTAGTAGCCGCCCCCGTACCACACCGATCGCATACGGGTTGAACCCGGATTCGGTACGGACAATCGCCGCCATCGTTGCGGGGGAGACATCTGGCCCGCACTGTTGCGCGAGCAGCATGAAGTCGGGCACGATCATCAGTCACCTCCACCTGCATCACCACCATCCTCGCGTTCCATGCGATCGAGGAACAGGTGTGCGGCCTGGGCCGGATCATAGGGCGCCAGGGTGCTGCCCGGCCCATAGAACTCCGTGATCGTCCGGCCCTGCGCTTCGACGTCCCACCAGACCCGGGTATAGAGCCCACCGTTGATGTTGACGTTGATGGCACCTGTGGCGCCGCACAGAAGTTCGCTCTGTTCGGGACCGCCCCAGTAGATCAGGTCCTCCCGGCAATAGGCCGCACTCGCATAGGTGTTTGACGCTGACGTGCCCTGGGAGCCGCCGCCCTCCCCAAAATCACAGGTCGGAAAGGGATCGCCATCACGCAGGGCGTTCCAGAGCTTTTCGATCGGCGGAACACATTCGCCGTACTGCCCGGGTCCGCCCGGGTTGGACAGGCACAGGATCACCTGACAACCCCAGTCGTCGGCATGCGCGAATCGGGGGGCAAACACCGAAGCCCCGAGGTAAATGGCGAGGGCAACGGGCGAGCGGTGCAGCGCGCGACACGCTGTCGAACAGATGAGCCGGTCACGCATGAAGCACCTCCCGGTTAAAGTCGTCCCCATCCGGGAGGTGCGCCTTGATCCAGTCGGGCCGACGCGCGATAACGTCGAAGCAGGCGTGCATTGCGCACCACGCCATACGTGCCACCCGGGCGCTACGCGCGGGATCCGATACCGAGACGCCTGTGGCCTGCGTTTTCGCAATCCCGTCCAGGCGCGGCATGGGGAGATATCCATGGGGTTTCTGCGCGTGCGGAATCAACCAGCGGCCCAGTCGCACCTCGAGTGTGCGGGCATGCCCCTGCTGAAACGGCGTCTCTTCCACCATGTTCGGCAACAGGCCGCGATAGCGCAGCGGCGGGTTCAGTATGACGCCCACGCTGCGTACACCCTGGACGCCATGGATGAACCCGGCCGCACTCTCGAATGCCTCCTGTGAGAGCAGGATCGAGCGCAGCGTCGCGTCCACCGTCGCTTCGACGCAAACGGTTCGGCTATCCGGATGTGGCGGGCAGTCGATCAGACAGACCCCGGCGAACGACACGAGGAGCCGTAACGGGTGCCGCACGTTGGCGTGATGGCGCGCACTTGCGTCCCGACGCGCGAACGTGGGTACGTCCATCGCGCGGGCCAACCGCGCCTGCGTGCGTCCCTGTGGAATATCGCGAGGCGGCTCGCCTGCGAGCGCGACTGCCATCCCTGCGCCCGGCACGAGCGCCCCGCATGAACGCGCGGGTGACGCGGTGGCGCTCGCGGGCTCCGCGAGATCGATCACCAGCATTCCCATTTTCCCTAGCAGGCGGACGTAACGGGCGAACTGGCATGACAATGCGGTCCCGCCGGTGCCACCTTTCCCGGCGGCGCTCAGACGTGTCTTCATGGCCGGTTGCTCCATCGGTTTGCACACCGAGGTACCGACGCGAAACCGCGACCCGAAAAAGGAACCCGCGGCGCCGGGAGGCTGACCGCGGGCTCAACGGGGGACTGTTGCGGCGCCAGAAAACAGAAAAGCCTGCAGATGCAGGCTTCAGATTGCGTTGCGGCACACCAGGTCGTCGCAGTGACTTCGGTACTTCGGGGCCGCTAACGCGTACTCGGTCGTGCTACGCACGTTGACCGGATCAGATTGTTGAATTCAATGTAGAGCCGTTTCAGATGCCGTGCAAGGGCTCCAGATCCTGCTAGCCGCCTCCCGCTATCTGTGCTGTTCCGCCCTGATCCCCCGCGCTCCCGAATTTATTTTTAAACTGCGCCCGGATTGCTCCTTCTTCCGTCCCCGGTATGCCGCCCCTGCACCCGTACCGCCATCGGCAAAGATCCTGCCCGCGTCGCCACCGCCTGGACCTGTCATCCTGCAACGCTCCCGCTTCCCGCTCCCCGGACCCCGAAAGGTATCCATCAGCCCCACTGGTCATAAACCCGTCGCCCGGAGTGGCTCCCGCCCCATGCACGCAGCCCTGCTATCTGGATTACTGCTGCCTTGCCAGCGCACGATCAAGCGCCAGGCGCGCCGCCGCAAGCTCAAGCGTGAACAGATGGGGCGGGCGCCGCGGTAACCTGAGACGCCGGCATACCACCTCACGGTTCGCATGCCATAGATAAACCATGCGCAGCATCTCCTGGTGACGCGGGGCGAGCGTGTGCCAGGCCCGCGTGACCCGCGCGGCATCAACTGTGTCAAACGCACCCCGGTTTGAGTTCCCCCAGTTACGCAAACGGTCATCCAGGGTGGGCGCCCGCTCACGGTCCGTCATGGCCGGCATCGCCATGATCCACGTTATGCGGAACGCGCGGCGCACGATAGCGTGCGGGGTTCATCAGGAAGCGCTCGACATCCCCCACCCGCCACCCGACCATACGGCCGCCTAACGGTACGGCAGGCGGAAACGTACCGTCCCTCATCCGCTTGTAAATGGTGGATCGGGACAGCCCCGTCTTCTGCGCCACCTGTCTTAGCCGCAGGATGCCCTGCGAGCCGCTATCATGATCATCCATCGCTTGCCCCCAGTTATGCCCGGCCGCAAGATCGCCGGTTCACTGGAGCATTCAAGCAACAGGAGCCACCGTCAGTAAAACCCGTCTTATCGACCGGACAACCCGTCGGGAATCTGCACGCGGGTAACGCCGCACGTCGACCTGCCGAACCCGGGCTGACCGGGCACCGCAACGTATGCGTTCTGGCGCCACCCTCCACCGCAAACGAAGTCACGCCGGGAGTCTGCAGCAAGGCTACCGCAGGCAAGGGTCCGGAGTGGCCATCTTGAACAGGCAAAAGCAAGCCGCTCCCCGTATGGCACCCCAGGCAGCGGGCTGCTGAACATGTCAATCAATGACATCACTCAGAAAGTTGGATGAACGTCAAGATTCAGAATAAGGTGTGCCGTCCTTGTGCAAGAACCGGCCGTCGACGCTGGGGCTCATCATGTCGATGTCCGAGCAAGTGATAACGTCCACAGGCGAACGCGTGCCGACTTCGAGATAAATGGCCATCGTGCTCGACTTGCTGATCATGTGATGACCGTTGCCGGATTTCTTTGGAAAGGCTGCACAGTCGCCTGCCCGGAGCACCGTTTCGCCGCGGTCTTCGATCAGACCGAGCTCACCTTCGAGGACGTAAACGAATTCGTCTTCGTCCGAGTGTCAATGGCGTTGACTAGACCAATTGCCCGGCGGCAAACGCATGAGATTGGCCCCAAAGTCACTGAGTCCGCCGGCGTTGCCTAATCGTAGACGTATACGTTCGGCACAGGGAGCATCGAACGGCGGCGGATAGCCCGTTCCCTTGCGTTCTGGTACATCGGCGATGTTGATTTTGGGCATGTGCGGCTCCATAAATCCATGCTGGCAAATCGATTACGGGCAGTTGTAATCGCCTCTCTATCATCGAAACCCGCACATCAAGCGTAGCGTGCAAAGATCAGTGCGGGTGGATGGCCATCTGCTCGGGCCAGAGGTCGTCCAATGCCCCCGGTGATCGGGATGGACACCCCGCAATGCGCGATCATTCGCGATGTTGCGCCCCACGGGCAAGCTCCTGTACCTTGGCCGCCGCGAACGTGGCGTCGCCCAGAACCTCACGCGTAACTGTGAACGAACAATAGAGTTTGACACAACGTGCCCAATAAAATTAATTCATTAGGAGGCTGTATGAACGGTCTGCGCCCGATTCGGGGGGAGGATCTCTGTCGCGCTTCCATCCAAACGATTCGTATAGGTGAACCGCTGCCTCCATGTTGCCCCACGTGTCCAGATTTAACTGAGTAAAGCCAAGGCCAGTTGCCTCGGCAATCGCCACCGACAGAAGCGATCGACCAATACCATGCCCTTGCCGATTGGTTGCGACGTGAAATCCCAACAGCTTCGCACAGGTATCTGTTAGCCGTTGAATTACCAGACAACCCACAAGAGATCCGTCCAGGATAGCCACCAATTCAATTGAATTTGTAATCTCAGATGTGCCAAGCAGACCGACGGCACGATCTATGTTGTCGAAGTCTGCTTCGATTCCGAAAACACTGAGTGAGCGGCGAACAAGCTCCCTTGCTGCTGAATTGTCTTGAGGCACGGCCTTACGAATTTGCATAGGAATTAGCGCTTTCCAAAAAATCTGTTGTTGATTTACTTCCTTGACGCGTATAAATCGGGCGGCTCAAAGGACTCAACCTGCCATTTCAGACTGGACCCCCAGCACTTTTGTGCGCTCCGGAACTGATCGCCTAACCTAACCCATCAAGACCGGACGTTTACCCACAAGTAAGAGTCATCCGTCCTGTCTGAACACCCGATACATCTGGGTAATTTCGCGCAGGGCAAGAAAGCCGCGCCACATGACAGTCGGCCCGGGTGGCCGGTCGTGCCTGCGGTTCAGGTAACCGCCGGGTCTGGCGGTCCACAGCACGGCCTGGGCCAGCGATGGAGGCTGGGCAGGCAGTCTGGTCGTGTTGTGCGCGCGGCACGATCGGCTGCAGCAGCACGTCCCGAGGCAAATCGCGCTCGAAGCGGGCGAGCAGCGTCGCATACATGATGCGCCAGCCGATCACCGCAAACAATGCCGTGGCGCACACGAACCGATCGAGGTTGGCAAACTGGCGTGCCTCGACACGGCAGCCGCTTTTCAGGACCCGATGCCATGATTCGATTGTCCATCGGCGTGCGTACCACGCCAGGCGTTCAAGCGCTTCTTCACGCGTGCGCGTGGGCACCGAACTCAACAGCAGCCAACCGCCTCTTGGCGCGCCGCATAGGTTCGCAGGTGACCGAGGCGGCGATCCGCGTGGGCGTGATGACCGCATGGCGGCGCTTGCGCACCCGCAGTCCATCCGCATATTCCGAATTCGGCATCAAGGGAGCCCTGTGGTCTTCAAACTCCATTTATGCAACATGCTACCCACCCGTGCGCCGGTTCCCGTCGTCACGCCGCCCCATTCGCCCCGATCCACTCCCGAAACAGGTTGACCTTGTGCTGGTGCGTGAGGGAATCCGGGTAGACGAAGTAATAGCGCGCGCCCGTCGTCAGCACGATGTTGAACGGCATCGCGAGGCGCTTTGACGCGACATCCTCACTTACGAGCGAACAGTCGCTGATCGCGACGCCGAAACCCTGCGTCGCCGCGTTCGTTGCAAGGTCGAGCGTTTCGAAACTCTGCCCGAGGTCGGCATCGATCTGGGGTGCATGGGCGTAGGCGAGCCACATCTTCCAGTCGCGGTGGTCGCGTGTCGGGTGCAGGAGTGTATGCCGGGCCAGATCGGCCACGCTGTCGATCGGCTTGGCCTCCAGCAGAGACGGCGCGCAAACAGGCGTCAGTTGTTCGTCGAACAGGGCAATCGAATGCACGTCCGCGCCCGGCGATGAGCCATAGATGATCGCCGCGTCGAACGGCTCGACCTGGAAATCGACGTCGTGCTGCCATGTGGTCGTGAGTTGCAGCTGGATGTCGGGATACTCGGCCTGAAAGCGCATGATCTTCGGCAGGATCCAGCGCATCAGGCAGGTGGGTACCTTCAGCGCGAGGTCGGTGCGCTGCCGGGTTAGCCGCAGCGAAATCTCCTCGATGCGCGAGAAGCTGTCTATCACTGTCGGCAGTAGCTGTTCGCCTTCCATCGTCAGCACGAGCCCCTTCGCGTGTCGCGTGAACAGCGGAAAACCGTAGTATTCCTCCAGGGTCTGGATCTGGCGGCTCACGGCCCCCTGCGTCAGACATAGATGATCGGCTGCGCGAGTGAAACTGCGGTGGCGCGCGACCGTTTCGAAAATTTGCAGCGCGTTCAGCGGCGGCAGGCGGCGCATCGTCGTTCCCTTCCAGCATTTGGAAAAGTCATAACGGCCGGGTGTGCTCCCCGGTCGGACGGCTTCACATCATATATACACCGAATAGAGATCCGCGATTCGCCTGAAGGTAGTGTTGTCCTGATTACGGCCATGAGCAATGGACATGACGAGCATGCAAATCCATCGGTTGCGGTGCATGCGCCACGGAACAAGAATGGGTGAACACGAAAACTCCGGAGCCAAGCATGCACCGGCAACCGATCAATTCGCAGGAGTCTCATGAACTATCCTGAAACCACCGCGCTCTTCGGCCACGCGGACGGGCAGCGTCAGCCCCGGCCGGCCACCACGCAGACCTGCGGAGAAGCGCTCGTGAGGCTTCTCGAAGACTACGGCGTCGAACTGGTGTTCGGCATTCCCGGCGTCCATACCGTTGAGCTGTATCGTGGGCTCGCGGCGTCGACGCTGCGCCACGTCACACCACGCCACGAGCAGGGCGCGGGCTTCATGGCCGACGGCTATGCGCGCGTTACCGGCAAGCCCGGCGTGTGCTTCATTATCACCGGGCCGGGCATGACGAACATTGCGACCGCGATGGCGCAGGCTTACGCCGATTCGATCCCGATGCTCGTGGTTTCCAGTGTCAACGCCACGCACCAGCTCGGCAGCGGCGCTGGCCGCCTGCACGAACTGCCATCGCAGCACGGCGTGTTCGCCGGGCTCACCGCGTTCTCCCACACGCTGCTGCATGCGGACGAACTGCCGCAGGTGCTGGCCCGCGCGTTCGCGGTGTTTGCGAGCGAGCGGCCGCGGCCGGTTCACATCGAAATTCCGCTCGACGTGATCGTCGCGCCGGCTCGCGGCATGACGTCCGGCACAGCGGTACTTCCCGCGAAGTCCGGCGGCGCACCGGCCGCGCTCGACGAGGCCGCCGCCTTGCTCGCTGGCGCGCGGCGCCCGATCATCCTGGCCGGTGGCGGGGCTATCGAGGCTGCCCCCGAATTGCGGGCGCTGGCCGAACGTTTGCAGGCGCCGGTGGCGCTGACGATCAATGCGAAGGGCCTGTTGCCGCGCGGCCATGCGCTGTCGATCGGCTCGACCCAGTCGCTTCCCGCGACGCGCGCGATGGTGTGCGAGGCCGACGTGGTGCTCGCGGTCGGCACCGAACTCGGCGAGACCGACTATGACGTGGTATTCGACGGCGGGTTCGCGATCGTCGGCAAGCTTGTCCGGATCGACATCGACGCCCAGCAGGCAATGCGCAATTTCCGGCCCGATGTGGCGATCGCGGCCGACGCGAAGCTCGCGCTCGCCGCGCTCGACGCAGGACTCGCCGCACGCCCGCTGCCGCCGCGCGATGCCGGCTGGGGCGCGCCGCGCGTGCGCGCCGTGCGCGACGCGGTCAATGCCAGTTACGACGGGCCGATTCGCTCGCAGGCCGCGCTCCTTGATACCGTGTTGGACACACTGCCCGATGCGGTCATCGTGGGCGATTCGACGCGCCCGGTCTACGCCGGCAATTTCGCATTCGAGGCGGCCGCGCCCAGGTCGTGGTTCAACTCGTCCACGGGCTACGGCACGCTGGGCTACGGGTTGCCGGCCGCGATCGGCGCACGGCTTGCGAGCGACAACCGGCCCGTGATCTGCCTGATCGGCGACGGCGGCCTGCAGTTCACGCTGCCCGAACTGGCGAGCGCTGTCGAAGCCGCCGTGCCGGTGATCGTGCTGCTGTGGAACAACCGGGGCTATGCCGAAATCAGGAAATACATGGTCGAGCGCGATATCGAGCCGATCGGCGTCGACATATACACGCC
>DASZIR010000051.1:0-66344 GCA_035948995.1 Paraburkholderia sp. | reverse complement strand
CGCCTGGGTCCAGTCACCAGCTGCTATGTGGATGCCGAGGAGTGCCACGTTTCCCGTCATCGTGTTCGCGAATACACCGCCGTGGCCAACGTACGTATACGCGTCGAGAAAGCCTCCGGACAGCGTCAAGAGTACGGCGACACCGCGGCTTCTACTTGCCGCATCGAGATCCATCGCGTTCGCTCCTGCGCAAGGTACTTCCGCGCATCTTACCAGCCAGAAATAGGGCAAAGGGAAGGCGGACGAGACGGCTCGCAGTGAAAGCAGGGGGACACTCACATCGAGACTCCCCCGTTTAGACTTTCGATTTGGCCCCAACATCAGGTGTGTTGGTCTCGACCATGTAGCTTCCCCCGTGCTCTATATTTTGTCGCCCTCTCCAGCCATGCTATCGGCTGAATCCGTGCGGAATTTTCATCCGGTTTTAGGCGCGAGCATTGCCTTCGCGGCTTGCTTGAGCGTGAAACCGCGCTGAACGTATTGTCGACGATCGTGCGGATGGCGTCGAACGTCTCAAATTAACCGATTGTCGCCGCTGCCGGTCACCGTCCCCGTCACGGCGGGATTGCGTTCGCCCCGAGGATGCCCATTAAGATCCTCGCGTTACGCTGTCCTTGATCTTCCCAATTGTTGTTGAAGATGATATCCGCTTTCGCAGCGAGGGCAGCCAGCGCGTTGATCTGGTCCGCAAGTTCGCCGAGTTCTTCGTCGCTGTAGTCGTAGTGGAAGCGGTCGCTGGCAGCCGTCGGCCCCTTGAGGAGACCGCGCCAAAGCGGGGGCTGAAGTCTGGCCTGCGAATTTGGCCGAACGGACCAGCTATAGTGGGTCGATGTTCGGCGATTCTTCCCAAATTACTTCTGCGCTCCAGTTGCGAATCAGTCTGCGTGGCGTCAGCCTTCCGGTCTGGCGTAGAAGAGAGCGTGCACAAGTTGGGGAGGTGCATTTCTTCAGGCATCCCTGGCTTACGGCATGACTGCGGTGTCTTCTCTGTCCGTTGGCCGGCGCCCGCCTGCCGACGTTGGCCCGATGCATTTGCCGTAACGCGAGTCGGCACTTTTGAGCGCCAAAATGCGATGGGACGAGAATTCCCCGTTCAAAACCGCGACCCTGACCTGTGCCATGCAGTGCGCCCCTTCGTCAGTCCAGCGCATCTGTCGCTTCCTGGCCATACGGTGGCTGACGACCTGGTTCACCGCGGACTCGGCAATGCTGCTGCTGATCGGGAGGCCCTAGCGATGCCGGGCGCTGTAGTTGACCAACGTGTGCGCGTTGTTCCTCAGGTAACTGGAGACGGTGTTCAGATTCCACCACAGCGTTTTGAATTCGTATCCCTCTCTCGTCAGCAGCCGACTGTCCAGTGCCTTGATCCGCTCCACCGCCTTGCTGCCCTTGCCATGCCAGACCAACCACTTCGCGTGGTTCTGTTGCAATAAGGCGATCCGCTATGATGTGCGGAACAACATGAACGGCTGAAAGCTTGATGACGACGTTGAATCCGGCGGTAGCCCGAGTGCTCAAGCGCCTGCATTACCCGCTCGACGTGATCCTGATGTGCGTACGCTGGTACGTCGCCTATCCGCTGAGCCTGCGTCACATTGAAGAAATGGTCGCTGAGCGTGGAATTGAAGTCGATCATTCGACAGTGCACCGCTGGCCGCTCAAGCTGTTACCAGTGCTGGAGAAGGCGTTCCGCCGCCGCAAGCGGCCAGTTGGGAAGAGCTGGAGGATGGACGAAACGACATTCGGGTCAAGGGCGAATGGAGGTATCTCTACCGTGCCGTCGACAAGGACGGTAACACTATCGACTTTCTGCTACGCGCCCATCGGGACAAGGCTGCGGCCCGGCGCTACTTTGAGAAATCGATCGCCCGGAATGGCGTGCCCGAGACGGTGACTATCGACAAAAGCGGCGCCAATCTCGCCGCACTCGAAGCCATCAATGATGATCGTGAAACGCCCATCAGGATCCGCCAGTCCAAATATATCAACAACCTTGTCGAGCAGGACCATCGGGCGATCAAGCGACGCACGCGACCCATGCTCGGGTTCAAGACGTTTCGCTGCGCCCGGATCCTTCTGGGCGGCATCGAACTCATGCATATGATCGTCAAAGGGCAGATGAAGTGTCCTCGCGGAACCCACCCGGCCGCCACCGTTCAATTCTACGAACTCGCAACATAAGCAGTACTTTACAAATCGGTCAACGTTCCTCCGCGAGCTTTACTGCGACAAAACCCTTTCAATCAGCTTCAGCGACTCTATATACTCGCACCATAATTTCAGTGAAGACGGTGGCAAGCCGATCGAGATCTTTACGCCCACGTCGCTGCATTGGCTTGTACAGGGTCCGGGGCTTGGAAGGCGATTTTCCGATATTGATCGAGCGTTTGAACTCTTTCTTAAGACTGCGGCCGACAACTCGCCCTCGCGGTGAGAGCCGCACTCATTTCCACCCGAAATATCGGCCGGCTCAGGGATGCCTTTGGGCTGCCTAGTCAGGATCTAGCGCCGCTAACAGGCGCGCGGGGATGCGACGATGTTATCGCGCAAACGAAAGGAATACAGATGAAACTTTCAGCCTATATCGCGTTACTTGAGGCCATCCGTGATTCGGAAGACGAAGACCTTGATGTATTCGTTGGGCACTCAGATGGCAAGCCCGACCGCGGCCTGAAGGACGCGAAGGAGCCAGCGACGCCGGAGGTAGTGACCTTGCTTAAGGAGACGCGGGGCCGCGATGTTCGTCGCTAACGAGAGCAAGTTTCGCGGAACATTTACCGACACCTACGAGGACGCCGGTCATGCCGTGCGTCTCGCCTGATGCCGAAAAGCACGCGCCCCCATTGTGTTTTGAGCGCCTGGGGCTCGATCAGCGACTGATTCGATATCCTATAGATTCCGCGGCGACGGCGGATCCAAAACGAAAATTGGCCCGCTACTGTACATTGCGGCAGTAGCAGGCCAATTCAGAAAATGGGGGTGCGCAGAGGGTACTGCGCATTCAGCAGGCGATGTTAGCGACCGGGTGAGTCGCCAACGGCTCACCGACCTGACTGGTTAGTGACCGGCGTAAAGTGAATGTTGGCCGGTGAATGCCGAGACTGCGGGGGCGCCGGATTCCGACGACCCGCTAACCGCGCCACCGACGCCGCTGGTCGAGCCATTCTCGGCAGCAACGCGCGCTTCCGCAGCCTGGATGTCCGCCGGGTAGGTGGTGTTATCAGCCGCTCCCGGGTTGTAACCCGCCTTCTCGAGCTGGACCAGTTGACTACGGACTTCGGCGCGCGTCACGGGCTGATTCGACTGGGCGAATGAAACAACCGGGGCAGCGAGAACAACAGCGATGGCAACAGCCTTGATCAGCGATTTCATGATTACTACCTCCAGAGATTGTTTTGCACGGCGCTGCAAACAGGTTTGTGTGCAGCAGGTGAATACAGTCTAGGAAGGTAGAGACCTAGGGTAAATACCTAAGTTATGAAATCACTATTCTCACAAACATGACAATCGGGACGCCATATCGGCGCAACCTCGACGGGCCCAGAACGCGCCGACCTGCTCTGCTTCCTCGTGATGGCCCAGCTCATCGGCCACGCACGTACTGGCGAATGGCTTCGGACGGATCACGTCGTGGAAGCGACTCGGATGTGGCTCGCTTCGAACTCCGCGGATTGTGACTGGTTCGAGCGGGCAAAGCTGGCACAGATGTCAGCCAACATTGCGTCGCAGTTCCTGGCATTTCCGTACTTCAAGGACGCTGCGGAACTCATGAATCTGTTCGTGGATGGTTGGCGGCTCGACTACCGATCGCCGGCGGTGCGGGGCATGCTAGATGTAGGCGCGGAGCATCTGATGCAAGGATGACGCCGGCCTTCGCTACGAGCCGTCATCGTCAAATTCGGGGAGTTCGAACAGCGAACGTCGCACCGATTGCGGATCAATCTCCGTTTCAATTCGCTCGCTGCCATTCTGAAACTTGCCAACGATTACCCGTGGCCCCGAGACGGCGCTGCCGTTCACGTAATATTGCGTCCCGACTTCTTCGCCGTTCCTCACCGCCTGCACAACTCGGTCGACCGGCACGATCCCTGTGTCGCCGTCCCAAACTGGCTCGCCGCTGGGTGAGGCCTTCGCCTTTCGCCATTTCACACGATCAATCACGGGATCGACGCTTGTAGTCCGATTGCGCGCGATGATGAACCACATAGCAGTACCTCCTAACGGGGTCGTTAGACGTTTCGTCCAGGCGAAGATGTGAAAAGCCCCGCTCGGGGTGGGGCTAGATCAATATCTGGAAGGTCAGGGCCGCTGGCGTACCATTGCACGCCAGCCTCAAGCCGGCTTTCGGCGAGGGGCGCCGTCTACCCCTTACTGGTAGTGCCAGACGGGTGCGATTCCTCGTGATCCGGGACTTGATGCCCTCGAAAAGCCGAAAGATCCTTCACGTCCGCGCTCTTCATCACACGAAACGCAAGCACCAAGGGGGCGAAAAAGCCCTTCGAGCCTTCCTTGACGGCATCAATGAATTCGTCACGACGTGATTCTTGCATGCTAGCCCCCTTGTTCCTTGAACAGCCGTAGCAACTCCCGCATAAAGCCGCGTGCCGCGACCGCCAAATAAAAAACATACAACGAGCGGACGGGACTCGAACCCGCGCCCCCCCGGCGTGACAGGCCGTATCATATAGGCTGCGACGCCGGACTGGCATGGCGTGTGACTCCCGAGTAACGGAGCACCACATGTGGAATCGTATATCGATACGTATATCACGGACCACATCAAGTCAGATATTTATTGAAAATCAACAACTTGTGCAACTGATGAAAATCGCCACCTGGAACGTCAACTCGCTGAAAGTCCGCCAGCAACATGTGATCGACTGGCTCGAAACGAGTCAGACCGATGTGCTGTGCCTGCAGGAACTCAAGCTGCCCGACGAAAAATTCCCGCGCGCCGATCTGGAAGCAAAAGACTATCGCAGCTGGTTTGCCGGTCAGAAGACGTATAACGGTGTCGGCATTCTGGTGCGCGACGGCCTGAACGTCGAAGAAAGCACTGTCGTGCGCAATATCCCCGGCTTCGAGGATCCGCAGCAACGCGTGATTGCCGCAACGATCGAAGGCGTGCGCGTGATCTCCGCTTACTTCCCCAACGGCCAGGCGCCCGGCACCGACAAGTTTGCCTACAAGCTGCGCTGGCTCGCCGCGCTGCACGACTGGGTGGCCGGCGAACTCACGCAGTATCCCAAGCTCGCGCTGCTCGGCGACTACAACATCGCCCCGGAAGATCGCGACGTCCACGACCCGAAGGCCTGGGAAGGACAAAACCTCGTTTCGCCCGAAGAGCGCGCCGAGTTCGTGCGGCTCATCGGACTGGGACTCGTCGACGCGTTCCGCCTGTTCGATCAGCCGGAGAAGGTGTTCTCGTGGTGGGATTACCGGATGCTCGCGTTTCGCCGCAATGCCGGGCTGCGCATCGACCATATCCTGCTGTCGCCACCGCTTGCGCAAGCCTGCACCTTCTGCGACGTCGACAAGACGCCACGCAAATGGGATCAGCCATCGGACCACGCACCGGTGGTCGCGCAGATCGACTGAGTGTGGCCGCGCATCAGGCGCTGTACATTGAGCCGTACCTTGCGCGGCCCACGATGCGCAAGCTGCGCACCGGAACCGGGCACGCTACGCGCCGGCTGAGCCGCTGAGGCAAGCCCACAGGAACTCATACACCATCGCGTCATGGACGGCCTGCTCCAGTTCATCGGAGCCGCCGCCATGCCCGCCGTCCGTATTCTCCCGATACCACACGCGGCTCGCCCCCAGCGCCTGCATCCGCGCCACCATCTTGCGCGCATGTCCCGGATGCACGCGATCGTCGCTGGTCGAGGTCGTGAACAGCACGGACGGATAAACCGCCTCGGCGCTCACGTGATGGTAGGGCGAATACGCTGCGAGGACGCACGCCTCATCGGGCTCGTCCGGGTCGCCGTATTCGTCGATCCACGATGCACCGGCATGCAGCAGGTGATACCGGCTCATGTCGAGCAGCGGCACTTCGCACACCACGGCACCGAACAGCTCCGGGCGCTGCACCATGCACGCGGCCACCAGCAGGCCGCCATTGCTGCCGCCCTTGATGCCCAGTTGTGCTGCGCTTGTCACGCCATCGGCGATCAGCGCCTGCGCGACCGCGATGAAGTCGTCGAACGAACGTTGCCGATGCTCGCCCTGCGCCGCGAGATGCCACTCGGTGCCGAACTCGCCGCCGCCGCGAATGTGCGCGACCACGAACACCCCGCCCTGCTCCAGCCAGCCGATAGCAGGTCCCGTCAGGTAGCTCGGCGTGAGCGGAATGGCGAAGCCGCCGTAGCCGGTCAACAGACACGGCCGTGGCGCCGCCTGCGCACCCGAGTCCAGATCCGGTTCCAGCAGCACGCGTGGGCCGATGATCGTGTACGGCACCCGCGTGCCGTCGGCAGAGTGTGCATGGCCGCGCTTCACCGCGTACGGCGCGGCGTCGAACTGGGTCGGCCAGCGGTCGAGCAATTCCCACTCGGCGAGATCGTCGTGCGCCAGATCAGCGAGCCAGTACTCCGGCGGCAGCAGATAATCGTCGACGTCGACGTACACCTCGTCGTTAAGCGTCGGCTCGATTGGCGAAACGTCGACCTGAGAGCTTGCGCGGGCAGGAAAGGCCCGCGACGCCCAGTCCCACTTGCCGTCATCGAGCTGCTGCGGTTGCCATAAGACCGTCTTGCCCTGCACATCGTCCAGGTACGACACGATCAGGTGATACCGCGTGTGAGTCCAGTCGCATGCCGAGGTCTGCGCTGTGGGCGTGAAGAGCGGCACGAACTGGCGCTGGCCGGCCAGAAATTCGCGCTCCCTGATGGCGAGCAACGCGCCGCCCGGATAGTGCGCGCCTTCGCATGACCAGTCGAGACGCGGCTCGAACAGCAGCCACCCTTCCCAGCCGCCCACCGCCACATGTGAGGGCACGTCGTAGCGTTGCCAGGTCCCCGCGGCATCGAGGTAGTACGTATCCGAATCGAAAAAGTCGACGCTGCGCACAACGGTATGGCGCAGGTCGATGGGATCGTAGTTCGCGTCGACGCTGATATCGCCGTACCCGCCACGAAACACCACCGGCGCATCGGCGAGCGTGGTGCCGCGCGTCCAGCGCCGCACTTCGCGCGGATAGCCCGAGCGCGTCAGCGTCTTGCCGCCTTTGTCCCAGCCAATGTAGACGGTATTGCGATCGATCCACGAAGCGGTGTGCTTGCCTGCCTTCTCGATGCTGAAGCCGTCAGCGACGAAGCGCAGCGCGTCGAGATCGAATTCGCGCACCACCACCGCGTCCGAGCCGCCCGGCGACAGTGTCACCAGCGCACGATCGCCGTCGGGATACAGGATGTCGAGATCGACGCAGACCCATGGCGTGCGCTCCGCTTCACCGAGCGCATCGAAGTCGAGCAGGTTCTGCCATTCGGGCGTGCCGTTGCGCCAGCGCGCCCACAAGGTGCGCCGCCAGATACCCTTGGGATTGCGCCCGTCCTGCCACAGGTCGTAGGCCCACTCTTTCCAGCGGTCGGGAATCACGGGCCGCTCGCGCGGCAGATAGGCTGCGGCGAGGCGTTGTGTGAGGACCTCGAAGCGCGCACCGCTGCACCAGGCAACCCGCGTGCGGGCGTTCTGCTGCTCGACCCACGCCATGGCAGCAGGATCGTCGAGCGACTCGAGCGACAGGTAGGGATCGGGGAATTGCGGCCAGGAAAAACCGGCACAAGCCGCAGCAGAAGCCTTGGCAGAAGCGGATACAGGCATGATGGGCCGACGTAACTAGACAACCCCGATTATGCCTTGTGAGAAGCGCACCGCTCGCGCGAGCTTGCCGCGGGGGCTGTGCCGCCGCGCAGAAGAAGCTTCGCGCCGTTACCGCCGGGGCGTCGTCGTTGAAACACGCCCCGGCGTCGATCCAGAATCACGGTTCGAGATTGAGTTCCTGGATCTTGCGCGTGATCGTATTGCGGCCAATCCCTAACCGCTCCGCTGCCTCGACCTTGCGGCCACGCGTGAAATCGAGCGCCTCGCGAATCACCGCCGCCTCGAAGCGTCGTGCGAGTTCGTCCATCACGTCGGCCGCGTTCTCGCGCAACATCCGCGCAACTTCGGTGCGCAACCCGCTTTCCCACGCGCTGACGGCAGCCGTCACCGGCATTCCGGGCATAGCCGGTACGTGCGACGACAGTGCCACGCCGTTGGTGGCCGTCTGGCCCGCTACACCGCTCGCCGGATCCGCGCTCAGCGCCCCGCCTGCGGAAATTTCAACCGCACCCGCTTGCGCCGGCACCAGATCGGGCGGCAGGTCCTTGATCTCGATGGTCTGCGCCGGCGCCATCACGGTGAGCCAGTTGGCGAGATTCTCGAGCTGCCGCACGTTCCCTTGAAACGGCAATGAAGCGAGATACGCCAACGCTTCCTCGGATACGCGCTTGGGCTCGACGCCCAGGTCGCGCGCGCTCTTCTGCAAGAAATGCCGCGTCAGCAGCGGAATGTCTTCACTGCGCTCGCGCAGGGCGGGCAAACGCAGCCGGATCACATTGAGCCGGTGATACAAGTCCTCGCGGAACAAACCCTGGCGCACGCGCGATTCCAGATTCTGGTGGGTCGCTGCAATCACCCGTACATTTGCGCGCAACGGATTGTGCCCGCCGACCCGATAGAACTGCCCATCGGACAGCACGCGCAACAAACGCGTCTGCAGATCGAACGGCATGTCGCCGATTTCATCGAGAAACAGCGTGCCGTTCTCGGCCTGCTCGAAGCGTCCTTGACGCATCGCCTGCGCACCGGTGAACGCGCCGCGCTCGTGACCGAACAGTTCGGACTCCAGCAGATCCTTCGGAATCGCTGCGGTATTCAGCGCGATGAAGGGTCCGTTCGCGCGTGGGCTATGACGGTGCAAAGCACGTGCGACCAGTTCCTTACCGGTGCCTGATTCGCCGGTAATGAGCACGGTTGCCGCGGAATGGGACAAGCGGCCGATGGCGCGAAACATGTCCTGCATCGCCGGCGCCTGGCCGAGCATTTCTGGTGCATCGGCGACGCGCTCATCCCACGTCTGTTCGCCGCGCATGCTTTCGTCGACGGCGCGGCGAATCAGTTCGACCGCCTTGTCGACGTCGAACGGCTTCGCGAGGTACTCGAACGCGCCGCCCTGGAATGCGGCAACAGCGCTATCGAGATCGGAGAACGCGGTCATGATGATGACGGGCAAGCCCGGCACCTTGTCGCGCACCGTCTGCAGCAATTCGAGGCCCGAACCGCCGGGCATGCGGATGTCCGACACCAGCACTTGTGGGCTGTCGTGATCCAGCGCGACTGCTGCATCGCGCACATTCGCGAAGCTGCGCGTCGCGAAGTTCTCACGGGCGAGCGCCTTTTCGAGCACCCAGCGTATCGATTGATCGTCGTCTACTATCCAGATCGGCTTCATATGGTCGGTCAGAAGTCTTTAGGTGCGTGTGGTGTCAGTAGTCGAGCGGCAGCAGAATCTGAAACTCGGTGTGGCCCGGACGGCTTTCCACTTCGATCAGGCCATCGTGCTGCTGCACGAAAGTCTGCGCGAGCGTGAGACCCAGCCCGCTGCCGTCGTCACGCCCGGAAACGAGCGGATAGAAAATGCGGTCGCGGATATCTTCTGGAATGCCAGGTCCGTTGTCGATGATATGCAAGTCCAATGCCAGCTTGCAGAGGCGTTTTGCAATGGTGATCTTGCGCGCCACGCGCGTGCGCAATTCGATGCGTGCGTCGCCTTGCGAAATACGTTCGCGCAACGCTTCGGCCGCGTTACGCACGATGTTGAGCACCGCCTGAATCAGTTGTTCCTTGTCGCCGCGCAGATCGGGCACGCTCACGTCGTAATCGCGCTCGATGGTGAGACCGCGCGGAAACTCCGCGAGAATCACGGCCCGCACACGTTCGCAGACTTCGTGAATGTTGACGTCACCCACGATGTGCGGATGACGATGCGGCTCGAGCAGCCGGTCCACCAGGGTTTGCAGCCGGTCCGATTCCTTGATGATGACCTGCGTGTACTCGCGCAGCTCGTCGCGCTCGCGCACGCCCAGCTCAAACTCCAGCAGTTGCGCGGCGCCGCGAATCCCGCCGAGCGGATTCTTGATCTCGTGCGCGAGATTGCGGATGAGTTGCTTGTTGACCGCAGTCAGATCGTTGATGCGCTCTTCGCGATCGGTGCGCAGGTGGCGCTCGTTCTCGAACAGTTCGAGCAGCACGTAGTCGGGCGCGCTTTCCAGAAAACCGACGATCGCATGCACATGCAGCGGCTCGTGTCCCTGGCGCTCGAGCACCGCATCGAGGTGGGTCGCGTGAAAGCGGTGAGCGGCAATCGAGGCAATCGTCGCAACCAGCTCGTCTGCATTCGCGAAGATGTCCGGCCACGCCATCTGCGTCAGTTGCCGGCGCGACAGATCAAGCATCGATTCCGCCGACGGATTCGCAAACGCGACCCGCAGCGTGCGCTTTTCGAGCACGAGGACAACCGTCGGCAATGCCTCGAATCCCGGCAGCAAGCCGGAATCCACCAACTGTGCGTTTTCCGACAGCGGCTCGGCATGCCCTTTTCTAGCTTTGATCAGATTCTTCAGAACCATCTTGCAGTCTGGCCGATGAGAGATGGTGATACTTCAAACCGCCCGCCCTTTGCAAACCACATCGCAAACGTTGCCTTCGGCTTAACAAAAAAGGGACGGCGCCGCCGTCCCTTTGTGACCCGCATTTGACCAGTCACGAGCGTCGGGCGTGCGCTTCGCCACTTGCGCGGCGAAGCGCCATCGCCGCTTACAGCGAGTAGTACAGTTCGAATTCGACCGGGTGCGTGGTCATACGCACACGTTGAAGTTCGGCTTCCTTCAGTTCCAGGTAAGCGTCGATCATCGCATCCGTGAACACGCCACCGCGCGTCAGGAACTCGCGGTCGGTGTTCAGTGCGTCCAGAGCCTGGTCGAGGCCGGCACACACGGTCGGGATCTTTGCATCCTCTTCCGGCGGCAGGTCGTACAGGTTCTTGTCAGCCGCTTCGCCCGGGTGGATCTTGTTCTGCACACCGTCCAGACCCGCCATCATCAGTGCCGAGAAGCACAGGTACGGGTTGGCCATCGGATCCGGGAAGCGCGTTTCGATACGGCGGCCCTTCGGATTGCTCACGTGCGGAATACGGATCGAGGCCGAACGGTTACGCGCCGAGTAAGCGAGCTTGACCGGTGCTTCGAAGTGCGGCACGAGACGCTTGTACGAGTTCGTCGTCGGGTTCGTGATGCCGTTCAGCGCACGGGCGTGCTTGATGATGCCGCCGATGTAGAACAGCGCGAATTCCGACAGGCCGGCATAACCGTTGCCTGCGAACAGGTTCTGGCCGTCCTTCCAGATCGACTGGTGAACGTGCATGCCCGAACCGTTGTCGCCGACCACCGGCTTCGGCATGAACGTCGCCGTCTTGCCGTAGGTGTGCGCCACGTTGTGGACGATGTACTTCAGTTGCTGGGTCCAGTCCGCGCGCTGCACCAGCGTCGAGAACTTGGTGCCGATTTCGTTCTGGCCCATGCCCCCGACTTCGTGGTGGTGCACTTCGACCGGAATGCCGATCTGTTCGAGCAGCAAACACATTTCCGAACGGATGTCCTGGAACGAATCGACCGGCGCGACCGGGAAGTAGCCGCCCTTTGTGCCCGGACGGTGACCCGTGTTGCCGCCTTCGAACTCCTTGCCCGACGACCACGGTGCTTCTTCCGAGCCGATCTTCACGAAGCAGCCCGACATGTCCGTGTTCCACTGGACCGAGTCGAAAATGAAGAATTCGGGTTCCGGACCGAAGTAGGCGGTGTCGCCAAGGCCCGTGCTCTTCAGGTACGCTTCGGCGCGCTTGGCGAGCGAACGCGGGTCGCGCTCGTAGCCCTTGCCGTCAGCCGGTTCGACCACGTCGCACGTCAGCACGAGGGTCGACTCTTCATAGAACGGGTCGATGAAGGCCGTCTCTGCATCCGGCACGAGCAGCATGTCCGACGCCTCGATACCCTTCCAGCCGGCGATCGAAGAACCGTCAAACGCATGGCCGCTCTCGAACTTGTCCTCGCCGAATGCCGACACCGGCACCGATACGTGTTGCTCCTTGCCGCGCGTGTCGGTGAAACGGAAGTCGACAAACTTGACGTCCTCGTCCTTGACGATTTGCATGACGTCGGCCACGGATTTACTCATAACCTATCTCCTGATTAACGAATTCGGCGGATTTCGCCGCCGCCCAAATCTAGCTGACCCATCCCGGCCCGTCTACCTGAAACCTCGGGCAAACCGGAAATGCCTGGCGTCGAGTCGAATCGGCACCAATTAAGCAGCTTCTGTGCCATGTATGCGCCAAGGCGGCGCAAAGCCTCTCGTCACGCGCGTTTGCGGGGAATCGCCGCACCCTGACAAGCGTGAATGAGACCTCATTTTTAAAACACAAGCACCATGATAGTGCAATCCCAAAATGCCCATTCGAACAAATCCCCATTTCGGGGCAATTTTTCCATTTTGCACCGTCTAGGAGCATCGCGCCTGATCATGGACGTCGTGCTGGAGCTTGACTGCGCAGCATCCACGACGGACCCGGCGCGCTAGAATGTTCTTTTGGTCCGAAGGAGAATTGCTGTCATGAGTACGCTCGAACAGTTGTATGCCCAGGCCGAAAAGCGCCGCCTCGACAACCAGTTGCCCTACGCGGGCGCGGTGTCGCCCGCCGAGGCCTTCGAGCTTCTTCAACTCGATCCGCGCACCCGTCTCGTCGACGTGCGCACCCGCGCGGAACTCGACTGGGTTGGCCGCCCCGTGGTCGGCGACGGCCAGTACGCGCATGTCGAATGGACCCGCTATCCGGGCGCGGTGCCGAATCAGGAATTCCTGCAGCAACTGAGCCAGGCCATAACGCCCGAGACGCCCGTGCTGTTCCTGTGCCGCAGCGCCGCGCGCTCGAAACTCGCCGCTATCGCCGCGACGCAAGCCGGCTTTACCAAGGCATACGACCTGCTGGAAGGCTTTGAAGGCGACAAGGACGGCCAGGGGCATCGGAAGACGGTCTCGGGCTGGTGCTTTCGTGGCTTGCCGTGGATTGGCGCTTGAGGCGCGAGTGAAGTGCGCATGAGGGGCGCATGAACTGCCCATGCGCAGCGCCTCAGGTTGAACCCGGATGCGCTTGACGTGCGCCTCAAGCCGTCGGCATGAACTGAAGGCCGGGCGTACTTGCAGGAACGCCACACCGACGGCGCATTGACTGCATCGTCGGCGCCGCATGTGACAAGGCGATGATGCGGCGCGGCGCGGCGCGAACTCGACGTGCGCGGGATTCGAGGCGCCCGGCTGGGCGTATCCGGGTCGATTCATCCAACGCACTCGATTCACTCGATCAGCTACGCGATTTGCCCGCCGCCACGTCCGGCTCGACGATATCCCCGCCCAACAGATGCACGCCCTCGCGCAGCTTCACGAACGCCGCCGCGACGGCTTCCGGCTCACCCTTCACACCGAGATCGATATGGCGCCGCGCATAGATCCCACCCCGCTCCGCATCGCCAACGCTCGGCAAACTGAACACGCGCACGCGCGGAAAATCACGCTCGATCCTCTCCATTAAGGGCGTAAGCGTCGACTCCGGCAACTCGAACACCAGCAAGGACTTCTCCGCATGCGGCATGGCGTGATGCAGATGGGCGTACTTCGTGTCGAGGACCCATTCGATCATCGGCCACGCCATCACCGGAAAGCCCGGCACGAAGTGATGGTCCGCCACGGAAAACCCAGGAATCTTGTTGTAGCCGTTTGGAATGATCGACGCGCCGCGCGGATACGTGCCCATGTTCAGGCGGTGCCGGTTATCCGGTGAATCGAGATCGAGCGGCGTAGCCGAATTGGCCGGATGCATGTCGCGAATCCGCTCGCGAATCAGTTCTGCCGCCGCCGGATGCAACTCGAGCGGCACGCCAAGCGCGGCGGCCGCGCATTGCCGCGTGTGATCGTCCGGGGTCGCGCCGATGCCGCCGGTCGAGAAAACGATGTCGCCCGAGGCGAAGGTACGGCGCAGCGTGGCCGTGATGCGTTCCGGCTCGTCGCCGATGTATTCTGCCCAGGCGAGCGACAGGCCGCGCGCGGTCAGCAGTTCGATGACCTTCGGCAGATGCTTGTCGACACGCCGGCCCGACAGGATTTCGTCGCCTATGATGATGACGCCAAATGCCATTGCGGCCTCTCAGATAGATTCAGTAGGGAACCACCGGCGCCGCGTGACGCGCGCCGTGCTCTTCCGCCCGCATGCGCTGCAATGCGCGCAGACAGTAATTGCCGAACCACAGCGCGGAGAAGACGAGGATGAACGCGTAGATCCAGATCGTCACCGCGGTGATCACCGGGAACAGCACAATCAGCCACACCGACGATGCCCAGAGCAACGTCGGCAGCGAGCCCAGCAAGCCACTCGCGACACCGATCAGCAGCAGCGGCAAGCGGAAGCGCCGCACCAGCGCGCGCCGCTCGTCGCGGCTTGCGTGCAGCGCGAGCGCGTCGTAGGTCATCACACGGTAGGTGAGCCATCCCCACAGCAACGGTGGAATCAGCGCGAAAAACGGCGGAATCAGCCACAAGGGCAGCGTCACCACCAGCAGCACGAGACAGACGAGCGTCGTCCACAGCGCTTGTATGAGGCTACCGTACCACGTTCCGCCGTGCCGCATCTCGAGGCTGGCGAACTGCCGCGCGGACAGATGGCGGATCACGCCCGGCATCGACAGCGTCGCGATCAGCATCAGGACGGTCACCACGATCAGCGGAATCGCCACTGCAATCACAATGAAAGGCGCGACCGCGGTATGCAGCGAAGAAAAGCCGAGCCAGTCGAACAGACGATAAAGCGTCGTCGAGAACGACCAGCTCTCGAGCCACGTGCGTGTCGTGCCGATCAGCGTCTGCCAGGAAAACCAGAGAATCACGCCCCAGACGACCGTTGCCGCAAAAAACGGCAAGAAGGTCAGCCAGAGCATGCGCGGGTGGAGCGCGCTTGCCAGCGCGCGCCCGAACGAGCGCAACAGATCATTCATGCGAGCCAGTGCGAGTGAACAAAACGTTGGAACAAAGGGAAGTGACTCAATCCAGCGAATTCCAGCCAAACAAAGCGGGAAACGTGAACAGGATAAACCACGAGACGTGCGGCCGGTAGCACCGGCCGCACAGGAGACGGGAAACGCGGGAACAGCGGATGATCAGACCGCGGCGGTGGCGCCGCCCTGCGCGCGGCGCTTCTTCTGCGAAAGCCGCCCGGCGATGCGCACGAATGCGAGCCACTGCTGCGCCCAAAAGCCTTCGCCGCAAGAACGGCCGTCAGGCTGGTCGCGAATGCCGGTCGGCTCCATCTCGCGGCTCCACGACACACTGCCGAACAGCATGTCCCACCACGGAAACAGCACGCCGAAGTCGCAACCGTATTTCAGGCCTTCATGGCCGTACCCCATCGCATGATGCCGGCGATGAAACGTCGGGCTGACCAGAAGCCGCTCGCCGAGCCAGCCGAAATACAGCCGGATGTTCGCATGCTGGACGCTCTGCGCCAGACTGGTCAGCGCGACCAGCACGACGAACTGCGAGGGCGGCACGCCGGTCACCCGCGCGATGCACGCGAAGAAGGAGGCCTGCAGCAGACTGGCGAGCAGATGATTGCGGTCGTCGCACCAGAGGGACATCTGGCGCTGGCTGTGATGCACGGCATGCAGCTCCCACCAGATGCCGAAGCGATGCTGCCAGCGGTGAAACCAGTAGACGGCGAAATCCAGCACGAGCAGATACATCACGAACGTGACGATCGGCCGTGTGGTGACCCCGGGCCACAGATTGTCGAACTCGATGTTCGAGATGTCGTGCAGGCGCAGCCATGCCTGCACCTTGCCGAACAGCGGTTGCAGCGCAAAAAAAAGAACAGGTTCAGGATGCCGAGCTTCGTGATCCACGTATGGATCACATCGACGCGCACCGCCTTGCGGTTTTCCCACTGCTCCACCGGACGCAACGCCTCGAGCGGACGCAGCACCGCGTACATCGCCAGCACTTCGACGACACCGACGATCACCCAGTACAGGCTGTCGTAAGTGTCCTCGTCGTAGCCCATCAGGTTGAAGCGGAATAGCAGCGGCTGCACGACGTCGACGTAGAGCAGCGTTTGCGCGGCCAAAACCAGGTTATCGAGAGAAGAGGTGATCAGATGGAACATGGTGCCCGTCTTACGTCACGCTTCACTCACGGCCGCCCTGCGCGTCGCTCAGGCGCCGTTGGGCGCCGTCACCGGCGCACGGTCGAAGAAATAGATACCGTGCGGCGAACGGCCGACGGCGATGGTCTGGATCAGCTTGCGCGTGGTCAGATCGATGATGCCGATGTGCTTCGCGAAGCGGAATGTGACCCACAGATAGCGCCTGTCGGCTGACAGCTCCATGTCGTCCGGGCCCGGCATCAGGCCAGTGATGTCGCCGACGTTGGTGAGCGTGTCTTCGTCGATGATGCTGATGGTGCTCGCGACACGATTGGACACCGCCACATGCTTGCCGTCGGCGAGCGAGCGGAAGTTGTGTGCGCCATTGCCGGTCCGGATCGTCTTGACGACCTTCTGGTTGCGCCAGTCGACCACCGCAACGTAGTCAGCGCCGGTCATGCCGACCAGCAGATATTTGTCACCCGGCGTCATCCACAGGCCGGCCGGCACCTTGCCGACCTTCATCTTCCACCTGACCTGCTGCGTGGCCAGATCGACCGCGGCCAGTTCACCCGATACCTGCAGCGTGACAAACACGGTCTTGCTGTCGTTCGAGAACGCGATGTGGCTCGGCATTACGGCAAGCGGTAGACGCCTGGCGAGCGTCATGTTGTTCTGGCTGTCGTAGTGATAGATGTCGAGACGGTCCAGACGCAAGCCGGTGGTGACGAGCCATTTGCTGTCAGGCGAAAACCCGATCTGATACGGATCTTCGATGTTCTCGACCCAGCGCTGAACCTTGCCGGTTTTCGGGTCGACGAGCATCAGGTTGTTCGAGACCGAATTGGCGACGATCAGCGAAGAGTTGTCCGGCGCGGCCATCAGGTGATGCGGTTCCTTGCCGGTCGGCACCGTGCCGACCACCTGATGCGTGGCCTCGTCGATCAGGCTGAGCGTGGCTTCGCCGGAATTGAGCACGATCACGTTGTTGGCGTGGGCGGCCGGGGAGAACAGGCCTGCGGCGGCCGCAAGCGCCGCGCTGGCGGCGAGCGTGGCAGTCAGGCCGGGAAGAGAAAAATTGCGCATGAAAACTCACTTCGAAGAACAGCGGGCATTGTAGACCGTTTGTAAGCCTGCGCGGTTGATGCAGATCGGGGTATTGGCGGGGGCAAGGCGGATCAGACCTCCCTTCATGCAGGCCTGGGGGCGGTTGGTGCGCCAGCGTGTCGCAGGTTTGCGCCCGGCGCGGCGCCGCGCCCCGACGTGGCATGCTTCGACGTTCACACCCTGTAATGCACCCGGCGACACGCTCCGCCGCCTGGCGGCTGCCACCGAACGAGTCACGGGTCGCCGCGCCCGCTCACCGCTGCATCGATTCCCACACCTTGTACAGGCGTTTCACCGATACCGGCATCGGCGTACGCAACTCCTGCGCAAACAACGAAATCCGCAGCTCCTCCAGCAACCAGCGGAATTCCGATAGTCGCGCATCCATTACACCACCCCGCTGTGCAAGCGCACGCTGATAGTTTTGCAGCAACGGCTGGAACTCGGCGACCTGCCGCGCGTCCCGGGCCGAGTCGGCCTTCAGCTTGTCGATGCGCAACGCGATGCCCTTCAGATAGCGCGGAAAATGGGCGAGCTGCGCATACGGGGTGTCGATCAGAAAGCGTTTGCCGATCAGCGCATCAAGCTGGTTCTGCATATCCGCATATGCCGCCGCGAAAGGCTTCGCCTGCACGAGCTTCTTGGTGACGCTCGCATATTCGCTGAGGATCTGCCCAACCAGCCGGGCGATTTCCTGCGCGAGCAGCGTCAGACGGCTACGCCCTTCGTCGCGACGCGTGTGGAACGTCACGTCATCGTCCGGTAGCGGATCCTGCAAACAGGCCCGATCGAGCGCGGTATCGATCAACTGGTCGCGCAACTCTTCCTGCGTGCCGCGCGGCATGAACTGCATCGCCATCTCGCGCAAACCCGGCAGGTTCTTCTCCAGATACTTGATCGGCTCCTTCAACTGCAGCGCGAACAGCCGCCGCAGCCCCGCGCGATGAATGCGCAAAGCTTCGTCCGGCGAATCGAACACCTCGACATCGCAATGCGTGCCACGATCCACCAGCGCCGGGTAACCAAACAGCGTTTGCCCGCCGCGGCGAATCTCCAGCAACTCGGGGAGCTTGCCGAAATTCCAGGTCGTGAGTTTCTCGTAGAGTGCGGTGGTCGCAGAAGCTTGCTGCGACGCGGTTTGCGGAACCGCGACCCCGCGCGCTGCGCGGCCCGCTCCCGCGTTGCCCGACGATGCGCCCGCGCCCGTCTCCGCACCCGCGTGTCCGCGCGCAGAACCGCCCTGGGCCGCCGTATCGCCAGAACCAGAACCACCGCTGGCTCCCGCCAACGCCACCCCCGCCGCCCCAGCCGCAATCTTCTGAAAATGCTGCTGCGCCTGGCCACCCAGTTCTGCCCGCAGTTGCGCCAGATTGCGCCCCATCGCGAGTTGCCGGCCATGCTCGTCCACGACCTTGAAGTTCATGAACAGGTGCGCCGGTAGCGTCTCGAGCTTGAAATCGGACTGCTTCATCGCGACCTGAGTCTGCTCGCGAATATCCGCAATCAGCGCCTCGAGCAGACCGCCCGCACCAAAGCGCGCACCACCCGTTCGCTCGACAAAACCGGCCGCATATTCCGGCAACGGCACGCAATGCCGCCGCAGCTTTTGCGGCAACGACTTCAGCAGCAGTTGCGTTTTCTCCTTCAGCATGCCGGGCACGAGCCATTCGCAGCGCCGCGCATCCACCTGGTTCAACGCGTACAACGGCACGGCCAGCGTTACACCGTCGCGCGGCGAACCGGGCTCGAAGTGATAGGTCAGCGCCATCTCGACGCCCGACATCGTCATGCGCTTGGGGAACAGGTCCGTCGTGACACCGGCGGCCTCGTGGCGCATCAGATCGTCGCGTGACAGGTACAGGAGGCGCAGCTTGTCTTCCGGCTGGCCGCTCTTCTTCACTTCGTCGCGATACCAGCGCTCGAACGAAGCACCCGTGTAGATGCCCTGCGGCAGAGCCTGATCGTAGAACGCGTAAATCAGTTCGTCGTCGACCAGCACGTCCTGGCGACGCGATTTATGTTCGAGCTGCTCGATATCAGCCAACAGCTTGCGGTTGTGCGCGAAGAACGCAAGCTTCGTGTCGAACTCACCTTCCACCAGCGCGCCGCGAATGAACAGCTCGCGCGCCCGTGACGGGTCCTGCTTGCCGAAGCTCACGCGCCGCCGGTGATAGATCGGCAAGCCGTACAGCACGGCGCGTTCGTAAGCCGACACCTGCGCCGCACGCTTTTCCCAATGCGGCTCGGAGAGCGACTTTTTCAGCAAGTGCGCGCCGATCTGCTCGATCCATTCCGGCTCGATCTTCGCGATGCAGCGCGCGTAGAGCCGGCTCGTCTCCACGAGTTCCGCGGCCATCACCCAGCGCCCCGCTTTCTTCACGAGCGCCGAACCCGGCCACAGATAAAACTTGATGCTGCGCGCGCCGAGGTAATACGGCTCGTCGTCGGCCTTCAGACCGATGTTGCCGAGCAGCCCCGTCAGCAGCGCGAGGTGAATCTGTTCAAAAGTGGCTTCAGCTTCGTTGATGCGCCAGCCGTGTTCGCGCACCACCGTCAGCAGTTGCGAATGCACGTCGCGCCATTCGCGCAGCCGCACATGTGACAGGAAATTCGCGCGGCACGCGTCGGTGAGCTGCTTGTTCGACTTCTTGTGCTCAACCGCTTCCTCGAACCACGTCCAGATCTTCAGCCATTGCAGGAATTCCGAGCGCTCGTCGGCAAAGCGGCGGTGCGCCTGGTCGGCCTGTTCCTGGGCTTCGATCGGCCGGTCGCGCGGGTCCTGCACCGACAGCGCACTCGCGATGATCAGCACTTCGCGCAGCGCCTGCTGGTCGCGCGCGGCGAGAATCATCCGCCCGACGCGCGGATCGAGCGGCAGCCGCGCAAGCTCGCGGCCAAGCGGGGTGAGTTCGTTGTCGTCGTCGACGGCGCCGAGCTCGTTCAGCAGTTGATAACCGTCGGCAACCGCGCGGCCGGGCGGCGGTTCGATGAACGGGAAGGTTTCGATCGCCGTCAGGTGCAGCGATTTCATCCGCAGAATCACGGACGCGAGCGACGAACGCAGAATCTCGGGGTCCGTAAAGCGCACGCGCGACTGGAAATCCGTCTCCTCGTACAGACGGATGCACACGCCATCGGCCACGCGGCCGCAGCGCCCGGCGCGCTGATTGGCCGCGGCCTGCGAAATCGATTCGACCTGCAGTTGCTCGACCTTGTTGCGGTACGAATAGCGCTTCACGCGCGCGAGGCCCGTATCGACGACGTAGCGAATCCCCGGCACCGTCAGCGACGTTTCTGCGACGTTGGTGGCCAGCACGATACGCCGCGCGTTCGACGCCCGGAATACGCGCTCCTGCTCCGCCGCCGACAGGCGCGCGAACAGCGGCAGAATCTCCGTATGCGGCGGATGGTGCTTGCGCAGCGCCTCGGCGGCGTCGCGGATTTCGCGCTCGCCCGGCAGGAACACCAGCACGTCGCCCGGACCTTCGCGGCAGAGTTCATCCACCGCGTCGACGATCGCGTCCATCAGGTCGCGATCGGTCTCGCGCTGCGTTTTGGGCCGCTCGCGCGACGATGGCGACGATGGCGAACCTTCGGCAGATTTCACCGCCGGACTGTCCTCGGCCACTGGCCGATAACGCACCTCGACCGGATACAGCCGGCCGCTCACCTCGATCACCGGCGCGGGTTTCTCTTCGCTGCCGAAATGGCGCGCAAACCGGTCCGCATCGATGGTCGCCGAGGTCACGATCAGCTTCAGATCGGGGCGCTTGGGCAGGATCTCGCGCAGATAGCCGAGCAGAAAATCGATATTCAGACTGCGCTCATGCGCTTCGTCGATGATCAGCGTGTCGTACGCCTTCAGCAGCGGATCGGTCTGCGTTTCGGCGAGCAGAATGCCGTCTGTCATCAGCTTGACCGACGCGCCCGACGAAAGATTGTCGGTGAAGCGCACCTTGTAGCCGACCACTTCGCCAAACGGCGTGCCGAGTTCTTCAGCGATCCGGCGGCCGGTCGCGGACGCCGCGATCCGGCGCGGCTGCGTGTGTCCAATCAGCCCCGAGCCGCCTGCACCGAGCCCGCGCCCCAGTTCAAGACAGATTTTCGGCAACTGCGTGGTCTTGCCCGAGCCGGTCTCGCCACAGACGATCACCACCTGATTTTCGGCAATCGCCCGCGCGATTTCGGCGCGCCGGCCTGACACCGGCAGCGCTTCCGGAAAGGTGATCGGCGGAATCCGATTGGGCGCGACCGTGCGTGCGGGGCGCGCGGGGCGCCGCAGCGCATCGGCATCCATTGCGCCCGCAGCGCGCGTCACGTTCTGCGCATTCTGTGGGGCGCTCTGTGGCGCATTCCGCGGCCGCTGATCCGCCCCTTGGCCCGCAGTAACCGGCCGCCGCGCATCTTGACCAGCCGTTTGCGGTTTTCTGCCGGCCGTTTTTTGCGTATGGGGTCCAGCATCACGTCGCGCTTGTTGAGGTTGTTGCGGTCGGCCCGGCTTCTGTGACGCTTTCGGGTCACCCGCGTCAGCAGGACGGCCCTCACCCGACAGCCGCGCCGGTCGCGGCGCCTGACGCGCGCCTTCGGTTGCCGCGCGGCGCTCAACCTCGCCGTGCGACTCGCGCGATTTGTCTGATCCGGCATTTGCGGCCGTTTTCTCGTTCGCCGCAGCGGGACTTTTGGGTACATTTGACATGGGGGCGCATTATAATCCCGGGCATGAATTCCCAAACCGACCTCGTCCCCACGCCCGCGAGCGCTCTGGCCCCGTCCGGCGCTGCGGAATCCGACTCGCAGCACGCGCAATTCGTCGACTGGATGCGCTCGGTCGCCCCGTATATCCACGCGTTCCGCAACAAGACGTTCGTCGTCGGGTTCGGCGGCGAAGTGGTGCATCAGGGGCTGCTGAACGCACTGGTGTCGGACATCGCGCTGTTGCAGGCCATGGGCATCCAGATCGTGCTGGTGCACGGCTCGCGACCGCAGGTCGAAGAGCAGATGAGCCTGCACGGCGTGGAGTCCGAGTTTTCGCACGGCATGCGCATCACCGATGCGCGCGCGCTCGAATCGGCGAAAGAAGCCGCCGGCGAAGTGCGTCTGGACATCGAGGCGGCGATCAGCCAGGGCCTGCCGAACACGCCAATGGCGCACGCGCACATCAGCGTGGTGTCCGGCAACTTCGTCACGGCGCGCCCGGTCGGCATTCTGGACGGGGTCGACTTCGCCCACACTGGCGTGGTGCGCAAGATCGACGCGGATTCGATCCGCCATTCGCTGGCAAGCCGCAAGCTGGTGCTGCTCTCGCCGCTCGGCTTCTCGCCCACCGGCGAGGCGTTCAATCTGTCGATGGAAGACGTCGCCTCGGCCGCCGCCATCGCGTTGCGCGCCGACAAGATCGTGTTCCTGACCGAAACGCCGGGCCTGATGGAAACCGGCGAAGACGGACCCGAGTTGATCCGCGAACTGTCGCTCGACGACGCCTACAAGCTGCATGAAAGCGGCGAAGTCCAGGGTGACGCCGGCTTCTACCTCAAGCACTCCATCCGCGCCTGCCGCGGCGGCGTGGCGCGGGCGCACATCATCCCCTACGCGCTCGACGGCAGCCTGCTGCTCGAACTGTTCCTGCACGATGGCGTGGGCACGATGATCTCGTACGAGAACCTCGAAAGCCTGCGCGAAGCAACGCCGGACGACGTCGGCGGCATTCTCGCGCTGATCGAGCCGCTCGAATCGGACGGCACGCTGGTGCGGCGCGGGCGCCATCAGATCGAACGCGACATCGACCATTTCTCGGTGATCGAGCACGATGGCGTGCTGTTCGGCTGCGCGGCGCTGTATCCGTACACGCAGGAACGCATCGGCGAAATGGCGTGCCTGACGGTCGCCCCCGAAGCGCAAGGCACGGGCGACGGCGAGCGGCTCCTGAAGCGCATCGAACAGCGCGCCCGGGCGCGCGGCCTCACGCGCATCTTCGTGCTGACGACGCGCACCGAACACTGGTTCCTCAAACGCGGCTTCGTGAAGGTAACGGTCGACGACCTGCCGGAAGACCGCCGCCGCCTCTATAACTGGCAGCGCAAGTCGCTGGTGCTGATGAAACAGCTGTAAGCGCCCTCATATAAAGCGACTGCCGCACCCCACACTGATTAAAGGAGAAGCACAGCATGGCTCGTTTGGTTCAATGCGCGAAGCTCGGCAAGGAAGCCGAAGGCCTCGATTTCCCGCCGCTGCCGGGCGAACTCGGCAAGCGGATTTACGAAAGCATCTCGAAGGAAGCCTGGCAGGCATGGCTCAAGCAGCAGACCATGCTGATCAACGAGAACCGCCTGAACATGGCTGATCCGCGCGCGCGCCAGTACCTGATGAAGCAGACCGAGAAGTTCTTCTTCGGCGAAGGCGCCGATCAGGCTTCGGGCTACGTGCCGCCGTCGCAGGGTTGATGAGGGCCCGCCAGGGTCGCATGAGCTGACGACGAATCCGCGCCGCGTGCCAAGCCTGTCGCTTGATCTGTTGATGACCTGGTTTTGATTCCGAAAAATAGCCCATGTAAGTCGACGACTTACATGGGCTTCTTCTTGTCGGGTCTCTTTGGCCCTTCCAATCCAGTGGAAGTGGTGGCTCGCCAAGGCTCTTTTTTGGCTTCGCTTTGCGCCAGGCCTTCGGCCGTCGCAGGAAGACTGGCACTGCGCGTTGCCGGGCCGCGGCGAACGTCCTTCGGGCCCCGATGGCCAGCTTCCCGTTTTCCGCACAATCTTCCTGTATTCGGACAAAATCAGTCGAGAATCGTGCAGTTTCCGGACGACGCGCGCGCCAAGAGCGGTCGAATCAAGTAGTTTCCGGCAAACATTCAGGGCCACAATCAAACCTAATCGTCTATATTTCGGACGATACAGCGTATTATTTCAGTGTTTTTCGGACAAGCCAGCTGCCATAGAGCGCACAATGACGCAACATTCGGACAGGGACACCGCGGAAGTCCTCTTTTCTCTGGAAGACGATGCGCATGCGCGCGCGTTGCGCCGCCTCGCCGAGACGGGTGCGCTCCGACGCATTTATGGGGGCGTCTACACGCGCAACCTGGACAGTCCTGTCGAAGCAGTCGTTCTTCGCAACTGGGCAGCGATTGTCAGCCACCTGCTCCCGGGTGCAGTGCTGGCTTATCGGTCCGCACTGGAGCACCGACCTGTCGATGGTGTCCTTCATGTTCGGCGCGGCCGTACGCGCCGCAAGCTCGAGTTGCCCGGGCTCACCATCGAGGTGTTTTCTGGAGCCGGCGCGGCGCCATTGCTCGAACCACCGACGCCCGACTTGCCCCACCGGAACATCTACATGCCGAGCGAGGCCCGCGGCTTCCTTGAGAACATGGGGACCGCTCGCGGCGCGGCAGCACGGGTGCTTCCGCAAGAAGACATCGAGGCCCGCCTCGACAGGATTCTAACCATCCGGGGAGACTTCAAGCTCAACGACCTGCGGGACCAGGCGAGAGCCATCGCTGACAAGCTCGACATGGCTGCTGAGAGCAAGCGCCTGGACGGACTCATCGGCGCACTGCTCGGCACACACGAAGAAAAGAAGCTTCGCAGCAAGCTGGCGCTCGCGCGCGCCGCAGGCAGGCCGTACGACCCTGACCGGCTGGAACTGTTCGACGTGCTGCACGCCGCGCTCGCCGACGCAGTATTCGCACATCCGGCCGACCCTGCAACCAAGGGCACGGCACTAGCGAATTTTGCTTTCTTCGAAGCCTACTTTTCGAATTTCATCGAGGGCACGACGTTCGAGGTTGAAGAAGCAGAGCAGATTGTCTTCGAGGGGGCCATCATTCCGAACCGGTCGGAGGACTCCCACGACATTCTGGGTACCTTTCGGGCGGCCAGCACGACGCCATGGCGAAACCGGCCTGCACCGACGGCCGAAGACTTTCTCGACTGGCTCAAGAGCGTAAATGCCCTCGTGATGCAGGCGCGCCCGGACAAGGGGCCCGGACAGTGGAAGGAGAAGCGCAATATGGCCGGCAACACACTCTTCGTGCTGCCGGAGCAGGTTCCGGCTACCCTGGCAGAAGGCTTCGAGCGCATCAGGTCGCTGACGGACCCTGTCGCACGCGCATTGATGACGATGTTCGTCGTCTCGGAGGTCCATCCTTTCCAGGATGGTAACGGTCGCTCGGCGCGGCTTGCGACGAACTGCGTACTCAGCGAAGCAGGCGTGTGCAGAATCATCGTTCCGACGGTGTATCGCGAGGACTATCTGCTGCCACTAAAGCGGCTGACAGATGACCACGATGCGACCCCGTACATCCGCAGCATGACGCGTATCCACGACTGGACTTCGCGCTTCGACTACGGGCAATTGCGACATGATGTGCGGGACCAACTTGGTCGCTGTAATGCCTTCAGGGAAGACCTGAAGAGTTACCGGTTGATATTCCCGGAGAATGTGGTTAATCGGGGCTGACGGCTGATACTTTATCAAACCACATGTTCCGGATACCCGACAGGACGAAGCCCTTGGGAATATCGGTCCCGAGGGCCTAGAAGCAGCACCCGCAGTGGTCAGCCCCTCGCAAAATCGTCAACAGATCAAGCGATAGGCCTGGCCGCGTACGCGGATTTTTTTGCCTGTCTGACGCCCGGCCACCCGCTTTTAAGCCCGCGTTTCAAATTTTCACAAGCCGCCGGATCCCCCGCCACGCAAGGGATTGCGCGTCCTGGCAAGCTCTTCGCCCGGCCACTCCGATTGCACGATCCTCGGTCATCGTGCTACCATGTGCATCGTTTCAACAGTCATTCACCATCATTCGCGTTCAATTCACTGTGCCGCGCTGTGTGCGAAGCATCTTGGATTGAGCTGTTTTTAGACAAGAAGGCTTGTCGGTCACACCGCAACGCAGTCGCGGCAAGCACCGGCCTTTTTCGTTCCAGGCCTTTCAGTGGCGCGCGGGGCATTACGTTTCCCCAGCGTCCTCATGCATCTGCCCCCCTTCCACGGCCACGCAGATGCAACGATCAGCAACAACCTAGACCAGTGCAATTCCGCGACCTGCGCGGGGCACGGGCGTTGGCTTTTCCTTTCGCCCCTGCACGGCCGTCGCCACATCGGCCCTCGCCTGTTTCGCGAAACTGCGCTTTCCCAGCACCCGTGGCGGAACGTTCATGCGCGTTTTCATGAGTTTCGTCGCAGTCATTGGAGTTTTCACCTTGACCGCTTCCAGCAACGGCTTCTGGCGACACCACAAACAAGAACAACGCCTCACCCTCGACGACATCACCGTCGTCGATAAATCCCTCCTGAAACGGGCCGTCGGCGCGATGGCGCTCGGCAACGCCATGGAATGGTTCGACTTCGGCGTGTACAGCTACATCGCCGTCACGCTCGGCCAGGTGTTCTTCCCGTCGAGCAACCCGTCCGCGCAGTTGATTGCCACCTTCGGCACCTTCGCGGCGGCCTTCCTCGTGCGTCCGATCGGCGGCATGGTGTTCGGCCCGCTCGGCGATCGCATCGGCCGGCAGCGCGTACTCGCGATGACGATGATCATGATGGCCGTCGGCACCTTCGCGATCGGCCTGATTCCGAGCTATGCGTCGATCGGCATCTTCGCGCCGGTGTTGCTGCTCGTCGCGCGTCTGGTGCAGGGTTTCTCCACCGGCGGCGAATACGGCGGCGCGGCTACCTTTATCGCCGAGTTCTCGACCGACAAGCGGCGCGGCTTCATGGGCAGCTTCCTCGAGTTCGGCACGCTGATCGGCTATGTGCTCGGCGCCGGCACGGTCGTCGTGCTGACGGCCGCGCTGTCGCACGATGCGCTGCTGTCGTGGGGTTGGCGCGTGCCGTTCCTGATCGCCGGGCCGCTGGGTCTGGTTGGCCTTTACATCCGCATGAAGCTCGAAGAAACACCGGCCTTCAAGAAACAGGCTGAAGCGCGCGAAGCGGAGGACAAGGCGCTCCCCAAGCAATCGTTCCGCGAACTGCTGGTGAAGCAGTGGAAGCCCCTGTTGTTGTGCGTCGGCCTCGTGCTGATCTTCAACGTCACCGACTATATGGCGCTGTCGTATCTGCCGAGCTACCTGTCGTCGACGCTGCATTTCGACGAAACGCACGGCCTCTTTCTCGTGCTGCTGGTGATGGTCCTGATGATGCCGATGACGCTGTTCGCCGGGCGTCTGTCCGACACGATCGGCCGCAAGCCGGTGATGCTGTTCGGCTGCGTGGGTCTGTTCGCGCTGTCGATTCCCGCCCTGCTGCTGATCCGCACGGGCACGATGCTGCCGGTGTTCGGCGGCCTGCTGATTCTCGGCGTGCTGCTGTCGTGCTTCACGGGCGTGATGCCGTCGGCGCTGCCGGCGCTGTTCCCCACGAAGATCCGTTACGGTGCACTGGCGATCGGCTTCAATATCTCGGTGTCGCTGTTTGGCGGGACGACGCCGCTGGTGGCCGCGTGGCTGGTCGACTCTACCGGCAATCTGATGATGCCCGCGTACTATCTGATGGGCGCATCGCTGATCGGGATCGTTTCGGTGCTCGCGTTGCGCGAAACGGCGCGCAAGCCGCTGCTCGGCTCGGGACCTTGTGTGGCCACGCATTCGGAAGCGCATGCCGTGCTGCGTGGCGAGCGCGAAGCGGCGGAGATGGATGAGGATTACGCGGCAAGGGCTACGGCGCGGGTGTGAAGACGGGTCGGCATGGGGTTTCCCTGTGCCGGCCCGTTGTTACGTCAGCAACGGATGCAAGGTCGCCTTGGCGCGCACGCCATCCACTATCAGCAGACCCGCCGACACCGGCAGCTTGAAGCGCCGCGGCCCGGCACTGCCAGGATTGACGAACAGCACGCCGTCCCGCTCATCGATCAACGGCTTATGTGAATGCCCGGTCACGACCACTCCGATCCCCTTGCTGCGCGGATCGGCTTCGACGTCGGCGATGTCATGCACGACGAGAATCGTCACCTGCTGTGCTGTGAGCAACGCGTGCGTAGGCAGTGCGCGAGCCCAGTCGCCCGTGTCGTTGTTACCCCGCACCGCAGTGACGGGGGCGATCTGCTCCAGTGCATCGAGCACTGCCTGCTCGCAGATATCGCCCGCGTGGATGATCGCATCGCATCCCGCGAGATGCTGCAGCGCCTCCGGGCGCACCAGGTTGTGCGTGTCGGAGATCAGGCCGATGCGGGTGATCGTCGTGCGGCTGGTCATGGTGCGAATGGGGCGTCAATTGCCATGTGGCGAGTCAACCAGTTTGACACGGGCAACCCTGTTCTATTTGATCGGCGGCGTCGGATACGTCGGCGTACCCTTCGCGATCGTGAACTCGTAGTCGAGCGTGTAGTACGGCCCTTGCACAGACGGGTCGGGGGCCGTGCCGCCAATATGTGCGTCGTGCAATTCGAAGTTGCCGATCAGCGAGCGGTTCACGCCAAACACCACATCGGAGCCCAGATACTCCGAGTCGTCCGCGAAGACCTGCGATACGAGCGTCTCGTGCCCCTCGGCAATCACGACGAAATGCAGGTGCGCGGGGCGATATGGATGACGGTGCTGTTTGGCGAGCAGGACACCCACTGGGCCGTCGGTTGGAATCGGATACCCAGCCGGCCTGACGGTGCGAAAGTGGAAATACCCTTGTGCATCGGTACGAAAGCGGCCGCGCAGATTCATGTCCGGCTGGTCCGGATCCTGATTCTCATAGAGACCGACGGGCGACGCCTGCCACACGTCGACCATCGCGCCGGCGACCGGTTGCTGGGCAGTATCCACAACCCGCGCCCGCACGAATAGCGGCGCCCCTGGCGATCCTTCGCAGGCAATGCAGTCGCCGTTTTGATGAGCAGGCGAATCGCCCCGGTAAAACGGCCCCAGCAACGCGCCTGGCGTGCGGCCCTTCGAACCGCTGTTATTCAGCAGCGTGACCAGAGTGGAAAAGCCCAGCACGTCAGCGCACAAGACCGCTTCGTTATGATCGTCACGGCAGGCCTGACCAATCGCCTTGACGAATTCGATGCCTTGCCCGAACTCCTCGTCCGTGAGCCGGACCTCCTTGAAAAAGGCATGGGCATGCCTGACCAGCGCATCGACGATCTGTTTCAGGCGCGGGTCATCCGTTCGACTCATCGCGGCCGTCACGACCGCGGTTACCGATTCCGCGTCGTCGACGATGCCACCAAGGTTGGCGAGGTCGCTCATCTTTGTCTCCATTCGATTTATAAGCAGCGACGAAATACACGTCAGACGCGAGTGCACAGCGGCTGAGCGCTCACCGGCGGCAACCCGAAACGCCGTCCGGCCATCATGCGTTGCCGCGCCGAAGGCTGCGCGCTCCATGGTAACCGCTCTCCAACGGCGCGTCTGACAATCCGTTTCGAGTTTCGGCCATCTGCGGGCTTCGCCCTGCAGTCACGCCTTGTTGAGCCACGGATAGCGCGCCGTATCGCGCCCCGCGTAGTCCGGATCGAGGTAGATGTAGACACGCTGAATCTTCCAGTCGCGAATCTCGAACACATCGCACCAGTTGCCTGCCCCCCAGGCCGGCACGCCGCTTCGCCATGGACCGTCGCGGTGTTCGCCGTGACTCGTCCCTTCGCACACCACAACATCGCTGCCGGAGAAAATCCAGTTGAAGTGCGCATAGTGGTGGACGATCGACTTCAAGGTGCCGCCGACTTCAGTGAACAGCTTGCCGATCTGATCCCTCCCGTTAGCGATGCCCCACTTCGGAAAGAACACCTGCGCGTCGTCGGCGAAGAGGTCCAGAATACTGCCTCCCGTCGAGGTGACGCCGCCGTTGTCGAATGCTTTCAGGTACTCGATTGCGACCGACTTTCTCTGCTCGTCGGTCATCGTCTGGGTGGTAATCGCCATGATCCGCTCCTGTTGATGGACTGGGCTAATGCACATAGGGGGCCGCCCTCGGCACGATCCACGGGCGGGAACTCATCACTACCTCAGCGCGGAGATTCCTGGTGCGCGCGGCGCGCCGCAAGATACGCAAACGCGAGTATCGGGCCGAGCGTCGCGCCGCCCGCCCAGTAAGCGCGCGCCGACGCCGACGCGACGCAATTGCCGACCCCGTAGAGGCCCGGAATCGCTTGCCCCATATGATCCAGCACCTGCCCGTCGGGATTGGTGACCGGACCGCCCTTCGTATCGAGATTACCGCCTGTCAGCAGCGCGGCATAGTAGGGGCCGCTTTCGGCGAGCGGATACATCGTCGGATTCGGACCCGCCGGCTCGGGCGCAGCCGGGCCGTTGAACAGCAGTTCGACCGGCCGCTCGCCGCGCTGGAAGTCGAGGTCCTTGCCGCTGCGCGCGAACCCGTTAAAGCGCTCAACGGTGGCGGGAAGATTGGCCTCGAAGTCGTCGCCGAAGTGCAGGTTGCCGATCTGCGGAGCGAGCTTCGCCACCCGCTCACGGATCTTCTGCCCCAATTCGGCGAGGGTACCGGCTTTGATCACATGGGCATCGTTGACACCTTCGGGCACGATGAAGCGTCCGTATTCGGTGCTTGCGGAGTGCGTCTGGCTGCGTGCGTCCCAGATCGCCGCGAGCACGAGGTTCGGATATTCCGACCTTGCCGGGTCCCAGTTGAAGAAAGCCTGGGCCGACTCGTTGTAGGCGAGCTTTTCATTGGTGACCCGTTTGCCGTGCCGGTTTACGTAGATCATCGAGTCGCCAGACGGCGAGAACGTGCCGATCAGGCCCGGATCGTCGTTCAGGGCCTTTTCGAGGACGATCGGACACATCCACGCATAGTTCATGTTGCGCAGTTCCGCGCCGACAGCGGTGCCGATCGCGACGAAATCGCCCTCATTGGTGCGCGCGGCACAGCCGCCGAACACCGGCGCGCTCAGGAAATTCTTGCGCATGGTTTGGTTGTGCGTGAAGCCACCTGTGCCGAAGATCACCGCTTTGCGCGCCTTGAACGTCATCACACCCTGCTGCGCGATGTCGGCTTCGACACCGGTCACGGCACCCTTGTCGTCAATCAGGAGCCGCTGCACCCGGCAATTCGTGCGAATCTCCACACCCGCCCTCAATGCAGCTTCGGACATCGAGCGCACGGCTACCGCACCGCCATCGGACATCGAATCGCAGGCGCCTTTGGGCAACAGCACGCGGCCCTTCGGCGCCTTGTCTTCGGGCAATTCCGCCCAGTAATCGGGGACCTCGGGACAATGGCGATATTCGAGCGCGCCCTTCCCGGCGAGCAGTTCGGCGGCAGGCGACGCGTTGTCGTAGATCGCTGCGCACATGTCGAATTCCCACTGCGTCATGCCGAAGCGCGGCAGATCCGGACTATAGGTTTCCGGCCGCGACAGCCGCGCCATGTAGCGGATGCAATCCTCCCGGTTGTCCTGAATGCCGAGCTCGCGCATCGGCCGATTGTTGGGCACCCAGTACCAGAACGCGGCCTTCTTCGCCGTGCCGCCCAGGTCGGAGGCTTTCTCGAGCAGCAGAACCTTGTTGTCCTGCCACGCGGCGAACAGTGCGCAAGCGAGGCCGGCAGCGCCCGCTCCCACGATGACGATGTCGAATACGCCGTCGAATCGCCCGGCGTTCGCGGGCGCCGCGGACTTGCGTGGAATGTCACTCATGAGATGTCTCCCGATTTCGCTTTTGGACCTGACTGATGCAGATGCAGGTATGCCTTGATCTACGAATGCATGGCTTGCATTGAAGATTAAGTGGCAAACGGTCCAAGGGGAATGATCTGAGGTTCGGGAATCGCGAACCATGAGTGCGTTAAAAACCCGCCAGGGAAAGTACCTGGCGGGTGGCGTGCATCGCTTTGCGCGGAGCGACGCGGAGCCGGTCGAAGCCCGGCCTCTTAACGCCCCTGGCCCCGGATCTCAACCAGGGTGCGATCCAGTCCATATTTCCTGAGCTTCTGGTAAAGCGTGCTCTTCGCAATACCCAGGTGCCTTGCCGCGGATGTCAGGTTTCCGCGCGAGATGGCGATCGCGCTGCGAATCGCCCCCTGTTCCGTCGCTTCCATTGTGCCCAGGCCGTCGCCGGGAAAAGGCTCATCGGATCCGGCGTGGATCGGCTCATCGTACGCGCGCAGTTCCGGTGGCAGATCCGCGAGCGTCAAACCCTCCGGGCCTGCCGTGAGCAGCATGCTTTCCACCACATTATGAAGCTCGCGCACGTTACCCGGCCATGCATACCTGCAGAGCGCCGCAACCACTTCGTCGTCCACCGCCGGGCTTGCCCTGCCGAGCTCTGTCGCGAACTTGCGGACCAGATATTCCGTCAGGCGGCGAATGTCCCCCGGCCGGTCGCGCAGCGGCGGGATGCGAATACTGGTCACCGCGACGCGATAGAAGAAATCCATCCGAAAGCGCCCTTCGGCGACCTCCTTTCTCAAGTCGCGATTGGTCGCCGCGACGAGGCGAAAGGTCACCTTCCTGGGGACGTTTTCGCCGAGCCGATAGATCTCCCCCTGTTCCAGCACGCGCAGGAAATGCGGCTGCAGGTCGACCGGCATTTCGCCGATCTCGTCGAGAAACAGGGTCCCGCCATTGGCCGCTTCGATCTTGCCTAGCGCGCCCCCTCGGCGTGCACCGGTGAAGGCGCCATCGCCATAGCCGAATAATTCGCTGGCGAGCAATTCGCGCGAGAGGCCACCGCAGTTGAGCGCAATGAAAGGCCCCTCCTTCACCTGGCTCGCATGATGGATGCCCTTGGCGAACAGTTCCTTTCCCACTCCGGTCTCGCCGAGCAGCACAACCGGCGCGTGTGAACGTGCGATCTGCCGGGCCTTGTCCACCGCCTCGAGCAATGCCGGAGCCTCACCCAGGATGCGCTCGAAGCCGGCCTTCGATCCAGCGTCGGCGCCGCAACCGGATGCGTTGCCAGCCTTGCGCACAGAGCCGTTGCGTTGCATGAACGGCACGATCAGCAAGCTGCCGATGCGCCTGCCATCGTCGATCACCGGCTCGACCCAATCGGGTTGGATCCAGTGCGGCAAATCGGCGGAGACCACGCCTGTCGCTGCGGACTCGGTTGCGAGTGCAACGATCCGCCTCGGCCGTGCCAGCGAAAAATCCCCGCCCGCTGCCGCGACCGCCGCTTCGGCGTGTTCGTTGGCCTTGATCGGGTAGCCACCATGGTCGAACACGACCGCGCCGTCGTATGCAAGCATCGCCAAGCGCTTCATGCAGCGATCCAGCAGCCGATAGCGCAGCTCCATGGTCCGCGCAGCAAGACGGCTCTCAATCCGGCTAGCGGCCGTGACCACCAGCGCCAGGCTGTGACGATTGTACGATTCGGACAAACCGGACACGTCGATGACGCCGATGATCGAGCCGTCGCGCGGATCGCGGATCGCGTTGGCCGAACAGGTCCAGCGCTTGATGCCGGCGCAGAAGTGTTCGGCAGAATGAATCTGCACAGGCTGGCCGACCTCGATCGCCGTGCCGATCGCATTGGTGCCACAGATCATCTCGTTCCAGGACGCACCCGGCAGGAGCTGAATCCCGTGCGCGGAAGCAATGGCAGCGGGGTCGCCTTCGAGATTGAGGATGGTGCCGGCCGGCTCGGCAAGCGCCATGACCGTTTCGGTCTGCGCAAGAAAGTCGCGTGCATGCGCCATCACCGGGGCACTTGCCTCGACCAGATCGCGGTGACTGCGTTGCAGCGAATACAGAAGATGCTCGTCCAGCGGCGGTGGCGCGTGGCCTAGCGTGGGATCCACCCGCCAATCGAGGCAGCGTTGCCACGATGTGTCAACGAGGTGCCGCACGACACTGTGCGGCGCTTCTCCACCACTCAGGAATCGTTCCCAGGCAGCCATGACGAGCGCTTCATCGCCAGGGTTCGAGAACATCTGGGTGGCATCCGGCATATCCATTATCCGTCTCCTTTTTTGTGCTGCCTCAGACCGCATCGCAACATGGCAGGTGCAGTCGGCTGGGGCAAGGAGAGGGGCAAGATCGATGCCACCGGGAGAATGCTGTGAGAGGACGCCCAGCGCGCCACCGAACGTTTGATTTCCGGACGGTGGCCGCACAGGTAGCGTTCGATTTTCGAACGGTGCCGGCGGGCCGCTCGCGAGCCCGGGTAGCCTGCTCGTTGCGGCGCATCAAACGAAAGAAACGAAAAGAAACGAAAGAAACGACCGTGGGGAAGCCGCCCTGTGGCGGCGCCACTCGATAGAATGGCGCCGCCTGCGGGGAGAACCGGGCGCGCGGCAATCACGCCCCACGCCCTGGGCTATATGCTAGTCAGCGCGCTCGGGCACCGGCAACTGCAACCACTCCTTGTAGAACGCTTCGATGTCCGGCTCGAAATCGTGAATCACCGGATACCACGGCGTCGGTGCTTCGACGTCGTGCATGGTCCCGCAACTCGGGCAGTAATACTCGCGGTAGACCTGCCACTGCGTGTCGGGCGCCATGAGCTTCGGATAGACCTCGAGCATGGCCTCTTCGGTGTCGCGCACATAGACGTTGGCATACAGTTTCCAGTTTTCGCGGTAGTCGCAGAACTCATGGCCACAGTCGCACTTGACGAGCCAGTGCTTGCTTTTCGCGGCCTGTACGATATGCAGGTGCGGCCCAAGCGGCAAGACAATCTTGTCCGGCCACGCTACCTTTCCCTGCAACACTTCGAGATACTGGCTAAATCGCTCATGATCCTTCGGCATGGACAACATGCGTACGGTCGTATCCCAGTCGAGCCGTCCATCGACCAGATTGCTGACCTGTTCTTTCGTATAAGCAGACATTTTGATACTCCTTGATTCGCTTCGATATCGATGCCAGGCGGGTTACTCTTCGACCTGAACCACCGTGGTCACGTCGGGCAGCAACGAGAGATCCATCCGGTACTTCGAGCCGTAGGACGGCACGTCCAGTTCTGCCTCGGTCATGTTCCAGTCAGCAGGCAAGTCCCAGAACGCCCTGAACTCATTGAGGAATTTCTCCGACAACCCGAAGCTGGTGGCGAACATGTGACGCACCGGACGCGACGCGTGTTTGGTGAGGACGCGCTCGCGCTCTTCCTTCATCCATTCCCGCGTCGGCAAGGAGCGGGCAAGCCGCTCCTTGCGGATTTCGCCGCGGCGCTTCACGGTCTTGTGCGCATCGACTGTCCAGATTCCCGTCGCGTCCTGCGACAACACCGCGCCATACACCTTCTCGGCAAATTCGGGGAGCAGAAAGCCGTTGTTGAGATCCTTTGCAATGGCCTGGGTTTCCCGATCGAGCGGATCACCAAAGCCCGGACCGCCGCGCAGGTAATTGAGGTACAGGTCGTGGTTTTCGTAGCAGTCCTCGGTCGTCATGCATTGCTTGTCGCGCTTGACCTTGGAAGTCGCATCGATGTGCCGCTCGTAATCCGGTGTGTCCGGATTGGTGTCGCCGCCGAGCGGCAGCGAGAGCCCCCGCGCAATGCGCTCTTTCAGGCCCGTCTTGTGCGCTTCGAACCGGTAGCCGGTGGCAGACGGATAACCGCCCATGAACCCCCAGTCGCTGTTCATGTAGCCATTGCCCATGAAGAACATGGTCCAGTCCTGCGCCTTCCAGACCATGCGCAGGGTTTCGAAACCACACCCCCCGCGGTACTTGCCGTAGCCACCGGAATTGGCTTTGACGTTGCGCCCGAGATAGAGCAGCGGTTCGGCCATCTCCCAGATCTCGATGTCGCCCATGTCGCCTTCCGGGTTCCAGATCGCGGCGGCGTGATTGAGGCCGTCCTTGATAGCACCGGCACCTGTCCCGCAGGACGACGCTTCGAAGCTGTTGACTGCGTGCACCTCGCCGTCCTGGTTGATGCCGCCACCTTGCAGCCAGTTCGATGTATTGGCGTTGCCGGCGTTGACTTCCTCCAGATAGCCGCGGCTGAAGTACGCCTGGCCCAGCCCCCGCCACATGGCGCTCCACCCCGAGACCAGAAAGTGCCACGCATAGGCGTGTCCGGTGCGGCGATCGTCCGGATTCATCCAGGTGCCCTTCGGCAGGCGGAACTCCGTGCCGAAATAAGCGCCGTCGTTGATGCGCTGCGTCGGCACCAGGGTCTGGGTCATCATGACCCAGATGCCGCTCGTGAAGGCGACGTGGTGGGCGTTATAGGTGTGCCATCCCCAGCGGCTCGCGCCTTCGAAATCCAGCCTCCACGTGGCATCGGGCCGGATCGTCATTTCCACCGGCGAGTGCATGATGGTGTCGATCTTGGCAAAGGCCGAGGGCGTCTGGATATCCTCGTGCGCATACGGCACATCGACAAATGCCACCTTGCGGTACTTGCCGGGCAGCGTCATCGCCTTGATGCGGCTTTGCAACCCGCGACGGCCCTCTTCGATGACCTCGTAGCTGAACTTCTCGTAGGCTTCAGGCCCCTCGGTGGCGATGATCTCTTCCACCATGTCGCGGATCATGTGGCAACCGGCGATCCGGGTGCGCTCGTCCAGGATCCAGTACTTCGGCGTGCGCACCGAGCGCTGGCTTTCATGCAGCCAGTCCCGCAGCGGCTGGTCGTTCACGCCCGTCTTGCGGCAGGTGATCTGGTAGCCGTCGCCAAAGCGTTGCACCTGCCCCGTCGACATGGAGCCCGGCGTCACTGCCCCGGTGTCGATCACGTGCGTCACGCCGCCCACCCAGCCGATCAGTTTGCCGGCCCAGAAGATCGGCACGATCGTCGCAATGTCGCAAGGGTGGACATTGCCGATCGAGCAGTCGTTATTGGTGAACATGTCTCCCGGGTTGATGCCTGGGTTGTCCTCCCAATTGTTCTCGATCATGTACTTGATCGCGGCGCCCATCGTGCCGACGTGAATGATGATGCCGGTGGACGTCAACACGCAGTCGCCGACCGCGTTATACAGCGTGAAGCACAGTTCGCCTTCCTGCTCCACTATCGGCGACGCCGCGATCTTCTTCGCCGTTTCGCGAGCATGCACGAGGCCGCCGCGGATCTTGGAGAACAGTTTCTCGTAGCCGATCGGGTCCTTCTCGCGCAACTCGAGCCGGGCGAGCCCGTTGTAATGGCCCGTTTTGCTGGTGCGCTCCATGATCTCGGCGCGGAACGATTTCAGGGTCTTGCCGTTGGCGAGCAGATCGGCCTGGCCGACTTCCTTGGATGACATGAGGTTCATTTGCGTCTCCTTACTTCACTTCTTGAAGATGGAACAGACGGTGCTTGTCGAGCGTGGTTTCGAAGCCATCGGGCACCACGAAGGTGGTAGAGGCGGACTCGATGATGGCCGGCCCCACGATGTGGTTACCCGCCATGAGCGACTCCATCTGCCAGATTTCGGCTTCGACCCACTTCTTGTGGCGATAGAACGGGCGCTTGCCCAGATACGCAGACTTGGGCGGTACGATGCCTGCCTCCGGGTCCTCCGGCAGCACGGGCTTCTGCGTTGCCACAAGGCCTCGCATGATCGCGCCGGTGGCGCTGAAGCCCAGCTCCGGTGAGCGGGCGGAACTCGCGTACACCCTCGAGTAGGTTTCCTCGAACGCGTCGGTGATCTTCTTCCAGTCCGCGGCAGTGGCAGCACCGCTGATCGGCGAAGTAATCTCCAGATCGTTCAGTTGCCCCATGTACTGCATCCGGTAGCCGGGCAGGAGCGTGATGTCTTCCAGCTTGAAACCGTTGATGACGAACTCCTCGACGACCTTGTCGGCCAGTTCCTTCCACGCGTCCTGAATCACCGCGCAGGCCGCCGTTTTCTGTTCGTCAGGAGCGTCCGGGGCGACCGCGATATCCACGCTCTTGTCGTAGCGGTACTCGAAGTCGGCGCAGGCGCAACCGAACGCGGAAAATCCGGCTGCCCACGCGGGGACGATCACGTCCTTGAAGCCGAGGCCTTCCGTATATCCGTAGGTATGCACCGGCCCTGCCCCGCCGTACGAGAAGCATACGAAGTCCGTCGGGTTGTAACCCTTCGCGCTGATGTTGGCGCGCAGATACTCGTGCAGGCTGAGGTCGAGCAGTTCGATCACGCCCGCCGCGGCGTCTTCCACCGAGAGGCCAAGCGGATCGGCGATCTGGGCCTTGATGTGTTGCCGCGCGCGTTCCACGTCGAGCTTGATGGCTCCGCCGAGGAAGTTGTGGGGGTTCAGATAGCCCAGCACCACATGGCAGTCGGACACCGACACCGTATCGAGCCCGCTTTCGGGCCAGCACGTCCCAACGCGATAGCCCGCACTGTCCGGCCCGAGCTTGATGGAACCGCTATAGGGGTCGAGCCGCACGAAGCTGCCCGCCCCAGCGCCCACCGAATCCATCGCCACCAGCGGCAGCGACAGCACGAGACGGGCCATGTCCGGATCGGAGGCAATCGCAAAGTTGCCCTTGGTGATCAGCGCCATGTCGAAACTGGTGCCGCCGATATCGCTGCATGCGATGTTCTCGTAGCCCAGTCTCTCACCAAGCAGCCGCGAGCCGATGACACCCCCGATCGGACCGGAGACGATCGTGCGGGCGAGTTCCTTGGCCTTCCAGCTGATCGTCCCGCCGTGCGTGGCCATCACCCGCAGGTCGAACTTGGCGCCGTGCTTCCTGAAACGGTCGCTGACCTTTTTCAGGGTTTGCCGGGACGGCTCGGCCGCGTACGCTTCGAGAATGGTCGTATTCGTGCGGTGGCTTTCCTTGCGCGACGGGTAGTAGTCGACCGATGCAAAGACCGGGATGTCCGAGCCGATTTTCTTCAACTCGTCGCGACAGACATCGCGGGCGCGCTTTTCACTCGACTCATTCTTGTGCGACTGGAGCAGACAGATGGCAATCGCCTTCGATCCGGCGTTCACGAGTTCCCGCGTTGCCTTGCGCACTTCGTCTTCGCGCAGGGGAATCACGATTTCGCCCTGAACGTCGGTGCGTTCCGTCACGCCCCGGGTGCGCGCAAGCGGGACCAGCGGCTCGTCGTAACGGTGCGTGTTGAGGTGGATGCGCTCTTCGAGCGCGTAGCCGAGATAACTCTGGATGGCCCGCCCCATTGAATGAATCTGCTCGAAGCCGCGATTGCAGATAAGTCCCACATCCAGGCCCTTGCGCTGAACGACGCGATTGAGCATCGCCGTACCGGAATAGACGCAGGTCACCAGTTCCGGATAGACATCGTCCACTTCGCGCGCCCACTGCGTCAGCGCGTCTTTGGACGACTCCAGAATCGCCAGTGACTCGTCTGCGGGATTGCTCTGGGCTTTGCCGACCACGAAGCGGCCATCCGAACGCACGAAGAAGGTATCGGTCATCGTGCCGCCGGCATCGATGCCCAGTACCTGGACGTGTGAAAGTTGCTGTTCCATTAGTGTCTCCAGCTCTCCTTGATTGAACACCGCCTCAACGGGGAGGCGCGATGCGAAGCGGGTGTTGCGATTCGCTTCGGAGGAGCTAAAGGCAAGGGATATGCCACTGACCGCCGAATCGGCGGTGTATCGGCAAACTACTGAATGGATGGGCTTTTTGGGGTGTCTACCGGCGCACTCGCAGCGCACGGCGCGCTCGCGCAACGACCGATTCCTGAACGGTCAGCCGTTTGAAGAGCGGAATTCGAACGCAGGTCTCAACGGGAGCATGAGGTGCGGTAGGTGCGAGAGGTCGGCCTGGTTTAACGTCATCGACTGACACGCCGGGTGACCCCTAGGTCGTGCACCAGCGCGTACTTCCTGATCTTCTGATACAGCGTGCTTTTCGCTATGCCGAGCTGCGCAGCCGCCTGAGTCAGGTTGCCCTGGCTTTGCTGGATCGCCAAGCGAATCGACTCGGCTTCTGCCATTTCCAGCGAGCGGACCTTTTGGCGTGCGAGCGCGGACAGCACTGAAGACGCCTTGTCCCCAACGCCCTCGGCAGATACGGCTGAGGCGCCGATTTCAGGCGGCAACTCGGCCACTGTGATAATTCCGTCGCGGGCCATGAGTACCGCGCCCTCGATCGCATTGCGCATCTCGCGCACGTTACCGGGCCAAGGGTAGTTCAGCAGGCATTCATACGCCACAGCGTCGAAGACAGCATGGGCTACGCCGTACCGTTCGCGTGAGACACGCAACCAGTGCTCGATCATGTCGGGCACATCCGTCTTGCGTTCGCGCAGCGGCGGTATCGAGATGTTCGTGACGGCCAGCCGGTAATACAGATCCATGCGAAATTTCCCGTCAGCGACGTCCGCACGCAGGTCGCGATGCGTTGCGGCGATCAGGCGGAAGCTGACCTTGCGCGCCGTGTTTTCGCCCAGGCGGTAGATCTCCCCTTCCTCCAGCACACGCAGCAGATGCGGCTGGATGTCGAGTGGCATTTCGCCAATCTCGTCGAGGAACAGCGTGCCGTGATTTGCCGCTTCGATTTTCCCTGTCATGCCGGACCGGCGAGCGCCCGTGAATGCGCCCTCTGCGTAACCAAACAGCTCACTGGTCAACAAATCGCGCGACAAGCCACCACAGTTCAGTGCGACGAAGGGGCCAGCCGCGCTCGCGCCGGCCTGATGGATGCCTTGCGCGAATAGCTCCTTGCCGACGCCGGTTTCGCCGAGGAGCAGTACCGGGACCGAGGCTTTGGCAAGCTGCTGCGCCTTCTGGACGGCCGTGCGCAGTGCGGGGCTCGTGCCGACAATGCGAGAGAACGCTGCCGCAGGCGTGGACTCAGCAACCGGCATCGCGTCAGCCACCAAAGGAGCGCGCCGGCTGGCAGCGGGTGCAATCAACATGAAGCCGAGCGTGTCGGGGCCTTCAGCGACGCGTTCAATGCGTGCAAGGCGCAGCCACGCCGGCGCTTGCAGCGACATGGAGCCGGCGGCGATCCTCGCGATATCCGGGATGGGAAAAGCATTGTCCAGTGCGCCTGGTACGCCAAGGCGCGCGAAGGCGGCTGGCGCCTGCGGGTTGGCCCTGACGAGGCGTCCGCACTCGTCCACCACCACGACCCCGTCCGTACGGCCGGAGCAGTAAGCCATGCAACGCTCCATCAGGCGCAGGCGGCGCTCCATGGCGAACTTGCCGAGCCGGCTCTCGATCCGTCCGGCCATCGAGACGATAAACGCCAGACTATGCTGGCTGTAGGTTTGCGCAAGCCCCGAGACATCGAGTACGCCGAGTACCGTGCCGTCGAGCGGATCGCGGATCACCGTGGCGGAGCACGTCCACTGCTTCACGCCCGCACAGAAATGCTCGGAACCATGGATCTGCACAGGCTCCTGCAAAGCGAGGGCGGTGCCGATCGCGTTGGTGCCGCAACTGAGTTCGGTCCAGTTACAACCCGGTATCAAGCGGACCTCGCCCGCCGGTTCAACGATGCGCGCGTCGCCGGCCAGTTCGAGGATCATGCCGTCTGGATCCGCGAGCAGCAGAATGGTCCCCGTCTGCGAAAGCAACTCGCGTGTCTGCTGGATAAGCGGCACGCTGGCATGCATCAGGCGGTCGTTCTTGACATGCAAGTCGAACAGAGCCCCTTCTTCCAGCGGCAATGGGGCACCTGCCGCACCGGGATCCACGCGGCCATCCAGGCACCGGTGCCAGGAATCGTCAACGACTCCGCGTAGAGCACCAGTGGGCAGCTTGTCACCTTGAATCAAACGCTCCCACGCCGCCATGACGCTGGTGTCGCGATCCGGACTGGAAAACCAGTCCATTGGCGTGCCTGTCTCTTTCATGCTGTCTCCGTGTGAGCGCGATTACCTCACCCGATCGGGGGGCCGCTCCGCCTGATTGCGCAGGCCGCGGCGCGCTCGGAGCCCGTCGGCCGGGCCACGCCTTGACGCCGTGGCTGTGCCCATCGGCGATCTATCACGCTGCGACCGCCAACTAGGCGCGAGCGTCCGTCTGAATTCTATGCCCGAAATACAGCACCGTCCGGAAATCGAACGCTTTGAGCAACCAACACCGGTTCAAGCGCCAGCCAATTTACAAAAATCTCCATCAAATCAATGCCTTGATCTCACAGCGGCGATGCTGGCATGGCCCATGCATTTAACGGGGCGAAGGCGAGCCGCAAGCTGGTTGCCGCGCTCGGTCCGGTCGCAGAAAGGCGCTCGAAAGGGCGCGATGGGAAAGAGGTTGAAGGAGACGACGATGAACACCGGTCAGAGGTCCTTGCGTTTGCTGGTCGAAAAGTGGCTGGCACCCACTCCGGCGATCCCGGCTCACGTCACGCGGTTTAGCCGCATGGGTACGAACCAGAGACGCTATGTATGTGTCGAGGCGTTGCATCCGGGCGGCCTGCTTGCGATCTTTTTCTTCAGACACGATGACGGCTCGTGGTGTGTATTCCCACCCGGCAGTGAAAGGCCGACCATGAGAGTGTGATCCGCATTAGAAATCGTGAAATATTTCTCCCCGCTCGATGCGAATGGCGACCGGCGTGAGCGACGCGCCCTGGCAAGGACCGTCGACGCAGGCGCCGTCTTCAAAGCGGAACATCGCACTGTGATGCGCGCACATCAACAGTTCGGCGTCATAGGCCCAGAACGTATTCGGCTCGTAGTTCAGCGGAATCGAAAAGTGCGGGCAGACGTTGCGATAGGCCCAAGCCTCATCGCGACGGCGCAGCACGACGATGCCGGGTGTGCCGGCGCACTCGGGCGGTATTTCGAGGCCGCCGCCGTCGGGGACGTCGTTAAGCGCGCAGAGATAGCCGGGCTGCGTTGCGAGATTCGCTGGGCTCATGATCGCACTCTCATGCGCGATGGACGGCTGACGGCGTATTGAGCGGCGCCGTCACGTCATCAGTCGAAGGCCGCGCAGAATTCCCGCCGTCGAGAAACACGATGCGCCGGCCCACCGGAAACAGTTGCAGGCCAAAGCGGCGCGACACGAAGCCCCACAGACCCTGTGGAAAGTACATCGTCACGACAATCGCGAGCGCACCGAGTCCGATCAGGTACCAGGTGCCGTAGTCGGACAGAAACTTGTTCAAGACGAAGAAGATCAGCGCGCCGACAATCGGCCCTTCGAGCGTCCCGAGTCCGCCGATCAGCACGATAAAAATGCCGAATGCAGTCCAGTTCACGGAGAAGGCCGCGTCCGGCGAGATGCGCAGATTGCCGAGAAAATACAGCCCGCCCGCCAGCGCCGCGCCACATGCCGACACCAGATAGACGATGAGCCGCGCACGCTTCACATCCACACCCTGGCTGCTGGCCGCGACCGCGTTGTCGCGCATCGCCGTCAACGCGAGGCCGGCTTTCGAGCGCAGGAAGACGTAGAGCAGACCAACCGCCGCCGCCACGATGACGAGCGCCAGCCACAGCGTAAGCGACTCGCGCAGCGCACGCGGCACCTCCTGCAGCGCGGTCAGGCTGGTGCCCGAGCCCCCGCCGAGCACGGAGACATTCGCCACTGTCAGGCGAAAGACTTCCGCGATCACCCACGTGCCGATGGCGAAGTAACCGCCCTCGAGACGAAACGCCACCAGCGACACGGGAATGGCTACCACCGTCGCAATCCCGGCGGCAAGCGGCACCGCGACGAACGGCGAGACGCCGCAATAGTTGGCGAGAATCAGCATCCCATAGCCACCGATGCCAAAGAACGCCTGCTGTCCTATCGACACCATGCCGCCGTATCCCGCCAGCAGGTTCCACATCATCGCGAAGACGAGATAGGACGCGAGCTGCACGAAGTCGTGCAAGGCATCGCGCCCGGCCCACCAGGGCGCGCTAGCCACAGCCAGCGCGATCAGCAGCAGGACGACCACGGCCACCCTGCTCGCGCGCGTCGCGCGCCGTACCTCGAAACCTGCTGCTGCGTTGCGGTTCAATTGCGTGTTCATCTCGAAGCCTCTATGCGGTTTTAGGCAGCAGGCCCTGCGGCCGGACCACCAGCACACAGAGGAACACCACATGTCCAAGCCAGATACCCCAGCCGGGATCGAAGTAAAAGCCCGCTTGCTGCGCGATACCGAGTGCCATGCCGCCGAGAAACGTGCCCCAGAACGACCCCATGCCACCGATGATCACCGCCTCGAACGCATACAGCAGCAAGGCGGGGCCATCGGTCGGCGACACTGCCGTGCGCATCGAGTAAAGCGCCGCCGCGACCGCGATCAGCACGAACGCGATGGCCATCGCCAGCGCATAGGTGCGACGGTAGGAGACGCCCATCAGTTGCACGATCTCGCGGTCGTCGGAGGTTGCGCGGAAGGCACGTCCCAGCGGTGTGCGGCCGAACAGCCACTGCATTGCGAAGGCCAGCACCACCGTTGCGCCTAACGTGACGAGCGGCAGGTATCCCAGCGTGATGCCGGGCGCGAGCGTGACGCTTTGCGCCTCGAAGCTGCCTGTTGCAATCGAACGCGGATCGGCGGAAAACACCTGCTGCAGCACGTTCTGGATCACGATCGACAACCCGAAGGTGACGATCAGCGAAGGCAGCGGATCGCGGCTGCTGACGCGGTTGAGAATCGCGTACTGCACCGCATAGCCGGCGCCGAACGCGATCACGAGCAGCAGGATGAGCGAGACCGCGAGCGGCAGATGCGCGAAACCCGTCAAGGCGAATAGCACGAACACCAGCAGCACGATAAAGTCGCCGTGTGCCGTGTTGGTGAGCCGCATCACGCCGAACACGAGCGACTGCCCCATCGCGAAGAGCCCATAGAGTGCGCCGAGCAGCACGCCCTGCACGATGATGTTGATCAATGTGTTCATGCGACCGCTCCGAAGTACGCCTGCGTGATCGCTTCGTCGGACACTTGCGCCGACTGGCCCGATAGCGAGACGCGCCCTTCCTGGAAGCAATAGAAGCGCGACGAGACGCGGCGCGCCAGTTGCACGTCCTGCTCGACCACAATCGCGCTCATGCCGTCCGCGACGATTGCAGGCAAGGCCGCGTAGATCTCGCGCACGATCACCGGCGCGAGGCCGAGCGAGAGTTCGTCGCACATCAACAGGTCCGGGTTGCTCATCAACGCGCGGCCGATCGCCACCATCTGCTGCTGGCCGCCGGATAGCGCGGTTGCCGCGTGATGGCGGCGCTCCTGCAATGCCGGGAACAGCGCATAGACGGTTTGCAGATTCCAGCGTCCTGGCCGCTTGCAATACGCGCCCAGCAGCAGGTTTTCTTCGACGCTAAGGCTGGCGAAGAGGCGCCGCCCCTCGGGCACAAGCGCAATACCCTTGCCGACAATACTGGCCGCAGCCGCCCCGCCGACCGCTTCGCCGCGGTACAGAATCTGGTCAGCACGGGTGCGCAGCAACCCGGCCACTGACTTCAGGAAAGTCGACTTGCCCGCACCGTTCGAGCCAATCAACGCGATGACCTCGCCTGGTGCAACGGTCACGTCGATGCCGAACAGCGCCTGGAAGTCGCCGTAAAACGCGGTCAACCCGCGCGTCTCCAGTAGGGCCGCCATGATCAGGCCTCCAGTCCGAGATACACACGACGCACTTCGGGGTCGTCCATCACCGTCGTGGGGAGTCCTTCGGCGAGCTTCTTGCCGAAGTTGATGACGAGCAACCGGTCGGCCACCGCCAGCAGCGCATGCACGACGTGTTCGATCCACACAATCGTCACACCGTGCTCCTTGACCCGGCGAATTTCGTCGACGAGTTCGTGCGTTTCCGGTTCGGTCAAGCCGCCCGCAATCTCGTCGAGCAGCAACAGTTGCGGCCGGGTAGCGAGGGCGCGCGCCAGTTCGAGACGTTTGCGGTCAAGCAGTGCCAGTGTCCCGGCAAGCTGGTTGGCCCGCGCCTTGAGACCCGTTCGTTCGAGCACGTCGACACAGACGTCATAGGCCGCGTGTTCGCTCAGCCCGCCGCCGAACGTCGCGCCGACCAGCAGGTTTTCGAACACGGTCATGCCGCCGAACGGCCGCGGCACCTGATACGAGCGGCCGATCCCCGCCACGCAACGGCGATGCGGCGGCAGTTGGCCGATGTCGGCGCCGTCGAATTCGACGCTCCCCTGATCGGGCCGTACGTCCCCGCTGACGAGATTGAACAGCGTGGTCTTGCCCGCACCGTTCGGGCCGAGGATGCCGTAGGTTTCGCCACGCTCGACCGCGAAGCTCATGTCGTCGGTCACCTGCAGCGCGCCATAGCGTTTCGATACGCGGGTGAGTCTCAGAACGCAGTTCATGCTGTTCTCCGCAGACGGGTCACGCGATCAGCTTGAGCGGGCCGGAAAGCGGCACCGCCGGCGCGAGCTGGTTGTTGACGATCGCGAGGTCGAAGCGATGCTTCTGCCCTTTCACCCACTGGCCGCCCACCAATGGCGTCTTCGCGACGTTCTTCACCGGACCGCTGCCCCATGCGACGTGACCGACCAGCGTGTCGAGCCTGGTCGACGCCACCGCGTCGCGAATCGCTTCGTTCGAATCGACATCCTTCGCGCGCTTGAGCGAATCGACTGCGATTTCGAACAGCGCGTGCGCGAAACCGATCGGCTGGGTCCATTGCTTCGACGTGACGCGCTCGTAGTCGTCGGCGACCTGCTGCGCGCTTTGTCCTGTGAGCGATGACTTGAATGGATGCGACGGCGACCACCACACCTCCGTCGACAGACCGTCGCCGAGATCGCCGAGCGCCTCGATGGAAGTCGGGAACAGCAACGCCTTGCCGATTGAAATTACCTTCGGCTTCAAACCTTGCTGACGCGCCTGAACAAGAAAATTCTTCGCGTCCGGAGGAATCACGACGCCCGTAACGATCTGCGCATTCGCCTGCTTGAACGTGGAAATCTGCGCGGAAAAGTCCTGCGTCATGCTCTGGAAACGGCCCGGGTCTTTGAGCGTGAAGCCCTTTTGTGCAAGCACGGGCGGAAAGCCGAGCTTCGCATCACCCCACGCATTGCCGTCGCCGTCATTCGGAAACAGGCCGCCCACGCTGCGATTGGTCTGTACCGACTGCCACATGCCGGTGTAGACGGCGATGACGTCCTCCAGGCCCCAGAAGAAGTGATAGGTAAAGCGGAAGCCTTTCTTCGGATCGCCTTTTCTGCCGAAGAACCACGGCTGCCAGGGCACGACCGTCGACACGCACGGCATTTCGTTGAGCTCGCAGACGTCGCTGACCGGGTTCGCGGTTTCGGGCGTGCCGGACACCAGCATGATGTCCACCTTGTCCTTGAGGATCAGGTCGTTGGCGACTTCGCCCGCGCGGTTTGGATTCGACTGGCTATCCTTGACGAGGATCGAAACCGGATACGGCTTGCCGCCAATGACGATGCCGTTTTTCAGCGCGGTCTGCATCTGCTGGATCGTGAAGCGGTCCGCCTCGCCGAACGGCGCGAGCGGCCCCGTCTGGGGCGATACGTAGCCGATCTTCAGCGTGCGCGGGCTCGCGGCGAACACGCGCGGCGACAGCACAGGTGCCACCGCAGCGAGCGCACCGCCTGCCGCGAGTCTGACGAAGCGGCGGCGGCGGGCGTCGAAGGAATATCCGTTCATGGCTGTCTCCTGTCTTTATGTGTAGGTGCAGGTATCGCTGCGCGTCAGTGCTTCTTTAACCGCTCACCGCTGCTAAGGCCGACGTCCTTCAAACGCAGCCTCGAGCAGCACGCGCAACGGCGCACGCTCCACCGGGCGTGGGTTCCAGTACGGGTTCTTCATCGCGATGTCGAGCGCAACATCGAGGTCTGCTGCGGTGACACCGATCTGCTCGAGCGCAGTCGGCGCGCCGTGCTCTCGGGCGAGATCGAACACGCCTTGTGCGGCATCGTCGGTATGTAGCGCGCGGGCAATCCGCCGCATCGCCGCAGGCGCCGCGTCACGGTTGTAGGCAAGCACATGCGGCAGCACGATGGTATGTGTCTCCGCATGGGGCAGATTGAACGTGCCGCCAAGCGTGTGACACAGCTTGTGATGCAGCGCCATGCCGACGCTGCCGAGCACCGCGCCGCACAGCCACGCGCCGTACAGGCAGTCCGAGCGCGCCTCGAGATCGTCAGGCTGACCCATGACGCGCGGCAGGCCTTGTCCGAGCGCACGAATGCCCTCCTCCGCCATCAGGCTCACGACCGGATTCGCATCCTGCGCATACAGCCCTTCGGCCGCATGCGCGATCGCGTTGATACCGCTCGTCAGCGATAACGCAGGCGGCAACGAGGTCGTCAGCGCCGGGTCGTAGATCACCGTCTTCGGCAACACGCGCAGGTCGCGCCCGGTCCGCTTCAGGCCACCTTCGGTGAGGCCGTAGATTGGCGTCATCTCGGAGCCTGCGTAAGTGGTCGGGATGGCGAGGATCGGCAGCGAGGTTTCGAGCGCGATGGCTTTGCCTAAGCCCGTCGTCGAGCCACCGCCGATCGCGATCGCACAGTCCGCGCCGACCGCCTCTGCGTAATCGCGCGCCTGCCGCGCGGTTTCCACCGGCACGTGCATCACGGCTTCGGCGAACACGCCGGCTGCACGCGTACCCAGTTGCGCAGCGAGCGCCTCAGCCTGGGCACGCTGCTGCGGTGTCGACAGCACGAGCGCGCGCGTCGCGCCGAGCAACTCGATCTCGCGGCCCAACTGCGCGAGGCTGCCCGCGCCGAAGATCACGCGCGCCGGCAGGCCGTTGTAGACGAACGGGTCCATGGCAGTTCAGCGCGGGTAGTAAGGGGGAATCTGCGCATCGACGTTGACCCAGATGGATTTGGGTTGCGTGTACTCGCGCATCGCTTCGAAGCCCATCTCGCGACCATAACCGCTCGCGCCGACTCCGCCGAATGGCGAACCGGGGCTCACGCGCTTGTAGCAATTGATCCACACCATGCCCGCGCGAATCTCGCGAGCAATCAGATGCGCGCGCTGCAGATCGCGGGTCCACAGTCCAGCACCGAGACCGTACTCGGTGCCGTTCGCAATCGCCAGCGCCTCCTCGTCAGTGCGGAACGTGGTGACCGCCATGAACGGCCCAAACACCTCTTCCTGCGACACGCGATGTTCCGGCTTCGCCTCGACGATGGTCGGTTCGACATAGCAACCGTTAGCGAGCACTGCCGCATCCGGCGCCTTGCCGCCCGCCAGCACCCGGCCGCCCTGCTCGCGGGCGATATCGACATACGACAGCACGCGGTCGCGATGCTGGCGCGACGTGAGGGGACCCATCTCGGTGAGCGGATCGAGCGGATCGCCGATGCGGATCGTGCGACTCAATGCCACCAGTTTCTCCAGCACTTCATCGGCGACCGATTCATGCACAATCATCCGCGAAGCCGCGATACAGGCCTGCCCCTGGTTGTGAAAGATGCCGAACGCGGAGCCTTGCACAACGGCTTCGATATTCGCGTCGCCGAACACGATGTTCGCGCCTTTGCCGCCGAGTTCGAGTTGCACCTTCTTCAGGTTGCCGCTGGACGCCTGCACGATCTTGCGGCCCACTGCCGTCGAACCCGTGAAGGCCACTTTGCTGATCTCCGGATGCTCGGCAATGTACTGGCCGGCCACGTGTCCCAGGCCAGGCAGAACGTTGACGACGCCTTCAGGGAAGCCCACTTCCGCCATCAACCCGGCAATGGCGAGGCTCGACAAAGGCGTGAGTTCGGCCGGCTTCATGATCACGCAGTTGCCTGCGGCGAGCGCCGGCGCCATCTTCCAGCTCGTGAACATCAGTGGAAAATTCCACGGCACCACCTGCCCGACGATGCCCACCGGCTCACGCGTCAGGTAGTTCAGAAAGCCCTGCTCGACCGGAATCACCGAACCTTCGAACTTGTCAGCCATACCACCGAAATAGCGGAACATCGCCGCGGTGCGCGGCACATCCAGGTTCCGCGTATCGCGGATCGGATGCCCCGTGTCGAGCGATTCGAGCCGCGCAAGCGCATCCGCATTCGCCTCGATCGCATCGGCGAGCTTGAGCAGCAGACGCCCCCGCTCCATCGCCGCAAGATTGCTCCACTTCGGAAAAGCCGCTTTCGCGGCGGCGACCGCACGATCGATATCGGCAGGTCCGGCCATCGCCACCTCGGCAATCACCGAGTTATCGTGCGGGTTCAGGGTAGCGAGCGTTTCGCCGTTTGCGGCCGGCACGAATCGGCCGCCGATGAAGAGTTGCGTTTGCATGTCAGTCCCGCGCAAGTAAAACCTGGACGTGATATCTCCCGCGGCGCCAGCGGTCTGGCGCCGTTCGTTTCGAACCGGGAGATGCCGGAGAGTTAGATCTGGATCGGGTACGGCGGTAGTTCGCCGCTCTCGTAGCGCTTCGGCAGATCGGGCGTGGCGTTCTCCCAGACCAGCAGCATCGAGCGCTTCTGCGAGTAGCCTTTGTGGCGGATATCGGCCGGCATCGCGGCGATATCGCCCGCGTTCATCGTGATGCGCGCGCGCGGCTCGCCGCTATCCTTGTCCGCGACGTCCCAGATGATCTGGTCGGACAGTTGCAGGAACCACTCGACGCGGTCGTTGCCATGGAAGACCGGCAACACGAATTCCTCGGTGGTCGGGCAAAACAGGCTCTGCTGGCAAACCGAGGTCACCGACGGATTCCACGTCACATCCGAGCGCGACAGATACTTGAAGAGGCTGAACGCATGCAGCGCGCCTTCGAAACCGGGTTGGGCGTGAATCTCCGGTTCGTCCTGCACGACGTCCGCGAACTGGCGGTTCACGGGCAGATCGTCGCGCAGCGGCGAATCGCCTTCGAGGCCGGGCATGCGCTTGGTCGCAATGCGAGTGCGTTCGATCGCCGCGATGTTGTCGCCGTGCTTGGTGCCGAACGCCGAGCCGGTTTCTTCAGGCGCCGCGAACGGATCGAAGCCTTCGTTGACCCAGTCCTTCAGGATGGCCTTGAAGGTGGCCATGATGATCGGCGTGTCGAACTGCTGCATGTGGTCGACACCCGCTTCCTTGAAGCTCGCGTTGTAGGCGCCCGCATACATGTCGACCTTGCCGTAGTGATTACGCGTGCCGATCACTTCGTCGAAATTGACCCAGCCGTAGAAGAAGCCCCACGCGACGTCGCGCATCATTGCGCGCAGGAAATCGTCGGCGTGTATCTGGTGCGAGCGGGTCTGCCCCTGCTCTCCTTTCGCCGGCCACCTGACGGTGGCGAAATACGCGTCGCGGCTGAATTCGAAATCGCCGAGCCGGAAGATGCGGTAGCCGGTGACCGCATCGGGTTCGCTCGCGGTGACGTTTTGCAGTCCGATTACTTTGTCCATGATTGACTCCAGGGAATGATAGAAGCGGATCGAAGGTGAGCGATCATATCGAGGGGCTCATTGAATGCAGATATCAGCCCACTTCTCGACCGAGCAACGTCCGAGAATCGTCTGCACGAGCAGCACTCCCTTCGTCACCGCTTCGAAACGGTACGCAGCACCCGCCGGCAGCAGCGCCTGATGGCCGCGCCGCAGGCGCACGTAGCCCATCGACTGGCCTGAAGGCTGGCCTTCAAGGCGCACCGTGCCTTCGGTCTGGGCATCGACGAGCGGGCCGTCCGAGGGCTTGATGAAATGCACGTCGATCTCGCCGTCGAGCACCACCGCGAATTCATCGTGCGATGCCGCAAACCACGGCGACGTCCCTTCCGCGCGCAGCGTCTCGATCACGTACTTGAGATTCTTGCCGACGACGACCTTCTGATAAGGCTCTGCGCGGCTCGCGACCTCGAACACGTTCGACATCGCGTAATGCTCCGGTTTGCCCTTGATGATTTCGATGGAGCCCTTCCGATAATTGTCCAGGCTGCCGAACCAGGTCTGTTGCATGTCTGCCTCCATGTGTCTGTGAATGCGTTGCTTGCATCCAAGATTAAGTGGCGACCGGCGTAACAGCAATGATCTGAGGTTCGGGAATCGCGAACCATGAGTGCGGCAAAAGCCCGCTAGGGAAACTACCTGGTGGACAACCCGGGCGCTACCCCTGAAACATCCGCGGGCACCTTCGCGGGCACCTTAGCGCGCTCATTCCTCGGCCAGTTCCTCGCCGACGCTCTTCGTGTCGTCGTCGGGCGGGGCGATGCCGAGCGCGCGGTCCCATGGAGGCTCGCGCAGGTAACGGGCGCGCAGGAAATCGACGAACGCCTTCACCTTGGTCGTCGAGCGGTGCGAGGCCGGATAGACCGCCGAGAGCCATAGCGGCGGCGCCGCATACTCGGGCAGCACGCGTTCCAGACGCCGCTCCAGCAGGTCTGCTGCAGCAACCATCGTCGGCAGATAGACGACTCCGGCGCCGGCCCGCGCGAATTCGAGCAGCAGATGCACGCTATTGCTTTTCAGCACCGGATTAAGGGCGATCTCGAAGGTGTCGTTGCCCTTCATCAGCGGCCACTTGTCGCCCCACGGGTAATACGAATAACAGGCGAAATCGTGCCGCAGCAGGTCGAGCGGCGTCTCGATCACCGGCTCTTCCTTCAGATAACCGGGCGCACCGCACAATACGCCGCGAACCGGAAAGAGGCGCCGCTCGACCAGCAGGTTCGACGCGGGCGGATAGATTTGCAGCGCGAGATCGAAGCCCTCCTGGACCGGATCGATCACGCGGTCGTTGACAGTCACGACAAACTCGACGCGCGGGTACGCTTCGCGGAATTCGATCAGGGCCTGCGAAAAATGCCCGAGCGCGAAGCCGGGCAGCACATGGATGTTGAGCGTGCCGGACAGCGAATGAGGCTCGCCGCGCGAGCGCCCGGACAGTTCATGGGCCCGGTTGACCAGTTCCGCGCACTCGCGGTAGTACGTCTCGCCGAGTTCGGACAGCCGCACCGCGCGGGTCGAACGGTGAAACAGCGGCACACCGAAGTGGTCCTCGAGCTGCTTGACGCGCGACGTCACGACCGATTTCGCCACACCCAACTGGCGCGCGGCGTTGGCGAAACTCTGCGCCTCCGCGGCCCGCACGAAGGCCTCCATCGACATGAACAGGTCCATGCTGCTGTCTCCTGCGGCCGCTGCGTCCGCTGTTGTTACGGCCTGATGTAATGGACTGAAGTGTAATTTGTTTTTCTGCGGGGCGTTGCGTCCTGGCGGCCGCCAGGTCACGATAGCCTTGACCTGCGGCGTTGCATGACGCGTTGCCGCCGCCGTCGCGAGGACCGGCTGAAATTTTCTGCAACGATCTGAATTGTTCTTAAAGCGGCGCCCCGCGTGCCCGCCGCAGCACATATTACAAAATGGAAATCTACCAATGAAGCTGTCATTCGAAGCTCTCGAAGCGCTGGATGCGATCGATCGCACCGGCACCTTTGCCGAAGCCGCCGAACTGCTGCACCGGGTCCCGTCGTCCCTCACGTACCTGGTGCAAAAGCTCGAGAGCGACCTCGACGTCGTGCTGTTCGACCGCACCGGCAGGCGTGCGCGGCTCACTCATGCAGGCAGGGTGGTCGTCGAAGAAGGACGGCGCCTGCTGCATGCCGCCGAGCAGCTGGAACAGAAAGCGCAACGCATCCAGGAGGGATGGGAAGCCGAACTGCGCATCTGCCTCGACGAAATCCTGCCGCTCGACGCGTTGTGGGGCTATGTGAACGCGTTCTACGATCTGAAGATGGAAACGCGCCTGCGTCTGTCGCGAGAAGTGCTTGGCGGCACGTGGGATGCGCTGATCACGCGGCGTGCGGATCTGGTAGTGGGCGCAGCCGGCGAGCCGCCGCAGTTGCCTCATCTGGTCGCCCGTCCCGTCGGTTCGTTGCGCCACGTGTTCGCCGTCGCACCGGACCACCCGCTCGCGCGCTTGCCGGAGCCGCTCACCCTCGAGACCATCAGGAAGTATCGCGGCGCGGTGATCACGGATACGTCACGCGAGTTGAAGCCGCGCTCGGTGGCGACGGAAAGCGCCCAGGAATGCATCGCGCTGCCGACGCTCGCCGGCAAACTGGCCGCCCAGTGCGAAGGGATCGCCGTGGGCACCATCCCCGAGTGTCTCGCCGCGCGGCCCATCTCCGAAGGCAAGCTGGTGGCCAGGCGCGTGGAAGGCATGCGCGAGGTCACGCACTGCTACATCGCATGGCGCGACGACGAAACAGGACGCGCGCTGCGCTGGTGGGTGGAGCAACTCGACCTGCCCGACCTGATCGATCGCTTCATCGCCCAGATCTGAGTTCGGCCTGAAGGCCATGGATTCAGGCCCGTGTCTTCAAGCGCGGGCCTTCAGGCTCACTCATCCACCGCTACCCTTCGCACTTCAGTCCCGCACCGACAGGGTGGCCGCCTGCTCCCGGCATCAGGTGCGGCAAATGCGGATGCGGCAAGCGCGCGTCGCACGAGCCTCGCTGGACGTTACGGAACGCGCTCATGCTCGCGACCGCACGCCGCTCGAACTCCCCCGCGCCCTGCCGGCGCGCGCAACCAAGAGCCGCGATGAACCACGACTCGGCCTCTGCGATCCGGTTCGCCGCGAGCAGGATTTCACCCTTGATGCGGCACAGTTCGGCGTAGTACCAGCGCTCGCCGGTTCGCTCGCAATGTTGCAACGCATCGTCGATCGTTTCCGCCGCGTCATCCCTGCGTCCGGACGCGAGCAGCGCGCACGCGAACTGCGCGAGCAGGAGCGTGAGCGGCGCCAGAAAGCCGAGCTTGCGCAGTGCGCCGAGCGACGCGCCGAACTGCGGCAGCCTCGCCTGGCATGCAGCCGATTTCGACAGCAGATATTCCTCAAAGCACTCGCATGCGCTCAGCCAGATCGCAAAGCCCGCCTGCGAGGCGCGCGCCCGGAGCATCGCCAGCCCATGCCGGGCCATCGGGCCTTCATTCATCAGCAGTGCGATGGGTATGAACGCCTCGACCAGCACGTAACAGGTCACCATGTCGTGTTCGTATTGCTGCGCGGCTTCGAGTGTGCGTGCCGCCAGTTCCAGCGCCCTGGCGGTCTCGCCCTGAACCCACAGCACGCGCGCGAGCGTCGCGTTGGCGGCGATGCCGTGATCGATCCGGAAGCCGACGGTACTCCAGCGGTGCGCAGGACGCACATAGGCGTTCAACATGCCCTCGAGCTGTTCGCGCGCGGCACGCTGTTCACCGGCGTAGTGCAGCGCGATGCCTTCGATGCGGCGGCCGATCACCCGCCAGGTCGAATTGTCGATCTGTTGAACGAGCGCGCTAAAGCGCCGTGCCTGCAGTAACGCAGCTTGCGCATTGCCACCGTACTGGCAGGCGTTCCACAAACCCCACAGCGCGCGGGCTTCGAACTCGGTGTCGCCGCTGAGCGCGGCGAGCGACAGCACCTCGGACCACGCGTCGTGCACGGCCTGCACCGGCCCCTGCGCGTAGACCAGGCTGGCTGCGTAGGAGGCCACCAGCCACAGCGTCGTGCGAGGCGGCACCCGCGCGGCGTCGGCCTCGCTGAGCGCATCAAGCGCGTTGAGCGCGACGCGGGCCCGCTCACAGCACTCGTCGACCAGCGACACGTCGAACAGGCAGGGCACCGCCACCGCGGCCAGCTCGATGCCGACGGCGCGGTCGCCGCGCGGCGAAAACGCCCAGTCGAGCGCCGCCCGCAAATTGCCCAGTTCATGGCGGAATTCGGCCAGCCATTCGGCAAGCGGGCATTCGGCCCGGTGATGGGGCGCGCGATCGAATATCGTGCAGCAATACGCTGCGTGTGCGACTGAGGCGGCATTGTGCTCGCCGTTGTCGTCGAGCTGCTGCAACGCGTAGGCACGCGTCGTTTGGAGCATGCGGTAGCGCGCACCCCTGTCGTGGCTGTCATGATTCACGAGCGACTTCGACACGAGGCCGTCCAGCGCATCGAGAATCTGCGTGCGCGAAAAGCCGTGTTCCTTCATCACATGACAGACTGCCTCGAAGGCAAAGCCATTGAGGAACACGCCCAGCCAGCGCAGCAAGGTGCGCTCCACATCGTCGAGCAGGCGATAGCTCCAGTCGAGCGTGGCCTTCAAGGTCTGATGGCGCGGCAAGGCGCTCCGGAAACCGCCGCCCAGAATGCGAAAGCGCTCGTCGAGATGCCCTGCCAGCACTTCGATGCCGAGCACGGCGGCGCGGGCCGCCGCCAGTTCGATCGCGAGCGGTATGCCGTCGAGCCGCCGGCAGACGAGGCCCGTCAGAACGAGGCTGCGCTCGTCGGAAGCAAAGCCTGGATCGATACCGCGGGCACGCGCGAGAAAGAGGCGCACCGCGCTCGTCTGCACGATCTGCTCGCCGGTGCTGTCTTCAGCGGGCACCTCGAGCGGCGGCACGCGATGCAGGATCTCGTCCTTGATGCGCAGCGCCTCACGGCTCGTCGCCAGCACGCCGAGCAGCGGGTTGCCCGCGGTCATCGTGCAGGCAATCTCCGCCGCGGCATCCATGATGTGCTCGCAGTTATCCAGCACGATCAGCACGCGCCGGCCCACCATGGCGTCGGCAAGATTGCGCAGCAAGCGCCGGCCGGCCGGCAGCTTCATCCCTAGTGCGCTCACCAGTTCATCAACCGCGAAGCGGGGGTCCGATACCGGGGCGAGCGCGACGAATACCACGCCGTCCGGAAAGCGTGCGCGCAACTGTCCCGCCACCTCGACGGCAATACGCGTCTTGCCGATACCGCCCGCGCCGACCAGTGTCACGACCCGCGCTGCATCGAGCGCCTCGGTCACCTCGGCGACCAGACTTTCCCGGCCGATCAGAGCGGCCGCGCTGTACGACAGATCAGGCACGGCGGCATGCGCGGCGTGCACCGCCTCCTGACGCTGGACAGCCGGGCCGGCCGACCCCGGGAGCAGCCGGTAACCTCGGCCCGGCACGGTCCGGATCACGTCGCGGTCGTCACCGAGCACCTTGCGCAACGCTGCAATATGAACCTGCAGGTTGTTCTCCTCGACCACCGTATCCGGCCAGACCCGCCGCATGATCTCGTCCTTCGAGACCACTTGCCCTTCTGCGCGAATCAACAGTTCGAGAATATCGAACGCGCGCGTGCCAATGCGCAGCGGTTCGCCATTTAACTGGATTTCCCTGCTTTCAAGGGAGACGTGAAGTTGCCCAATCCGGACCATCGCAAGCTCAATATGCCGAAGTTGATCGGTGAAACAACGAGATCCAACATGACGCAAATCAGGCGATTGATGTTACGGCACCCTCAACTGTTAAGTATTGAAAAATTTCGAACCGTCGATTCGGATTTTTTGATGTGTCTCGAATGCGGGCAGGCGCTTGCAGTAGACGCCGTCAAGATACCCGGATGAAATGCGAGCGTGCCGCACAAAAGCGCCCCCGCCATCCCTCATCCCGCCGCATCGTCCGGCGTGTAGTAGATGGCGAGCCACACGGTGGGCTCGCTGTCATGCGTCCACGCGACGCGATGCCGGCGATGCGCGTCGATCAACAGATAATCGCCCGGCTTCATCGCGTGAAGCTGCGCGTCGCCTTCGAATTCGAGGCGTGCCGCGCCCGTGAGCAGCACGACCCATTCGCCGCGCGGGCTGTCGTACCAGAAGCCCGGCGCGCTCGCCTGCCCGCTGGAGACGATCCGCTCCACCGTCACGCCACCCTGCTCGACCAGCGTCTCGATAAGCTCATGCCCGGCGCCCTGCGCTGCGCCGATGCTGAACAGGTTGCCGCTCACTGGCATGGGCGTCCCCTACTTCATCGGCTTGAGGCTATCGAGCAAGGTCGGCACCAGTTCGCTGATGGTCGGATGGATGTGCAACGCATACTGCAGCGTCGGATACGGTGCTCCGGCCGTCATGATGTCGATGAAGGTGTGAATCGCTTCATCGCCTTCAATGCCGAGAATCGCCGCGCCGAGTATCTGCTTCGTTTGCGCATCGACCAGCACTTTCATGAAGCCATCGGTTTCGCCGCGTTCGCGTGCACGACCGACGCGCGACATCGGCATGGTCGCCATCAGCGCAGCGCGGCCGGACTGGCGCACCGCCGTCTCCGACAGGCCGACCCGCGCGAGCGGCGGATCGACGAACACCGCATACGCCATGATGCGCGTATCGACCGTCCGCTGGGCCTGGTGACCGCCGTCGAGCAGGTTGGCCGCGACGATCTGGTAATCGTCGTAGGAGGTATGCGTGAAGGCGCCGCGCCCGTTGACGTCGCCGAGTGCCCACACGCCGGGCACGCTGGTACGCAACGCGCCGTCGACCGGGATCAAGCCGTGCCTGTCGGTTGTTATGCCGGCGGCCTCGAGACCGAGGTCGTCGGTATTCGGCTTGCGGCCGGTGGCGAACAGCAGATGCGACGCCTCGACAGCCGGTTGATCACCCCCGAACGCGATACGCACGCCCTCGCCACCCAGTGGCTCGACGTGCTGCGGCTGAGCGCCAAAGCGGAATTCGATGCCTTCGCGCGCCAGCACCTTCTGCACCGTCTCTGCGAAATCGGCGTCCTCGCGTGCAAGCACGCGCTCGCCGCGCACGATCACAGTGACGCGGCTGCCGAAGCGGCGGAACACCTGGGCGAATTCAAGCGCGATGTAGCTGCCGCCGACAATCGCCAGATGTTGCGGCAATGCGGTCAGCTCGAGCAGCGTCGAGTTGGTGTAGTAACGGATGCGCTCGATGCCTTCGAGCGGTGGCACGACGGCGCGCGTGCCGGTATTGATGAAGATCTCGGCCGCTTCGAGCTCGTCGGCAATCTGGCCGTCGTGCCCGCTGATGCTGAGCGTGTGCGGTCCGGTGAAACGCGCGTGGCCGTTGAACACGGTGACGTTACCGGCGCCACGCAGCCACTTTTCGACGCCGCTGCGCGACTCGCCGATGATCCGGTCCTTGCGGGCTTTCACCTGCGCCAGATCGACCGAGACCGGCCCGGCCACGTGCACCCCATATTCCGCGGCGTGCCGCGCCACATGCGCGGCACGGGCGCTCGCTACATAGCTCTTGGTCGGGGTGCAGCCGACGTTCACGCAGGTGCCGCCGAACGCGGCCCGCTCGATCACGGCCGTCTTGCGGCCGCTCTTGCCAAGACGCACCGCCAGCGGCGCGCCGCCTTGTCCGGTGCCGATCACGACTGAATCGAAGCGCTGTGGCATGGCAGATCTCCCGAAGCCCGTGGGCAGGTCGTGCCATCTTACGCCAGCGTTCGCTTGAGATTGCTGAAGTGTGTTCGAGGAGTGCCGTGGTGGCGGGTGATGGTTTGCAGCGGGGTTACCGCGGGGTTGCCGCGCCTCTCGCGCAGCGTGCTTCAGGGCCTGCGCTCAGGCGTGGCAATGATGCGTGGTGGCGCAGATCAGCGCGCGCGAGCGCTGCAGCGCCGCGCGGGCGCCCCTGGTTGCCACCAGCAGACCCACCTGGCTCAGGCTGAAATCCTGCGCCACCATCATTTGCATCAACTCCACCATCGGCAAGACCACCGAAGGGTGATAAAGCTGTCTTTCGATCAAGGCTCTCATGTCCGCTCCATCGCGTCGCGCCGCTTCGGCGACACGCCACTAACCGCATTTCGATGGATGTATTCTAGGGATCGGGAGGTTGCGGATAAATAGCCAAAACGCGAAGGCACTTGTCTGCGAACGTGAACAATCGTGCGGGGCCGGGCGCCGCCCCCGTCGGCCCGCCAGCCTCCACACGCGCAATAAGGTTATTCGAGCGGTGCGCCGATGAACTCGGGCAAGGCCTCGGCGCGTTCGGAAAACGCGGCGAGCGCCGGATAGCGGGCGGCATCGACGGCACCCGGCAGCATGAACTGGGTGAAGCGCCACGCGACGGCCACGGTGATGTCCGGCTGCATCAGGCGCTCGCCGAACAGCCAGCCGCCATGCCCCGCGAGCAGCGTCTCGAGCTGGGCATAGGCCGCGTGCATCTGCTTCTGGACCCGTTCGACCCACGGTTCATACTGCCACTGCTGCGGCCGCAGGTTGCGCTCGTAGACGGTCTGCATGGCCTTGTCGGTGGCCGCGAGCGCGAAGCCGATCACGCTCAGCGCGCGCAGCCGCGCACCGGGCTCCTCAGGCATCAGACGGCAGCCGGGCATGACCTTGTGGTCAATGTGGTCGAGGATCAGGGTCGAATCGATCAGCACGGTGCCGTCGTCTTCAATGAGCGTCGGCGCTTTCACCACCGGATTGATCTCCGCGAACTCGTCGAAGTGGCGAAACACCGACACGCTCCGATGCTCGAACGGCAGGCCGAGCACGGCGAGCGTGATGGCGACGCGGCGCACATAGGGAGAGTCCAGCATACCGATCAGTTGCATTCTTTGCACCCCGGTTAGTCGAGAGGGAAGGAACGCATGACTTTAGACGAACGCGCGGCGGTTGGCGACCTGCCGCCCAGCGACACCTTCGGGCACCTTCAGCGCCCCCCAGCGACAACTCACCTGCCGGTCAGGACACCCGCTTCCCGGCCCATTTCGACCAGGCTGCGCGCATAGGCGCCCGCCGCCACCGGCCGGCTGAACAGATAACCCTGTTGCTTGTCGCAGTTGATCGAACGCAAGAACGCCGCCTGCGCCGTCGTCTCCACGCCTTCGGCGGTCACGTTCATGCCGAGCGAATGGGCCATGGCGACCACCGCCTGGGTAATCGCAATCGAGTCGCGATGATCCGGCAGCCCGGCGACAAACGAGCGGTCGATCTTGAGGTTGTGCAGCGGAAAGCGCTTCAGATACGAGAGCGACGAATAGCCGGTGCCGAAATCGTCGACGGATATCCGCACGCCCATGTTGCTCAGTGCCCTTAGCATCGGCAACACGGTTTCACTGTCGCTCATCAGCAGGCGCTCGGTGATCTCCAGCTCCAGCGCGTCGGCCGCGAGCCCGCAGCGCGCCAGACACCCCTCGATGCGCTCGACGAGGCCATCGTTGAACTGGCGCGGCGACAGGTTGACGGCAATCACGAGATCGGGCGCAAGCGTGCTGCGCCATTGCGCCAACTGTTCGCACGCGTGCTCCAGCACCCAGTTGCCGATGGCGAGGATCAGCCCGGTATCCTCCGCAACCGGAATGAACTCGACCGGCGACACATCGCCCAGTTCGCGGTTGTACCAGCGCAGCAACGCTTCCGCACCGACCGTCCTGCCGCCCCGGCTATCGATGATCGGCTGGTAGACGAGACTCAGCTCGCCCGCGGCCAGCGCGCGCCGCAGCCGTTGCTCGATGGCAAAGCGCCGTTGCAGATGCTGGTTCAATTCCGCAGTGAAGAACTGGAAGTTATTGCGGCCGCGCTGCTTGGCCGAGTACATCGCCGAATCGGCATTGCGCATCAGGGTCGGCACGTCCTGGCCGTCCTCGGGAAAGAGGCTGATACCGATCGATGCGCCCAGGTAGTACTCGTTACCGGCCACGGCGAACGGCACCGCTATGGTCTCGAGTATCTGACGCGCGAGGGCGATCAGGTCCGCCGTGTCGTCGTAGCTGCTCACCACGATCACGAACTCGTCGCCGCCCACGCGCGCCAGCGTGTCATCCTCCGCGACGCATGAGGCGAGGCGGCGCGCCACGCTGCACAACAGCGCATCGCCCGCTTCGTGGCCGGCCGTGTCGTTGACTTTCTTGAAGCCGTCGAGATCGACGAACAGCACGGCCACGCGCGCCAGTTCCGTCGCGAGTTCCGACGGCTCGAACAGATCGCGCATCCGGTCGGCCAGATAGGCGCGGTTATAGAGGCCCGTCAGCGAATCGCGGGTGGCGAGGTATTTGAGTTGCTGCTGGGCCTTGCGCACCGGGCCGATATCGGTGAACGAGATCAACACCGAACCCGGCTCGCGCTCGCCAGGCTTCAGGATCGGCACCACGTTCTCTGTAATCCAGATCACCTCGCCATCCTTCAGTTCCAGCCCGATGGTCAGGCCGAGTAGTGCTTTGCCCGTCGCCAGCACACGCACGGTCGGATGGTCGGCGTGGGCAAGCGGCGAGCCGTCTTCGTGGAAGGCGCGCACCATCACGCTCGAGATATCGCGGCCGACGAGGTCCGGCGTTGCATGCAGCATGCCCAGTGCGCTCGGATTGCAGGCGAGCACCTCGCCGCTGCGCGATTGCACCACGATCCCTTCATTGAGGTGATTGACGACCAGACGGTGATGCTCCTCGCTTTGCGCGAGGCGTTGCGCCATGGCGTCCTGATGCACCGCGAGGCCGACGCTGCGGCCGATGTCGCGCAGTACGGCCTCCTCTTCGAGACTCGGGCGGCGCGGCGTGCGGTAATACACGGCGAAGGCACCGAGCACCGTACCCACGTCGTTCTCGAAGGGAATCGACCAGCATGCGCGCAAACCAATGGGCAAGGCCAGATGCTTGAAGTCCGCCCACAGCGGATCGGTCTCGATGTCCTCGACCACCACCAGCCGCCGCATATACATCGCCGTGCCGCACGAGCCCACTTGCGGGCCGATGGCCGCGCCGTCGAGTGCAGCGGTGTAGGACGCCGGCAAGGATGGCGCGCCGCCTGCCCGCGCGTGCACGCCGTCCGGGTCGAGCAGCAGGATCGTGCAACACGCGCCCTCGCCGAGCAAGGCTTCCGCGCGGCGGCACACTTCGTCGAGCAATTCCGGCAAAGGCGTGTTGCGCGTAATCAGCCGCAGGACACTGCGCTCGGACGCCAGCACCTGTTCCGCCAGGCCCGACGGATAGCGGGCGCTGTCAGACTCTGCTCCAACCGTGTCACGTGGTGTCACCTGGCAAGTCATATCTGAGCCCCCCATCCCGACATCGGCAGGTTTGGACCGTCAGCGCACTAGGGTTTACGCCAGGGCGCATGAATTGACCCAATCCGCATAGCCTATCTCTTGCGCGCAGGCTTTTGTGTGGCAATCCGCCCGGTTTTAGGCATCTGCTTTTCTGCTGCTGTTTTGCTGCTTATCCCGTTGCTTATCCGTTCATCACCCGCTTGTGCCCCTCTCCTGCCTGTTCCACAACCAGGCATCCCTGCGCTGATCCGCTAGTTGTGCGTGTGCAAGTCCGGATTCAGTTGTCCCCACGTTTTGCTCCGGGCGATCGCCTCGACCGCACCCGTCTGCGAGTTGCGCCGGAACAGCCAGCCCGGCTGCCCCGACAGCGTAGCCGCCTTCGCCACCGAGCCATCCGGCAAGCTCACGCGCGTGCCCGCGGTGACGTAGCAACCCGCTTCGACGACGCAATCGTCGCCGAGTGAAATGCCGATCCCCGCATTGGCGCCCAGCAGGCAGCGCTTGCCCACCGACACCACCTGCGTGCCGCCGCCCGACAGCGTGCCCATGATCGACGCGCCGCCGCCGATATCGCTGTGATCGTCGACCACCACCCCTGAACTGATGCGTCCCTCGACCATCGAGGTGCCCAGCGTGCCTGCGTTGAAATTGCAGAAGCCTTCGTGCATCACCGTGGTGCCCGGCGCGAGGTAGGCGCCGAGCCTGACGCGATCCACATTGGCGATGCGCACCCCGGACGGCACGACGTAGTCGGTCATGCGCGGGAATTTGTCGATGCTGACGACTTCGAAAGGCATGCGGGCGGCGCGCGCCTTCAGGCGGACCTGGGCGACGGAATCCACCGCGCACGGGCCGAACGACGTCCACGCAACGTTCGCAAGCAGCCCGAACAGGCCGCTCAGATTGGCTTCGTGGGGCTTGATCAACCGGTGGCTGAGCAGATGCAGACGCAGATACACATCGTGGGCGTCGAGCGGCGCGTCCGCGAGCGACGCAATGCCGGTGCGCACGCCGACGACCTCCACGCCCCGGCGTTCGTCGGAGCCGACGCAGTTCGCCGCGGTGTCGCCGATTGCCCGCGAAACTTCGTCGTGCGACAGACGCAGCGTGCCACCCACGACAGGATCCTCGGCCAGTTCCGGCTCGGGAAACCAGCTATCGAGGATGGTGCCATCGGCGGCCACGGTCGCCAGTCCGACCGCCGACGCACCACAAGTCTTGTGTTCACCCAATGCCATCGTGCCTGTCTCCGGTGAGATCGAATGCCACGAATGCTTGCAAACCTTGCCTGGCATGGTCGGAGGCCGGTTTGCAACAGCCTGTGCCTGCCGGACGTTCTAACGGGCGTCGCCGCAGGCATCGTTACCCACGGATTCAATTCCGCGGCGGCTCGCCTTGATCACCGCCCTGATTGCCCTTATTCCCGCCCTTATTCCCGTCCTTATTCCCACCCGGCTTGCCTCCGCCCCCGCCGCCCGAGCCACCGGGACGCTGCCCGCCTGGCGGCCGTCCGCCTGCGCCCGGAGGCTGTCCGCCCGGAGGACGGCCACCCGCATTGCCCGGCGGCCGCGCGCCATGGCCGCCCGGCTGCGGACCCGGCGGACGCGCCGCCGGAGGGCGACCCGGTGCCGGCCGCGGCGGCGGACGATGGGCCCAGCGCGCCTGATCGCGATACCACGGCCGGCCGCGGTAATAGTTGCCCCAATAAGTGCCGATCGAGAACGTGAGGACCGGCAAGCCGATCACGGTTCCATAGTTCAGCACGGGGACACGATTGCCTTGATAGGGGTAGCTCAGACGTCCAGCGTAAACCCAGCCGCGCAGGTTGGGTAGCGCCACGTCGCACCACGTGTAACCGGCGATGCAGCCCATCACGGTGACGGGCACGCCGGGGGGCAATTGCGACACCACCGGATAGTCGCGCGCAGGGCCGGCACGCAGGTTCAGCGAGCTGTTGGTGAAGGCCTGAGTCTGCGCGAACGCAGCGGTGGGTACGATCAGCAGACTGGTCAAACCGGCATACAGGCACTGCACGAACTGGCGTCGCATGGCTGCCTCCCGCGGGCGGTGCGTGTTTCGTTTCCGGTGCGTTTCGATCGTCGCTGCGGGAGCTAGCGTACCGCATCCCGAGCAGGGCCGCAGGCGGTCGGCCCCGCATCCGCACGCGGCACAAATCTTACCCGCACGGAACATCCGGTAAGCAGATCAGGAAGTGGTCCTGTTTTTCCGGCCTGCCCGATTCCAACTCAGCCGATCATTCGTTGCACGACCGAACCGCTGTTTTGCCCGGACCGCCATGAAGATCCTCCGAACCGCCATTTTCGCCAGCTTGATGCTCAATCTTCCGTCAGCGCATGCGACCAGTTTCGATTGCAACAAAGGCCGCTCGATCACGGAACAGCTGATCTGCCATACCGCCGACCTGTCGAAGCTCGACGACCTGCTCGGCAAGCTGTACTGGCAGGCACGCCGCAGCGTTACCCATCCGCGAACGTTTCGCGCCGACAGCGACAGCAAGTGGGCATGGCGCGAAGCCAACTGCAAGGATGAGACCTGCCTGAGAACCTGGTACATGGGTCGCATCGAGGAATTGCAGCGCTTGCTGGCCAGCCTGCCGGCGGACCAGCCTGATGAGACTGCGCCTGCCGTACGCGGCACACCACGCGATACCGCTACACCTGGTACGCCGGCCACCGGCGCCGCGCGAAGCGTGCTCGCGCACGCACAGGACGAGGCGACGACGGTCGCGCGCCAATGCACTGCGGCCGACCCTGGCATCACCTGGCATGAGCAGTGTCCGACCGTCCTGAACCAGAGCACGCGCTGGCAATATGCACCGCGCAATGGCGACTGGTTCTGCGGTGTGGCCACCGTGGCGCAGACGCCCGCGGAAGCGCAGTGATCGCCTGACTCGCGCGGAGTCAGGCCGGCCCGGCAGCGGCCATGCCGACCCGATGCCCGCACACCGCAATCTCGAGGCGGCAGCGCAAGCCTTGCGCGTCGCCGCTCAGGCCTCAGCAGCCTCGGTCGCAGCCGGCTCGCACAAAGTGGCCAGGTCGATCAGCATCAAGGTGCCGCTCGGGCGTCGAATGTTCCACTTCGTTCTCCTCGTTGAAGGAACGTGAAAAAAACAAAACGCGCCGGCGCCTCCGCTCTTGGTGGCGGAGGCCCGGTCGTACCTTCTCTCAGGTTATGTATCAATGAGCCGTGCCAGAGAAGCGCCTCCCTGGAGACGATCTGACGGTCGCCGCCCTTGCGCATCACTGACACTGCATCAGGCATATCGGCCGGAAAAGATGCAAGCCTTATATCGGATTAACCCCAAATCGTAATTATTGGGATTTTTCCTTTCCAATTCCTTAGCAATCGTTTGCGAGGAGGTCTTTTAAGCACATTGCGGTTTGCGGCTGTGGCTTTGAAAAAAGAGATCTGCTAGCGCGCCCATTTGACTTCCTCACCGGGTTAAACCCCGGTGATTCCTTCTGCAAGCGATGCAAGTCCGCATCGGAGAATGTTCCGCGCCGCATTGGTATTGCGATCGTGCACCGATCCGCACGCGCTGCACGTCCACTCTCTTATTCGCAAACCTGCGATACCTTTCGGC
>DASZIR010000050.1:0-5981 GCA_035948995.1 Paraburkholderia sp. | reverse complement strand
GCACCTTACTGCACCGCCGCGCGCCGCTCCACAAAGCGCCGCACATAATCATCCGCCGGGCGCGTGAGGATCTCGTTGGGTGTGCCTTCCTGCACCAGCGTGCCGTCGCGCAGGATCGCGATGCGGTTGCCGATGCGCAGCGCCTCATCCAGATCGTGCGTGATGAACACGATCGTCTTGTTCAGCGTCGCCTGCAGCTGCAGCAGCTGGTCCTGCATTTCGGTGCGGATCAGCGGATCGAGCGCGGAGAACGCCTCGTCCATCAGCAGCACGTCGGTATCGGCGGCGAGCGCCCGGGCGAGGCCCACACGCTGGCGCATGCCGCCCGACAGTTCGTCCGGATAGTGCTCGCCGTAACCGTCGAGCCCCACCTTGCCGAGCCACATGCGGGCCTTTTCATTCGCTTCGGCCTTGCCTTCGCCGCGCGTGCGCAGCGCGTACGCGGTGTTGTCGAGCACGCTCTGGTGCGGCAGCAGCCCGAAGTTCTGGAACACCATGCTGACCTTGTAGCGGCGCAACTCGCGCAGACCCTGCGCATTGAGCTTGATGACGTCCGAGCCGTCGATCACGATCTCGCCCGCGGTCGGCTCGATCAGCCGGTTGAAGTGCCGCACGAGCGTCGACTTGCCCGAGCCCGAGAGCCCCATGATCACGAAGATCTCGCCCGAGCCGATGTGCAGGCTCACGTCGTTCAGGCCGACGTTGCAGCCGGTCTGCGCGAGCACCTCGGCCTTGCCCTTGCCGCTGCGCAGCAGGTCGAGCACGCGCGCGTGACCGGTCTCGGGGCCGAAGAGCTTGTACACATGTTTCACTTCGATTGCTGCCATGTCGTTCTCCTGTCGATCGGAGTTAGCGCTTCAGCTGTCGACCAGGGTTCGCGCTTTAGCGCGCAACTCTGGTCCCATGCAGGGCACTTGCTCCGATCCCATGCAAGATGGTTGCCGCTCTCCAGGTTACTTCGCCGGGCGGGTTTCGAGCCCGCCTGTTTCCACGCCGCCCTGGCTGGCGTGGCCGGTAGCGGATTGGTCCGCGCCCGCTTCAGTTGCCGCGACCTTGTACGGCACGCGCGAAACCGCCTTCGCCTTCCTGCGCAGCGCCAGCAGGCGCCGCGTGCGACGGTCCTGCCCATAGCCCTGGCTGATGCGGTCGATCACGATCGCCAGGATCACGATCGCAATCCCCGCCTGCGTACCCTTGCCGACATCGAGCGTCTGGATGCCGGCGAGCACATCCTCACCGAGCCCGCGCGAGCCGATCATCGAGGCGATCACCACCATCGACAGCGCCATCATGGTCGTCTGGTTGATGCCGGCCATGATGCTGGGCCGCGCGAGCGGCAACTGCACGTTGACCAGCAACTGCCAGCGGGTGGTGCCGAAGGCACGGGCCGCTTCGACCACATCCGCATCCACGTGGCGGATACCGAGATCGGTGAGGCGGATCAGCGGCGGCAGCGCGTAGATGATGGTGGCGAGAATCGCCGGAACCTTGCCGAGCCCGAACAGCATCAGCACCGGGATCAGGTACACGAAGCTCGGCAGGGTCTGCATGATGTCGAGCACCGGCAGCAGCACGCGCCGCAGCCAGGCGCTGCGCGAGGTGAAGATGCCAAGCGGCACGCCGAGCGCGACCGAGAGCACGGTGGCCACCAGCATCAGCGCGAGCGTCTGCATGAGCTTGTCCCACAGGCCAAAGCAGCCGATCGCGTAGAGCAGCAGCACGAAGAAGCCGGCGATGCCCAGACGCCGCGTGGCGTTCCACGTGATCGCGCCGACCACGAGCAGGATCAGCCACGGCGGCAGGGCGCGCAGCGCGCCCTCGAGCGGCACGAGCACATAGCGCAACAGGGCCGTGCTGAAGTTGTGGAAGCTGTCGCCATACTGCGTGACGAACGAATTGACGGCGTCGTTCACCCAGTCGGCAATCGACAGATGCAGGAAAAACGAATTCATGATCAAACCTCCCATGCACGTGAACGGACAGCGCGCGGCGCCAGCCAGCGCGGCACTATCCGTTCAGCGCAAAGCGTCGTGACGTCGCCGCCGCTCAGGCGCCCGCGAGCGAGGCCTGCACCTTCTGTGCGACGTCGTTCGAGACCCACGGCTTCCACATTTCCGGATGGTCGTGGAGGAACTGCTTGGCCATCGTCTGACCGTCGATCTTCTTGCTGGTCATCTCGAGGATGGTCTTGTTCAGGAAGTCCATCGGGAAGCTGACTTTGCCATACGCCGCCATCAGTTCAGGTTCGGCCTGATAGAACGGGGTCGACACGCCAACCTTCAGATGCGACACCAGGTAAGACGACGCGCATTGCGACGTGCTTTTGTCGTCGCGCAACGTCTCCCAGCATTTCTGATCGAACGGCGGCATCTTCAGTTGCACGAACTTGTACTTTGCCATTAGCGCAGCCGGTTCCCAGTAGTAGAACAGAATCGGCTTGCCGCGTTGATAGGCGGACGAGATCGCCGCGTCGAGTGCCGCGCCCGTGCCGGGACGGAAGTTGGTGTAGCTGTCGTCGAGCTTGAGCACCTTAAGGAGACGCGAGTTCACGCGTTCGCAGTCCCATCCCGCCGGGCAGTTCAGGAAGCGGCCCTTGCCCGGTTCTTCGTCATCCTCAAAGAGGTCTTTGTATTTCGGCAGGTCCGCGACTGATGTCAGGTTCGGCGCAGCGGGCTTGATACCGCGCGCGGGGTCGCCCTTGACCACGTATTCCGGCACGTACCAGCCTTCGTTGGTGCCGTTCGGCAGCGTGTCGCCGATCAGCTTGACCTGACCGTCCGCGACGCCTTTGGCGATGATCTCCGAGCGGCCCGTCCATTGTTCGCCCCAGACCTGCAGGTCGTTGCGCGCGAGGGCCGTTTCGGTGGCGGCGGTGCTGCCGGGTACGGTGTCGGTCTTGCAGCCGTAGCCCTTCTCGGTGATATAGCGCAGCACTTCCGTGGTGAATGAACCGCTTTCCCACGTGACGCCGGCAAAGCGCACCGGCTTGCCGCTCGAACACCAGGTACCGGCGTGCGCGGCAGCCGGCCATAAGGCGCTCGCTGCCAGCGCCACACAGGCTGCGCGCATCAGGGGTTTGATCTGCATTGTCTGTCTCCTTTGTCGACCGGAGTTCGCGCACAGCACTTACTCCGGTCCCATGCAACATGGTTGCGTTATTGGCTTTAGTGCATGCCTCAGCAGAGGCGTCAGGCGTACGTACTGCGAGAACTCTGGGTTGCGGCGAGGGCGGCTTCGTCGATCGCGAGACCGAGGCCTGGCTCGTCGGACAGCGTGAGCCAGCCTTGGTTGTCGACGTCGATCGGCTGCTTCAGCATGAAGTCGCGCCGCTCGATCGACCATTCCGGCGGGTCATAGGGAAACTCGATAAAGGGCGCGGACGCGGCGCCGGCGGTGAGATGCAGATTGGCCGCGAGACCAATGCCGTTGCCCCACGTGTGCGGCGTGAACACCTTGCCGCGCGCTTCGACCGCCTGCGCGAGCTTGCGCAGGCCTTCCATGCCGAGCGAGCAGGCGACGTCGGGCTGAAACACGTCGAGACAATCGCCTGCCAGCAACTGATCGAACTCATAGCGCTCGCGCGTCATCTCCCCGCCGGCGATGCGCAGCGTGGTGGCGCGCCGCAGGGCCGCGTAGCCGTCGTAGTCGCCGCGATGCAGCGGCTCTTCCATCCAGTAGACGTCCTGCTTTTCGAGTTCGCGGGCGACTTCGAGCGCCTCGCCGACGCTCCACGGTGCGGCCGTGTCCCATGGCATGCGCCAGCCCTGATTGCAGTCCACCATCAGTTCGAGCCGGCTGCCCACGGCGTCGCGCACTGCGGCGAGCGCAGTGAAATCGTCGGCGAGACTCGGGCGCCCGAAGCGGATCTTCAGCGCCGGAAAGCCGTGGGCCGCGACCTGCAGCGCCATCTTCGCCATCTCGTCCGGATGCCGGTGCACGCCGCTTGACGCGTAGGCGCGGATCCGGTTGCTGCGCCCGCCCATCATCTTCCAGCACGGTGCGCCGCGAATCTTGCCGGCCAGGTCCCACAGCGCGATATCGAGCGGCCACGGGCGGCCGGCGTGAAAGCCGATGTTGTCGAGCACGGCGCTATGGCGTGCGAGATCGAGCGGGTCGGTGCCGACGAACAGGTGCTGGAAGTCGGCGAAGCCGTACATCGCATCGCCGGAGCCAATGCCGACGTGGCCCGCATCGTCGTGGACCCGCACGATGGTGGCGGGAAATTTGCGGCGCGGCTGGCTGTCCCACGAAGCCGGAAACGGCGGATCGAGATCGAGCTGGTGATGCGTGATTTCGATCCGGCTGATGCGAGGTGTCTCACGGCTCATTAGGGCGCTCCTGGGTGGATGCCGCAGTGCCGCATCGAGGCGGCACAATTGAATTGGGAATGACGTCATGCTATGGAGCCTAAACGAGCAACTCAATCGCTTCAATTAAAGTAAATGACTGCATGCAATTTTCGGACAATGGCTGCGTATGATGTCAATGACACCCATGGCATCAATGCCACCGAGAAGGAGACCGTCGCATCATGGCGATGAACGCGTGGCTGCCCAGGATCGAGGCGGGCAGCGATCCGAAATACCAGGTCATTGCGCGTGCGTTCGCGCAGGCGATTCTCAACGGCCAGTTGCCGGCGGGCGAAAAGCTGCCGCCGCACCGGTCGCTGGCGAGCGAGTTGCACGTCACGACCGGCACCATCAGCCGTGCGTATGCCGAACTGGAGCGCCAGGGGCTTGCAAACGCGCGGGTGGGTGACGGCACGTATGTGGCGCAGGCCCGCGCGCGGGAGATGCCGTCGGGCGCTTCGCACGGCGCGGCGCGCCCCGGCATGCCGCCGGCACCGGCGCTGATCGACCTCGGCCAGAACGTGCCGCAATCCACTGGCGAGGCCGCCGCGTTGTCGGCCACACTGCATGAGATCGCCAATGACGAACGGCTGACCGCCGAGCTGCTGCAATACGCACCGGAAGCCGGCTCGATGCGCCATCGGCTGGCGGGCGCGGCCTGGCTCGGGCGTGCCGGCAGTCCGGCGAGCGCGTCGCGGGTGCTCGTCACGCAAGGAGCGCAGCATGCGCTGGCGTCGGTGCTGCGTGCGGTCGCGCGGCCCGGTGACACCGTGCTGGCCGAAGTTGTCAGTTATCCCGGCATCATTGCGCTGGCGCGGCAACTGCGGCTGCATCTGGTCGGCGTCGAGATCGATGCCGAGGGGCTCGTACCCGCCGCGCTTGAGCTGGCGTGCAAGTCGCTCCAACCGCGCGCCATCTTTTGCGTGCCGACCATTCACAATCCGACCACGGCGACGATGTCCAACGAGCGGCGCGATGCCGTGGCCGCCATCCTGCAGCGCCACAGCGTCTTGCTGATCGAGGATCTCGTGCCGGCCATGCTGCTCGACGCGCCGCCCGAGCCGCTCGCCACGCGCTTGCCCGATCAGTCGTTTCTGATTGCGGGCCTATCGAAGTCGGTTGCGCCGGGCCTGCGGGTCGGCTATCTGCAGGCGCCGCCCGCGTGGTGCTCGAAGATCGCCGCGGTGATTCGCAGCGATTGCTGGATGACCGCGCCGTTGATGGCCGAGGTCGTCTCGCGCTGGATCGAGAACGGCGAGATGGAGCGCCTGAACGGCTTGCAGCGCGCGCACATCCAGACGCAGCACGAGGTGGCGCGTGAGATCCTGAAGGGCGTGGCTTACCGCCATGCTGCAACCAGTTCGCACCTGTGGCTGCCGCTGCCCGAACCGTGGCGTGCGGCGGAGTTTGCGGCGGCGCTGCGGCACGAGGGCGTGCTCGTCAAGACCGCGGACAGCTTCGTGATCGGCCGGAACGCCGCGCCGCACGCGATCCGCATCTGCATGACCGGTGCGCCTTCCTGCGAAGCGCTCACGCGCGGTTTGTCGATCATCCGTACGACCCTCGATCATGGCCTTGAAAGCGGCATGGCGTCGTCGTATGCGCCCTGAGCGCCGGGTGTCGCGGGTTGCG
>DASZIR010000049.1:0-12526 GCA_035948995.1 Paraburkholderia sp. | reverse complement strand
CAAAAAGGCCGGCATCCACGTCGGCCGCGTTGCGGTTCGCGCCACCGGCAGCTTCAACATCCAGACCGGTTCCAGTGTCGTGCAGGGCGTCAGCCATCGGCACTGCCGTGTTCTTCAGCGCAACGACGGATACGGCTATTTCCTTCAACCCACGGATAGCATTGACAAAGGACAAGCGGGCAAAGGCCGTGCTTCGCACGGCGCGCTATCCCTCCTCGCCGTGAACGACGAGGTTTCCCGCGCATTCGGATGACACGCATCGAAAAGCCTTTCGATCCCGCCCGACTGGATGACGAATGGCTGGAAGCCGATGGCTTCGGCGGCTTCGCGTCGGGTACGGCAGGCACCGCGCGCACGCGCCGCTATCACGCGCTACTGCTGACCGCGACGCGTGCGCCGGGCGGCCGCGTGGTGCTTGTCAACGGCATCGAGGCGTGGCTTGACGCGAACGGTCAGCGCTACCCGCTGACAATGCAGTGCTACGTGCCCGACGTGGTGTATCCCGACATTTCCGCGAACCTGCTGGGCTTCGATACCACGCCTTGGCCGACGTGGCGCTTTCGATTCAATGAGCATACGGTGCTGACCGCCGAGCTTTTTGTTGCGAAGGCGACGTGCGAAACGGTGCTGCGTTGGCGCCTCGAGCGAGGCAGTGAGAGCGATGCAACATCGGGCAATTGCACACTGAATGTACGGCCGCTGATCTCGGGCCGCGACTATCATGCGCTGCACCATGAAAACCCGGCGTTCAACTTCAATGCCGACGTTGACGATGATTACGCGCGGGTGACATGGCAACCCTACGGCGATCTGCCGGCGATCCATGCGTCAACCAACGGCACGTACAAACATGCACCCGACTGGTATCGAAACTTCTGCTACGTGCGCGAGCGCGACCGCGGGCTCGATTTCAGCGAGGATCTCGCGACACCTGGCGTGTTCACCTTCGAGCTAGCCGATAAAGAGGCGTTAATGATCCTGCGCGCAGGCGCCGGGCTGGACATAGTGCCGGCTAGCGAGCGCGCCCAGACGCTGGCCGACGCCGAACATACGCGCCGCAGCGCCTTCGCTTCGCGCCTGCATCGCTCTGCGGATGCGTATCTGGTAGCACGCGACGCGGGCCGCACCCTTGTCGCCGGGTTTCCGTGGTTCACCGATTGGGGGCGCGACACATTCATCGCAATGCGAGGCTTGCTGTTAGCGTCGGGGCGTCATGAGGCAGCGGAGTCGATTCTGCTCGAATGGGCCAATACGCTCTCGGAAGGCATGCTGCCGAACCGCTTCCCTGACTATGGGAGCACGCCGGAGTACAACGCTGTCGACGCGTCATTGTGGTTCGTCGTCGCGGTGCACGACTATCTCGCGGCCGAGCAGGCGTGCGACGCCACCCGCAGCCGCTTGCAGCAGGCCGTCGAAGCGATCCTCGCCGGCTACACACGTGGCACACGGTTTGGTATCCGCGCTGACGATGACGGTCTGCTGCGCGCCGGCGTGCCGGGCGTGCAGCTCACGTGGATGGATGCGAAGGTCGGCGACTGGGTGGTGACGCCGCGTATCGGCAAGCCTGTCGAAGTGCAGGCGCTCTGGATCAATGCGCTGCGCATAGCGGCAGCGTGGAGTCCGCAATGGCAGGCGCCTGCGGCGCGCGCGTCGCAGGCGTTTGCCGGGCGGTTCATCGATCCGGCGAGCGGTGCGCTCTTTGACAACGTCGACGTGGATCATGTGCCGGGTACGGTGGATCGTTCGATCCGGCCGAATCAGATTTTCGCGGTGGGCGGCTTGCCGTTTCCGTTGCTCGAAGGCGTGGCGGCGCGTGCGGTGGTCGATCAGGTCGGGACGCACTTGTTGACGCCGCTCGGACTGCGTACGTTGGCGCCCTCCGATCCCGCTTATCGCGGCCGCTACGCGGGCGCTCAGGTGGAGCGCGACGGTGCCTATCATCAGGGGACCGTGTGGCCGTGGCTGATCGGGCCTTTCGTTGAAGCATGGTTGCGGGTGCATCAACCGGATGCTGGAGCGCGCGCACAGGCTCGCACGCGTTTTCTCGCGCCGCTTGTGGAGCATCTGGATCACGCGGGTCTCGATCACGTTTCCGAAGTCGCCGACGGCGATGCGCCGCACACGCCAGGTGGTACTCCGTTTCAGGCCTGGTCGTTGGGGGAGATGTTGCGGGTGAAGCGGATGCTGGCCAATGGGTAGGCAGTAGCGGCTCTGTTGCTGGCTTTGAATTTTTTTGGCAATACCCGAAGTCTCCTGCAGTACATATGGCCGTTTGACCGTCCACAGAAATAAGCGGAGATTCTGGAGTGCTTAGAACGCTGGCAATCAGCGACTACCGCTCGATCAACCAGCTTGTCATTCCGCCGGCCTAAAGCTCTCCGGGACCTCAGCGCTGAGATAGGTGTCCCTCGCCAGCCACCCTGCCACCGGCCCGACAAGGATGGCCGATAGCGGTCACCGCCCCGTTCGCCTGCAGCCCACCATCGCGGCCCCGCCCAAAAAGCGCTAGGATGTGAGTCCCACCGCCAAGCTCGAAGCAAGGGACCTCTCCATGCCGCCGCTGCGTGCTGCCAATCTGCTCGCCACCCTCGAAGGCGCCCGCCTGCATTCCGGCGAGTGTGCTCACTGGCAGCGCTGGGGCCCCTATTTGAGCGAGCGCCAGTGGGGCACCGTGCGCGAGGACTACAGTCCGAACGGCACCGCCTGGGACTACTTTCCACACGATCATGCGCGCAGCCGCGCGTATCGCTGGGGCGAGGACGGTATCGCCGGATTCGGCGACGACAAGCTCAGCTGGTGCGTATCGCTGGCACTCTGGAACCGCAAGGACGCCATCCTCAAGGAGCGCCTGTTCGGCCTCACCAACGCGCAGGGCAATCACGGCGAAGACGTCAAGGAGCTGTATTTCTACCTCGACGGCACGCCCACTCACTCGTATATGCGGATGCTGTACAAGTACCCGCAAGCGGCATATCCGTACGACGATCTGATCCAGGAAAACGCGCGGCGCGGCGCCGACGTGCCCGAATACGAAGTCCTCGACACTGGCGTATTCGATGACGGGCGCTATTTCGACGTGCAGGTCGAGTATGCGAAGCACACCCCCGACGATATCGTGATGCGCGTGACCATCGAAAATCGCGCGGATCAGGCTGCGTCGCTCGACGTGCTGCCGCAGATCTGGGCGCGCAATACGTGGTCGTGGAAGGGGATTAAGGACCGGCCTTCGCTCAAGAAGCAAACAGCGCATGGCGAAACGCATCTGGTGGGACACCAGCACGGCCACGACCCGATCGTCGTCACCGCGTGGTCGAAAGATACGCCAGCGCTTACATGGCTCTTTTGCGAGAACGACACCAACGTCAAACGTCTCTTTGGCATGGACGGCGCCGGCCCGTTCAAGGACGGCTTTAACGATTACCTCGTACACGGTGACGCTCAGGCCGTGCGCTACGACGCGGGCAGCAAGGCCGCTGCGCATGCGCCGCTCGAACTTGCGCCCCATGGCCGCGCCGTGATCTATCTGCGCTGGCACCCGGAGTCCGCGCCGGACGAGGTGCCGCTCGATGCCGACGCGCTGTTCGCCCGTCGCCTCGCAGAAGCCGACGCGTTTTATGCGGCGTTGCAGCACGACATGCGCGACCCCGACGCACGACTTGTGCAGCGTCAGGCGCTCGCCGGCATGCTGTGGTCGAAGCAGTATTACCAGTTCGACGTTCAACGCTGGATGGACGGCGACCCGGCACAGCCCGTGCCGCCCACAAGCCGCAAACGCGGCCGGAACGTCGACTGGCGTCATCTGTGCAACGCGGACATCGTATCGATGCCCGACAAGTGGGAATACCCGTGGTATGCGTCGTGGGATCTGGCCTTTCATGCGGCGGCGTTTGCGCTGATCGATCCGGAATTCGCCAAGCGTCAGTTGCTGTTGCTGGTCAAGGACCGCTATCAGCATCCCAACGGTCAGTTGCCGGCCTATGAGTGGGCGTTCAGCGACGCGAATCCGCCGGTGCATGCGTGGGCCGCCTGGCGGGTCTACGAAATCGACCGCGCGCTGACCGGCAAAGGCGATCGCGATTTCCTCGAACTGGTGTTCCACAAGCTGTTGCTGAATTTTTCGTGGTGGGTGAACCGTAAGGACGCCGACGGCCACAACATCTTCCAGGGCGGCTTTCTTGGGCTCGACAACGTCGGCATCTTCGACCGTTCGTCGCCGCTGCCTACCGGCGGCCATATCGATCAGGCCGACGGGACCGCATGGATGGCAGCTTATGCGCTCGATCTGATGCGCATTGCGCTCGAACTCGCTTTTGCCAATCACGTGTTCGTCGATATCGGCGTCAAGTTCTTCGAGCACTTCCTGTATATCGCCGAGGCCGTCAGTTGCGACGACGGCTGCGACACGGGCCTCTGGGATAGCGCAGACGAATTCTTCTACGACAAGCTGAGGCTGCCCGACGGCACCAGCGAGCCGATGCGGGTGCGCTCGATTGTCGGCCTGATTCCGTTCTTTGCGGTGCACGTGCTTGAAGAGCGCCTGCATGGCGGGCTACCGGGATTGCGCGACCGGCTGGTGTGGTTCCTCGAGCACCGCCCCGATCTGGCCAAGCTCGTATCGCGCTGGAACGAACCGGGCAAAGGCAACAACCTGCTGCTGTCGCTGCTGCGCGGGCATCGGATGAAGGCGTTGCTGCGCCGCGCACTCGATGAGTCAGAATTTCTTTCCGATCATGGTGTGCGTGCATTGTCGCGCGTGCATCGCGACGAGCCGTTTGTGTTCAGGCATAACGGCGACAGCTTTTGCGTGAAGTATTTGCCGGCCGAATCGGATTCGCGCGTGTTCGGCGGCAATTCGAACTGGCGCGGGCCGGTGTGGATGCCCGTCAACTATCTGCTGATCGAATCGCTGTACGAATTTCACCGCTATTACGGCGACGATTTCCGCGTCGAGTTTCCGACCGGCTCCGGTCAGAAGTTCTCGCTGAGCGAAATTGGCGACCGGCTCGCGCGGCGCGCGACCACACTGTTTCTCAAGGACCGCAATGGCGAGCGCCCGGTGATGGGCGCTTATCCGCTGCTGCAGGCGGACCCGCGTTCGCGCGATCTCGTGCTGTTCCACGAGTATTTTCATGGCGACAATGGCCGTGGTGTGGGTGCATCGCATCAGACCGGCTGGAGCGGGCTCGTTGCGTTATTGCTGCAACCGCGTGTGATGGCCGAAGCGGGGAATGTCCCGGTGACGGGCGAGGTCGAGCCGGCGCTCGCGACCCAATAGACCGCGGGCCGGCCGGTTCGCGTGGAGCAATACAGAATTCCTGCGAGCAGGCGATTCGTGCGTGTTTTTGAACTGTGCGGCAACGGGCCTGGTCTTTGATGTATTGCCACGTCCGCTCCATTGGCTTCCTTAATTTAAGTGAACCCCATGTCGACCACCCCGAACGGATCTGATTCAGCCGCCTCCAAGGTCAGTACGAAACTGGACGCCGGCCCGCATTCCTCCACGACGCCGGGTCCGGCAGGCAGGCATCCCGCTCCGCCTTGCACGCTGGTGATCTTCGGCGCGGGGGGCGATCTCACCAAACGCCTGCTGATGCCGGCGCTGTATAACCTGACGGTCGACGGTCTGCTCGACGCGCAGATGAAGATCATCGGCGTGAGTCACGGTGAATGGGAAACGAACGCGTGGCGTGACGATCTGTTCAGAGCGTTGCAGCAGTTTGCTGCAGACAAGGCAAGCACCTTCCACACGGCCAAACTCGATGATGACGCGTGGGGCTCGCTCGCCCCGCGCCTCGAATATGTGGCGGGCGAGTTCGAAAGCGACGAGACCTTCGCCAGTCTGAAACAGCGGCTCGACAACACGCCGGGCGGCAACGTGGTGTTCTATCTCGCGGTCAGTTCGCGCTTCTTCAAGCCGATTGTCGAACGCCTCGGCAAAGTGGGCCTGCTGAATGAAGGCGAGGGTGCAGCAGGTTTTCGCCGTATCGTGATCGAGAAGCCGTTTGGCACCGATCTCGCCTCGGCCCGCGATCTCAATGCGCACATCCTGACCTACGCGAAAGAGGAGCAGGTTTATCGCATCGATCATTTTCTCGGCAAGGACACCGTGCAGAGCATTCTTGCGGTGCGCTTTGCCAACGCGTTGTTCGAACCCGTCTGGCGGCGCGAGTATCTCGAGTGCGTGCAAATCACCGCAGCGGAGACGATCGGTGTCGAAGGGCGCGGCAAGTTCTACGAACAGACCGGCGCGTTTCGCGACATGGTGCCCAACCATCTGTTCCAGTTGCTCGGCATGGTGGCCATGGAGCCGCCCAATTCCTTCGATGCCGAAGCGGTGCGCGACAAAAAGGCAGACGTCTTCGATGCCATCCAGCCGTTGACGCCGGAGGACGTCGTCTTCGGGCAGTACGAGAAGGGGCCGGCAGGTCCCGGCTATCGCAAAGAACCGGATGTCGCGCCAGACAGCCGCACGGAGACCTATGCGGCCGCACGCGTGTTCATCGAAAACTGGCGCTGGGCCGGCGTGCCGTTCTACCTGCGCACCGGCAAGCGCCTCGCGGCGCGCTGCACGGAGATTTCGGTGCAACTGAAGGCAGTGCCGTTCCGCCTGTTTCGGGACACGCCGGTCGACGCGTTGACGCCAAACGTGCTCACGTTGCGGATCGACCCGACGCACGGCACGAGCTTCGATTTCAACGTCAAGACGCCGGGGCCGGTGATGCAGGTGGGCCCCGTGCAGTCGGCGTTCAACTATGGCGATTTTTTCGCGGAACGTCCGAATGTGGGCTATGAGACGCTGCTATACGACTGCATGCTAGGCGACGAGACGCTGTTTCAGCGTGCCGACAGCATTGAAACGAGTTGGGCGGCGGTAGACGATGTGCTGCATCCGAAGGGCGATCTGCTGCCGGTGCATGGGTATCCGGCGGGCAGCTCGGGGCCGGCCGCAGCCGATGCACTCCTCGCGCGCGACGGACACGCATGGCGGCCTCGGCAAAAGGACGCGGACAGCAAGAAGTAAAACCTGAACCACCTACCAGGGGGCCAACGTGGCGACACGCAAGAGCATTGTCAAAGGTGCGACGAAAACCACTGTCAAGCGCGGCACCAAACCGGGCACGAAGAGCACCGCCAACGGTGGCGCCAAAGGTGTGGAGCGGATCATGGCCATCGACGTAGGCGGCACGGGGCTCAAGGCTGCCATCATCGATGCGCACGGCAAGATGCTCACCGAGCGGCTGCGCGTACCGACGCCGCATCCATGCACGCCTGAGCAACTGGTCGACACATTGGTGAAGCTGGTTGAACCGCTGGTTGCGCAGCATCCGCCCACGCGCATCTCGATTGGCTTTCCGGGCGTCGTGCGCAATAATCGCGTGCTGACCGCGCCACATTTCGGTGACGTAGGGTGGCACGATATTCCGCTGGCCGATTCGTTTGCCGCGCGGCTCGGCGGCCTGCCGGTGCGCATGATCAACGATGCCGAGATGCAAGGCTTTGCTGCGATCGAAGGGCACGGCATCGAGTTTGTGCTGACGCTCGGCACGGGAGCGGGCACAGCGCTCTTTCGCGACGGCGAACTGATGCCGCACCTCGAGCTCGCGCATCATCCGGTCAGCAAGAACCGCGCTTACGATGAATACATCGGCGACGCGGCGCGCATGAGGGCGGGCAACAAGCGCTGGAACCGCCGGGTCGAGAAGGTCATCGGCATTCTTGCTTCGCTGGTGAACTACGACAAGTTGTGGATTGGCGGGGGCAATGCCGCGCGGCTAACCTTCACGTTGCCTGCGAATGTCGCCACCGTGTCGAATGATGCGGGCATCGAAGGTGGCGCGAGGCTCTGGCATCCGCGCTCATGGCGCGACACCCGGCAACTGCCGGAGGCTACGCAGCGCACGGGTGTCTTCAGGTGATCGGAACCTACGCGATGCGCGCGCAACCTTCAGCGCGCCGCATCGCCCCAACGATACTCGATGGTCGCATCGTCGAGTTGAGCCTTGAGCTCGGCATCCAGCGTCATGTCCACGGCGCTGAGCGTATCGGTTAGCTGATCGGGATTGCTTGCTCCGATGATCGCCGACGTGATCAGCGGATGGGCGAGCACCCATGCGAGCGACGTCTTTGTCAGCGACGCACCGGACTCTGCCGCGATCGCGCGCAGCTTGTCGATCGTTTCGAATTCGCGCTTGTGCCAGTAGCGCTCCTGATACATCGCACCGGCCTTGCCTACCGCCGCGGTGAAGCGCCCCGCCGCAGGCTGTGCGTCGTGCTTGTGCTTGCCGGTCAACAGGCCGCCCGCAAGCGGGTTATACGGCATCACCGCAAGGTGTTCCTCACCGGCGAGCGGCAGCAGTTCGCGCTCGATCTGCCGGAACAGCAGGTTGTAGCGCGGCTGTACTGAAACGAAGCGAGCCACGCGCAGCACATCGGCGCGCCCTAGTGCACGTGCGAGACGGTAAGCCAGAAAATTCGACACGCCCACATAGCGCGCCTTGCCGGCGCGCACGATGATGTCCAGCGCTTCGAGGGTCTCGTCGAGCGGTGTCTCGGGGTCGTCGGAGTGCAACTGGTACAGGTCGACGTAGTCTGTGCCCAGGCGGCGCAGCGATGTATCGATTGCATCGAGCAGATGCTTGCGCGACGCGCCCTGGTCCCATGGCGACGGCCCGACCTTGCCGACTGCCTTGGTCGCGACGATAAAACGCTCGCGCTTGCCTTTCAGCCAGCGGCCGACGATTTCTTCCGTACGGCCGGCGAGATTCTCGCTGCCGCCGAGCGGATAGACGTCAGCGGTATCGATGAAGTTCACGCCGGCATCGGCTGCCTTATCGAGAATGCCGTGCGAAACGCGCTCTTCGGTCTGCAAGCCGAAGGTCATCGTGCCGAGGCACAAACGGGAAACGGTCAGACCGGTGCGGCCAAATTTGCGGTATTGCATGATCGACTCTGCGGTAGAGGAGGAGACTGGGTGCGTGGAGCGAAAAGCATAGCGCGTATCGGCGAATCGCGTCGGCGAGGTGACACACGCCCCGGCCACCCCCTGGCGGCATTGCAAGCGCTTAGTCAGGAACGGTCGTGGCCACCGGTTCAGCCGTCGCATGCCAGTGCTTGCCAAAGCGTAATGCTACGGCTGCCAGACCAACCGCCGAGACGCTGCCGAGTATGAGAAACACTGCGCTCGTCGAAAGCACGCTTGTCAGCAACGCCCCGAGGCACGGCGCGATGAACTGCATCAGCATGCCGGTGGACTGGAGAGCGGCGCTGGCATTCGCGACTTGATCCGCGAGGCGCCGGGCGATAAACAGCCGGCACTCGATCCTGAAGCGCGCGCCGGCGAGCCCGGTCGTAAAGAACGCAATCGCGAGCAGAAGCTCAGCCGGACGCAGCGGAAGTCGAAAGAGCCCCCCAATCGCGATGAACACGCAGCAGGTCACGAACGCAGGCGCGAGGAGTGAGCCGAGGCCTGCTCGCTTCGCATTCTGTCCCATCGGCAGCAGACTGCCGAGCACGCCGCCCAACGCCGAACAGGAGACGACGATGCCCAGCACCGACTTGTCGAAGCCCTGGTTCTTCAGCATCAGCGGAAACTGGTTGTTGACGGCTGCACCCAGCGCAAAAGAAATGGCGACACAGAACAACAGGGGCGCGATGGCGCCGGTGAACGTCGCGCGCGGCGCAGCGTCTTCGGCCGGGGCTTCGGGAACCTGTTTGACACGCGATGCAGACCCCAGCATCAACACGATCGCGGCCGCGATAAATACGAGCGACACAAGCATCGTGTGATTGTCGCCTGCCCATGCGGCGACGATGCCGCCTGCAGCGGGCGCGCAGATCTTGGCCGTGCTCTGCGCCAGACCCAGAAGCCGGAAGGCCCGGCTTTGCTGCGCTTCGGCGACGCAGGTCGTGACGTAACGGGTTTCGGAAGGATCGGTAAAGCCGAGCGCCGCCGACTTGGCCGCGACCACAAGTAGAAACGCGACGAAATTGCCGACCCAAAGCAGGCCTGCTGTCGTGACAAGCGTGAGCGCCAACGCAACGACCAGGACCCGCGTACTGGCATAACGGCCGCAGACGCGGCTGATGGTCTTCGTCAGCAGAATGGGTGGCACCAGCAATGCAGCACTCAGGATCACCAGATCGAATGGGGTGGCTTCGAATCGATAGGTCGCGATGTTCAGAATCGCGAGGAAGTTGATCCACCCACCAGAACTTGCACAGAAACTACCGGTCAGAAATGCGTAAAAGCGGTGATTGCTCAACATATTCACTCGCGGATCGTAGAGGATTGAAAGGGCGTCGTAGCCTGGTTTAAGGCAACAAGGCGCAACGAGGCCTTCGAAGCATTTCGAATCATTAAATCAGGATCACTAAAAAATAAGGGCGAGACGATGCGAACCCTTGATTGCTCGAGGGTTCAATGCGGTTGTCTAACGGGTATTACGGGTAATGCGGACCTTGCCGATCGTCGAGGTGCTGGTGTCTAGAACAACGCCGGCTGTTGCGCAGAGACCATCGGTACGACGTTGAGTTCGTCGAGCCGCAGGCGCGCCTTTGCGAGATCGTGAAGCACTTGCCTTTGCAACCATGTTTCGGCGCCGCCGCCGAACGCCTTGTCGAGCCGCAGCGCCATCTCCGGCGAGATGCCTGCCTTGCCGCTCAACAGGTTCGTTAGAGCCTGACGACTGACGCCCAAGACCAGCGCACCCTCGGTGACGGTCAAATTGAACCGCTCCAGGCAGTTCTGCCTGACGGTCACGCCCGGATGGATGAATTCTGAATCGGCCATGGGGTGAACAATATCGACGAATGGCGTGTTCGTCAACTGACAAGCGCTTCTTGTCATGTGAGGTGCGGGCGGGTCAGACTTCACGCCACACGATTAGATTGGATCGCAGTCACCTGCTTGCGGCGCGTCTCGCATGCGCTTGCCCCGCGAACGTCCGCCGGGTGCTTCCGCGTGTTCGGCGCGCTTCGATCACGGTGATGAGTAGTGTCAGTTCTGGAACTGCATCAACGGTTCGCGTGCGAACACCTCGGCAATCCAGTCCGCGAACACGCGGATCCGGCGCGGCAGGTGCCGGTTCGGCGGATAGAGAATCGATATCGGCCGCGGCATCGACGGATAGTCGACGAGGATTTCGCGCAGCGCGCCTGTCGCCACATACGGTCCGAGTATATAGCGGGGACCCTTCACGATGCCCAGTCCGTGCAGCCCGCATGTCACGTAGGCATCCACATCGTTGACGGCGATCATGCCTTTCATCTCGATCAGCTCGGTTTTACCGTCGATCACGAAGTCCCAGCGGCGCACCCGCCCGGTGTTGCTCGACACGTAATTGACGCCGATGTGATCGCGCAGCTCGTCCGGCGTCTTCGGCTCGCAGTGCTTCTCGAGGTACGCAGGCGCGGCGCACGTGACGCGCGCCATATTGCCGATGCGCCTCGCGACGAGCCCCGAGTCCTCGAGATCGCCTATGCGGATCACGCAGTCGACGCCTTCCTCAACGATATCGACCTGCCGGTCGGTCAAACCCATCTCGATCCCGATGTCCGGATACATCGCGAAGAATTCCGGTAGCGCCGGAATGACAGTCGTTCGCGCGACCACCGCGGGCAGGTTCACTTTGAGCTTGCCCTTCGGGTTCAGCTTTGCATTCGAGAGTTCGCTCTCCATGTCGTCGACCTCGGCAAGCACGCTCAGGCAGCGGTGGTAGTACATTTCGCCGTCTTCGGACATGCTGATACTGCGCGTCGTTCGATTCAGGAGGCGGGTGCCGAGATGCGTTTCGAGCGCCTGAACGAGCCGGGAGACGCTCGGCACCGGCAGTTGCAGCGACTCGGCCGCCTTGACGAAACTGCCGGCCTCGACCACGCGCGCAAAGACTTTCATCGCCACGAAGCGGTCCATGATGTTTTCCCGTTGTCCTTTCGTTCCGTGCCGTTGCCTCGCCTGGATTCGACACGAAAATGTGAACAGACTCTATCAAATCTGCGCTCGGTCTGCTCCTGTCGATACGCAGCAGGTCTGTCACAGTGAGAAACACCCAGGAATCAGCCCGGAAGGCGTCAGTCGCCCGCGAATGTTCCGTCCCGCACCGATCGCGCGAGCGGCCGCGCGGGGAAGCATTCGATCACATCGAGTTCGGCGCCGCCCGAAGCGCGTCGCCCAACGCCGCCGATAAACCTATCGTGTTGGGTCATGCGGTACTTCGTTCGACGAGTTCAGGCCTGCATCTCTTCCACCTTTTTCAATGCGGCGATGTCTCGCACGACACGCACAGAGAATCCAAGTTTTTCATACACGCTAGCGGCGCCGCTGTTCCCGTCCTTGACGTGAAGAAAAGCCGTATCGCCGCGTTCGACGATCTGCTTCGTGAGCGAGGCGACAAGGACATTGGCATAACCTTTACCCCGATGGTCCGGGTGCGTGCAGACACCGCTGATTTCCGTGAACCCGTCAAGGCGAATGCGTTCGCCGGCCATCGCAATGAGGGAGGCGTTCCCGTCGAAGATGCCGAGATAG
>DASZIR010000048.1:0-2372 GCA_035948995.1 Paraburkholderia sp. | reverse complement strand
AGCCGCGATGAACTCGGCCGGCAGCACCTCATTGCCCTGTTCGTCCAGCATGCGCACCAGCACGTCGAACATGCCCTTGTCCTCGCCCAACAGGCTCGCGATCGGCAGCTGCACCAGACGGAATCGATTCTCCATCAGGGCGCTCTTGATGTGCTTGACCCATATTTTGTCGTAAGCCTGCACCCGTGTGTCGGTGTCGGCTTTGTCCACCATGTACATTTGGTTGCCGCCGAGTTCGCGCCCGCGGCGCGTGGCGCTGACGGCATCGGCAATGGCGGCAGCCACATCCGGATTGGCGGCGGGTAGCAGCCCCAATCCCACGGTGACCGTGGCCGACAAGGTCTTGTCCTCGCTGACGAAGACATGTTCATTGACGCGCTTGACGACGTTCTCGGCCCAGGTCTCGACATCCTTGGCGGTACCGCGCTCCAGCATGACCAAGAAGCCGTTGCCGGCGAATCGGCCGCATACATCGGTGTTCGCGAGTTGCGAGCGCAGCAGTTCCGCGAGCTGCGCCATGAAATCCTCGCTGGCGAGCACACCGATGGCGTGCTGAATATCGATGAAGCGATCGGGCTTCAGGTGGGCAAACAGGCGCACGCCGCCCTTCATGCTCTGCATTACGCGTTCGCGCACGGCGGCTATGAGATAGCGCTGCTGCAGAAACTGCGTGGTGGCGTCGTTCTGCACCGCGTCCGCGAGCTGCACTTCCAGATCGCGATCCTGCTTGCGCACCGCCGCTATCGCGATGCGGACCGCGGGTTCGTTTTCGAAGTCGGCGCGCGTCAGCGTCAATTCGAGCGGCAAGGTCGATCCGTCCGTCAACAGCGCCTGCACCTTCAGGGTGTGGCCGCTCCACTTGCCTTGCAGGCAGGCGACCAGCGCACCCTTCAGCGCCGGGTGGGTTTCCTGCTCGAATAAATCCATCAGGGGCGTGCCGTTCAATGCGTCGTTTTCGGAGTAGCCGAATAGTTCGAGCCAGGCGCGATTGGCGTCGACGATGATGCCTTCCTGCACATGCGTGATGGCGTCGGCCGAGCCCTCGAGAAAATTCTGCAGCTGCTCGCGATATTCGCGCGCCGAAGACAGCGTCGTCGACAGCGCTCGCTCCAAGCGGAACGCGCGCAGTTCCCGGGTCACGACCGCCTGCAAGCGGCTGCGATTCCCGAGAGTCACGACGTCCTGACAGCCGAGGCGCATCGCCTCGGCAATCGCCGCTTCATCGACGCCGTCGCGCGCGATCAGCACCGGCATCTCCGGCGCATTCTGCTGCTTGACCTTCATGAGCGAGGCGAGATCGATGCCCAGCTCGTCGATGAACGCGATCAGCATCTCGGGATTGATCTGCGTCAGCGCATCGCCCAAGTCCCGGGCATCGGGCAGCCAGGTGCAATGCACCGGATGGCCGGCCTTGCGCAGCGTGCTGTTGATCGCTTCGACGTGGTCCTGCGACCTCGTCATGACGATCATCGGAACGGCCCCCAGTTCGGTCACTTACGCTAAATCCTCGTTTTACGGTCGCAAAGTGTAACACCGGGGTTAGGGTGTTTCTGGGACAGGCGTCAACACTGGCAACCGGCGGCGGGTTGCGGCTATGATACGCGCCCTTCAACTCGAGGCCTGCGATGGCTAATTACAGCACCAACGAATTCAAGGCTGGCCTTAAGATTCTCATCGACGGCGATCCTTATGCCATTGTCGAGAACGAGATGGTCAAACCCGGCAAAGGGCAGGCGTTCAATCGAGTCCGGGTTCGCAACCTGAAGACGGGCCGCACCATCGAACGTACCTGGAAGTCCGGAGACACGGTTGAGGCTGCCGACGTGGTCGATACGGACATGCAGTATCTGTACAGCGACGGCGACTTCTTCCACTTCATGGTGCCCGATACCTTCGAGCAGCTCACCGCCTCCAAACAGGCGGTCGGGGAGGGCGCCCAGTGGCTCAAGGACGGCACGATTTGCGTGGTCACGTTGTGGAACGGCGTGCCGCTGCAGGTCACGCCGCCGGCGCACATGGAGCTCAAGGTCATCGAGACCGACCCGGGTGTGCGCGGCGATACGGCGACCGGAGGCTCGAAGCCGGCCAAGCTGGAAACCGGTGCCATGGTGCGGGTGCCGCTGTTCATCAACGAAGGTGAAATACTGCGCATCGATACGCGCACCGGCGAGTACTTGTCGCGCGGCAAGGGCTAGCGCCCGACCTCAAGGCGACGCTCACGCGTTGTCGATGGTGAATGCCATGGCATCCGCCAGCCGATCCGCTCCCAGCGCAATCGCCACCAAACGGTCAAATCCGAGCGCGACGCCCGCGCAATCCGGCATTCCTGTCTCGAGCGCGGCCAGAAAGTTGTCGTCCAGCGGCCGCTGAAC
>DASZIR010000047.1:0-6245 GCA_035948995.1 Paraburkholderia sp. | reverse complement strand
CTTCGAGCAGATCAAGGGCTTCGGCGAATATGGCTTTCCGGAGAGCCACGCGGCGGGCTTCGCCTTGCTCGTCTATACGAGCAGCTGGTTGAAGTGTCACGAGCCGGAGGCATTTCTCGCCGCCTTGCTCAACAGCCAGCCGATGGGTTTCTACTCGCCGTCGCAACTCGTGCAGGATGCGCAGCGGCATGGCGTCAAGGTGTTGCCGGTCGACGTGACCGTCAGCGGGTGGGATTCGACGCTCGAACCGGTCGAAGGTGCAGGGCGTCCGGCAGTTCGCCTTGGGCTGTCGCTGCTGCGCGGGATGAAGGACGGCGCGGCGGAGTGCATCGAGAATTCGCGTGCGGTGCGGCCGTTCAGGAGCGTGCATGACCTGGCTCGCCGCGCGCAACTCGACCGGCACGACCTGCACGTGCTGGCTGATGCGAATGCGCTGGCAGCGCTTGCGGGCAATCGTCGTGAGGCGTTTTGGCATTCGGTTGCTGCTGTGCCCGACAAGGACATGCTGGCCGTCGCCGCCGTGCAGGACGAGACGCCCGGGTTGGGCGCGCCATCGGAGGCGGATGAGATCGTTGCGGACTACCGGTCCGTGGGGCTGACGCTCGGCCGCCATCCGCTCGAATTGCTGCGGCCTCAACTGTTGGCCAACCGGCTGATGCCGGCGTCGACGCTGCGCAGCTATCCTGACGGACGGCTCGCGCGCGGCTGTGGGATCGTCACGGTTCGGCAGCGGCCGGGCACGGCGAAAGGGGTGATCTTCGTGACGCTCGAAGACGAGACGGGCAATGTCAATGTGATCGTGTGGCCGGGATTGCTCGAAAAACAGCGCAAGGAGGTATTGGGGGCGTCGCTGCTCGCGGTGTACGGCGTCTGGCAATGTGAAGGAGAAGTGCGGCACCTCGTTGCGCAACGGCTGGTCGATATGTCGCATCTGCTGGATGGATTGCAGTCCACCAGCAGGGATTTTTGCTGACAGGACAGTCTCCTGCCCCGGCATTGCCTGCCGCCACGGGATCCGCGCGACGAGGTTTCGGTGCAGGTGGCGTGCCCGCCACGGCGAGCCGCGATTTCAACCAGATGGGTCGGGGGTGATGGTTGCAAGCTATGCCGTAGTGTCACCTCCACGCCACGGAAACTTCACCAGCACCTGCCGGATTGCCGTATCGAACGGCGTGCGGCGGCCGATGCCGAGCGCCTCGAGGCGGTCCGAATCCAGATGGCAGTTATGCGGGCGTGGCGTCGCATCAGTGGGGGTGTGTTGCGGCGTGAGCTGGGCATCGAGTTGCAGCGCATCTGCAAGGCGTGTTGCAATCTCGTACTTCGTCATCGGTTCGTCGCCCGACCATTGAACGATGCCGCGAATGGCCTCGCTACGCGCGTGATGTTCGAGCATCTGACGGATGACGAATGCCACGTCGGGCGTAAACGTCGGGTAACGGATCGCCCACGCATCCATCACCGCCGCCTTCGCGTCAGGCGAGGCGCTCGCCGATGCTGCAATGGCGGGCACCAGACTGGTCACAGCCGATTCCGCCCAATCGACGATCGGCCCATACAGCAGCGGCAAGCGCAGCACGCAGCCGAGATCGGTCGCCTCAGTGAGCGCTCGCTCACCGTCGAGCTTGCTGCGCCCATACGCGTTGAGCGGCGACGGCTGGGCATCATGGCGGTAGGGTGGGTGAGTGCCGTCGAACACGTAGTCGGTGGAGATGGACAGCGCCCACGCGCCGCGTTTCTTTGCTGCTGCAGCCAGGGTACGCACTGCATCGACATTCAATGCGCGCGCGAGCGCCGGGTCGTGTTCGCAGACGTCCGGACGACGTTCAGCCGCCGCAATGACGATGGCATCCGGCGATTCGCGTTCGACAAACTGCGCGACGGCCTGCTCATCGCGGATGTCGAGCGCGACCCGGTGTGGACCGGCCCGCCGGAAGGCTGTCGAAACGACCTGCCAGTCCATTTGCTGCGCCAGCTCGTCGACGAGGGCGCGGCCGAGCAAGCCGGACGCACCGATGACGGCAACCTTGAACATGCGCGAACTCGCCTCAGTGACCGGCGACGACCGTGTAACCGGCCTCGTCGATGGCGGCCTTGAGCGCATCGGCCGGTTGCGTCGATTCGACCGCCACGCGACCGGTCGCCAGATCCACCTGCACTTGCGCCGCGCCGTCGTGTTCACGGATCGCGTTGGTCACCGCTGCCACGCAGTGCTGGCAGCTCATGCCTTCTACCTGAAATTCGATCGTCATCCTGTTTGCCTCGAGAAAAGTGAGTGTTGCGTGGATTGAATTATGCCTGCCGGCACCTGCTTGAGTAGCTGACCTTCCCATCGTGGGAAGGTGTAGGATCGGCAAACACAGTGGGGAAACCGTCATGAACATCGGTGAAGCGGCCCGTGCATCGGGCGTCACGGCGAAGATGATTCGCTACTACGAAAGTGTCGGCTTGCTGGCGGCAAAAGCCCGGACGCCGGCCGGGTACCGGGTTTACGGTCCGCAGGAGGTGCACTCGCTGCGCTTTATCCGTCAGGCACGGCGCCTTGGCTTCCTCGTCGAGGACATCCGCCGCCTTCTGGCGCTGTGGCAAGACCGTTCGCGTGCGAGCGCCGAGGTGAAGGCGATTGCGCTCGAACACGTCGCCGATCTCGATCGCCGTATCGCTGAACTGACCGAGATGCGCGACACGCTGTCGCATCTCGCCGACCATTGCCATGGCGACGCGCGCCCGGATTGCCCGATTATCGAGGGTCTTGCTGACCCTGAACTGGCTGCCGATCAGCATTGCCATGCCGATTGAGGACGCAAGGTGCAACCCGGCAGCGAATTCGTTGCAACCGGGCCACACAAATGCACTATCATGGTGCGATTGTGTGCCGGGATTCTCTGCAAATCGGGCGAAAGCACGGGTAAGTCCATATAAATCAGTGGCTTGAACGAAAATCTGAGATGCACCATTCCAAAACGGAATGCACGCCATTCGGGCATTTCACTAGCCAGGTTACACCAGAGGGCTATAATCCGGGTTAACCCTTCATAAGGGAAATCCCTGATGCCCAATCCACCGGGGATTCATTTCTGATCCTTGGAGAACATCATGTTTGCATACCTTCTTGAAAAGCTGAGCACCTGGTTTGAAAGCGCTGAACGTAGCCGCCGTGACGCCTATCTCGCGTCGTCGTCGGACATCGTCCAGCTCGAACAGCGTATCCGCTCGCTCGAAACGAACGGCTACTCGCTGTAAGTCAGTCTGACCTCAGTCTGACCAGCGGCGGCGCAGCTTGCGCGGTCGCGGTTGTAGAGCGGCAGTTGTACAGAGTAAGGCCCCGTATAGACGGGGCTTTGTCACGTCTGGAGCATATATTTCCCGCGAATCACCGGCCGCCTTCCACCCGCCACTCAATATCGACTAGCCTGAAGGTTGCCACCGCGGTAAGGTAAAGCGTTTTCTGCGCAATCCGGCATTCTCGTAACCAACCGGTCCGCTTATGCATCCCATCCGTCTGATTGGCTTCTTGCACGGCGCCGTCGTCCCGGCGTTGTTCACCACGGTCTCGCTGCTGGCACTGGCCGAGCCGAGGGCATTCGCCGCCTCCTCCACCAGCGGAGGGCAACCGTTGATACTCGATACGCAGCAGGGTATCAACGACGGTCAGAGCGGTACGGTGCTGCAGACCGCGCCGCTTTCGCACCAGCGGATTGTCCAGGCGCAGCCGATCGCTACTCCCACCGAGCTGACGCCGAACTCGTCCGTGCCGCTCATCGTCGCTCCGTATATTCAATTGCCCGAAGGCAGTGGCACGACGTCGACGGTTCATCCGAAGCAGTAGCTCGGTCAGGCAGCCATAGCTGCCGTAAACGCGGCGTGCGGCTTGCGGATGCTGCCAGAGGCTCACTCGTCGAACCGGGCCGCCCCGCGCGAGAGGCGAGTCGAGACGCGGCCGCACCGGCAGCACCGGGACCTTCTGCGATTCGGGTCTGGATACATGGTGCGCGGCGGCAGATGCGCCAACAGCCGTTGTGCGGTTGCCCGCTCGCGGTGCCCACTGAACGCCACGTACATCAACGGCTTCGCCTGCAAGGCACTTAGTCCCCGCGATACTCCACCTTGAACTGCGCAGCCTTGTCCTGGCCGAGGGCCTCGACCAGCCATGGCATCGTGTCTTTCAGCGTTTTAGCCAGCGTGTAGGGCGGGTTCAGGACGAACATGCCGCTACCGAAGAGACCAAAACCATCTGATGGCGGATTGCTGACCGTCAGCGTCACATGCAGCCAGTTACGCTCCTGCAGCTTCTTTAGCTGGTCTGGAAAGCGCTGCGATTCGGGGCGCGTCACCTGCGGATACCAGATTGCATAGGTGCCGGTCGCGAAGCGCTTCAAACTCTCCTCGACGCAGTTCAGCGTGCGCGTGTAGTCGCGCTTGTCCTCGAACGACGGATCGATCAGCGTCAGCGCGCGCCGCGGTGGCGGGGGCAGCAACGCCTTGACGCCATCGAAGCCGTCACCCGCGTAAAGCATGGCGCGCCGGCCGGCATCGCGGAAATTGTGCTGCAGCACGTCGATTTCGGTGCTGTGCAATTCGAACAGGCGCATGCGGTCCTGTTCGCGCATCAGCCGCCATGCGAGATAGGGCGAGCCGGGATAGAAACGCAGGTTGCCGTCCGCGTTGAGCGCAGCCACTTCGTCGACGTAATCGGCCAGCATCGGGGGCAGGTCGGTGCGTCCCCACAGTTTGCCGATGCCGGTCTCGAACTCGCCGGTTTTGGTCGCGTAGCCTTCCTTCAGCGAATAGACGCCGGCGCCCGCGTGCGTGTCGATGTACCAGTACGCCTTGTCTTTCTGGGCGAGGTAGCGCAACAATTGCACGACGACGGCGTGCTTCAGGACGTCGGCATGATTGCCTGCGTGAAAGGCGTGGCGGTAACTGAGCATGATGAGGTGAGACTCGAAAGAGGGCGTCCGGTCGATTGGGATCCCAATGTGGGCCCCGATATCGGGGCCGCCAAGGCGGGAGCGCCGCGCTGCGCGACCGGTGTGCACGTGCAATGCGGTCGCGTATTGTACGCGAGTCCGAGTTGCTGACCGTGCCGCCGCTAGTCCGGCCACGTATCCGCAAGCGGGCCTCACGCGCGGCAGCGCCGTTCAGTCGTACGCGTCGCCGACGATCTCTTCGATCTCGAGCTTAACCTCCGGCGTGATTTTTGCGGCCACTTCCTGCGCTTTCATGTTCTCCGCGATCTGCTCCACCCGCGACGCGCCGGTGATGACCGTGCTGACATGCGGATTCTTCAGGATCCACGCAATCGCCAACTGGCCGACCGTGCAACCCAGCTCGTCCGCGACGCCGCCGAGCTTGCCGACCACGCCATTCTTGCCCGCGTCGGTCAACTGCTTGCGCAACCAGTCGTAGCCCTGCAGCTGAGCACGGCTGTCGGCCGGTATGCCGTCACGGTACTTGCCGGTCAGGAGGCCCGACGCCAGCGGACTCCATGTCGTCAGCCCAAGCCCGATGTCCTCGTACAGACGCCGGTATTCCTGCTCGACGCGCTTGCGGTGGAACAGGTTGTACTGTGGCTGTTCCATGACAGGTTTGTGAAGGTGATGCCGTTCCGCGATTTCGTAGGCCGCGCGGATTTCGTCCGCGCTCCATTCCGAGGTGCCCCAGTAGAGCGCCTTGCCGCGCGTAATCATGTCGCTCATCGCCCAGACGGTTTCCTCGACCGGCGTATTCGGGTCGGGCCGATGGCAGAAGACCAGATCCACGTAGTCGAGCTGCAAGCGCTGCAGCGAGGCGTCGATTGCGTTCAGCAGATACTTGCGGTTCAGCGTGTGGTACTGGTTAGGCGCCTCTTGCAGGCCCCAGAAGAACTTCGTCGACACCACATAGCTGATACGGGGCCACGCCAGTTCCTTCAACGCCTGGCCCATGATTTCTTCAGACTTGCCGCCGGCATAGACTTCGGCGTTGTCGAAGAAGTTGACCCCGGCATCGCGTGCGGCAGCGAGCGACTCGCGCGCCGCGCGGGTGTCCACCTGGTTGCCATAGGTCACCCAGGAACCAATGGATAGTTCACTTACTTGCAGGCCGGAACGGCCGAGTCGTCGATAGTTCATCCGAATGCGCGGGAAACCTCGTCGTTCACGGCGAGGAGGGATAGCGCGCCGTGCGAAGCACGGCCTTTGCCCGCTTGTCCTTTGTCAATGCTATCCGTGGGTTGAAGGAAATAGCCGTATCCGTCGTTACGCTGA
>DASZIR010000046.1:0-67892 GCA_035948995.1 Paraburkholderia sp. | reverse complement strand
CGCAGACGTTTGCCAGGACTTCGAGGCCGGGCTGGTCGGGTTCAATGGCGAACATGACCATGTGCATCTTCTGGTCAACTATCCGCCCAAAGTGGCTTTATCGAAGCTGGTCGCATCGCTCAAGGGTGTCTCCAGTCGACTCCTACGACAACAGTTCGGAGACTTTCACCGCTGGCTCAAGCCGCGCGGAGTGCTCTGGTCGCCGAGCTATTTTGCGGCGTCATGCGGCGGCGCTCCAGTCGACATTCTGAGGCGGTACATAGAACAGCAGCAAACGCCGCACCAAGGCGCTAGCTAAAGGACGGCTACGCCGTCCGCGCTTTCCTTCCTCGCGCTAAACCCCGAGGCTTCACGCGCAATTGGTGATCGGCGTACTCTTCCTCACCGTGTCAACCTCTCGCCGCATTTCGACATTTCCACGCATTCGTCGAACCTCACGGGCGAGGCCGTCCAGGACTTCTGACCGGTTTCGGGCGCTTACCACAGGCGAACTCCGTCGCTCTCGATATTGCGAAGCAGCGCGGGGCTGGAATACGACTCGGGATGCGCCCATTCCTCTTCCCACACGGGTAGGGGCTGGACCCGGATTCCCGTCTCGAGCAAAACGTCGAACGCCATGTCGGTCATCATCAATTTGGCCGCCATAAACTGGCCCCGTGGACCCGGCAGGACAACCGCAATATCGGCGTCGCTGTGCGGGCGGAATTCGCCTTTGGCGCGGCTGCCGGAGAGAATGGCTCCTTTTACCGGAAATGCCTTTGCCGCCCTGTCGAGAAAGGCGAATGCGGTCTGTTGCGTACCGGGATCGATCGGGTGTTCAGTCAGCGTATGCATGTGCCTCGCCTCACGTTTTGATCTACTCACTGAGTACCATCTAACACGTTGGCGATCGGCGGTCCACATCAATTCTCCCGCATCAGCCGTGCGCGCAGGCGGATAACAGGCCGCCACCACGCATCGCTCCCTGCGTTTCCTTGCACACGTCCCGGCAGTCTCATCACTTCTGTATTTTCAGTCTCACTGGCCGCGCCCGAGTCTCACTTATTCCGCCCCGGCGGCGCAGCCTTACGCGGCGATTCAATGCTAAAGGTCGTCCCGTGCGCTTCATCCGACTCCACGCGAACCTCGCCGCCGTGCACGTCAAGAATCTCATGCACGATGTGCAGACCCGGCCCAAGTCCTTCGCGCGGTCGCCGGCGAATGCCGTTCGCGCCACGACGCGGCCGCCATCCCGGCGAAAACATATGGATTGCACAAAAACCTGTATGAATGTACAGTATTTCACATCCTCTTTCCTTGCCGTGCACCGGCACTTTTCGGGAGCGGCTTCATGGACATGCGCGTTCGCCCGCCCGTCGATCATCCAATGCCGGAGATGGCCGCCTTTATCGCGGACCTGAAGTCGGCTTTCGGCGAGCGGGACATTGACGAAGCCGTCCGGCGGGGCAAGGCAGGCGAGCCGACGTTTTACGCGGCGGAGAACGGCCACTCAGTCGGCACGGCCAGTCCGGCGCAAGCCAACGTCTGGCGTGTCGACCGCGCGGTGCGGGACCGGCATTACTGCGCGGGCTGCGACGGCTCATGCGTCGGTACTGGCGCAAGCTGCCGCGAGGCATAACGCACAGTTCGACCATGCGGCAAACACGCAGCAAACAAACGGCAAAAGTACGGAAAAATACGGAGAAGAAGATGCTTCGATTTCTGAGCGTGGGGGCGATGCTGTTCGCGGTCGCGTCGAGCGTCGCCGCAAGCGAGCACTACGTGGAAATCTGGAATCCGCCAGAGGCTCGCCTCGCGCAGCCAGCCGGAAAATACAAGCCAAAGTCGGGCAAAACGGCGCTCCTTTCACGCAACATGGCCAAGGCAGCGCCACGCCGCATCGCGGACCCGCTGGCCAAAGCCTCCCAGGCGAAGCACACTGGTGGCGACGTGCCGAAGAAGGCCGCGAGCCCACGCTTTATCGATATCCCCCGCATCGTGACGCCCGAAGGGAATGTCCTGCGCGTGAACGACGACCGCACGCCGGTCTACTTGATGCGAGGTTGAAAAAAATCCATTCTCAAACGGAGTGACGGTCAACAACACGGCCCCACGCGGTGCAACAGACCGGGTCCGATGCCGGATTGCGTCGCGCTTATGAGGGGCAGGCTAAGCAGCCAGTGTGCAGACAAGAAATGGAATCTGAAACCTACAAGGGATATGCAATCTGGGGCCACGCGATCATCCAGGCGGAAGGATACGCGGCCAGCGGCACCATCACGCGAGGCAGCAAGCTGGTGGAAGGCTCCGGCGTACTTGGCACGTTTGAAACCGACGAAGAAGCACGGCTCGCCGGCCTCGACTGGGCCCGCGCATGGGTCGATAGCCACGGCTAGCGCCAGATGCAACTGGCGCTTACACTTCGCTCGCCACGTGCCAACGTAACAGCGCTATCGCCACGTCTTAAACGGACGAATCGTTGTCTCGTCGGTCTGCGACGATCCGGTTTGCGGCATCCATCGTGCCGTTGGCCGCGGGTAACGTGCTTTTTGAACCGGCATCGGCAGATTGATGTGAGGTGACCGCCTTCACCCCATTTGCAATTCCAGGGGCGGCGACGTAGGGGATAAAGGCCGCAATAGCGACTACAACGACAAAGGTAAACATGGCTGCTCTGCCTCTCGATTTCCAAAGGTGGAGGAACCCCACGAAGAACTTCTCGCCGAGGGACCCCGGTCCACCTCCTGGCAAAGAGGAGCATGCGATGTCTGCACTTTCCGCCAAGAGCCACTGCGCCCATCATGTGTATGCGGACGACGGCTAGCCCGCACCGCCGTGTGCTTCTACTTTTTACAGCAACCGCTCATGCAGTCGCTTTTGATTTTAGGAGCAAATCCAGTGACTCTAAAGCGCATCTTTTAGTGCGAGCGCGTCCCTGCTGCCGTGCGTGGCGAGGCATTTCGCATACTTTTAATCGTGCCCGTCATCGGCGCTGGCCTGCTCACCCAGCCGGCTGGTGAATCAAAGCGAGTGCCAGCGTCCGGCCAGCGTCAAGCCGTCTTGATTCGAGTACCCCATGAAGTTGTCGATCAGCAAAAGCAGGTCTGCCTCGTCGGGCTGGGTACCCCAACGGCTATGCCCCGAGCTCGATGCGATGGCGAACCACGAATGCGGCGGAAACCATTCGGCGCGCACGGTGGTGCCGCTGATGATTCGCAAGCGCCCGGTATCGCAAAGATACTCGGCACGTACCGCTTCCCCATCCACCATTTTGCCAGCAGTAATCGGCACGGACTCAAACATGATGTCCTCCCGTGTTGTGACCGCTCTACCTCCAACTGCGTGTCAGCGCCTCCTGATCGCTGAAAGCAGACGCAATCCCGACGATTCCACCGAGGCCCGGCCGAGCTTCCCGCGGGCTATTCGGACGCCGCCGCATGGTTCGCATGAAGGCAAGTTCTGTGCCGACATGGTCAACTGACCATTCGACGGGCTTTTGCTCAAACGCCCGCTCGCAGGCATGCCTTGTTGTGTCGCGAGCGCGTCCTGCAGTGCGCAAAATTGAGCACGGCAGCACCGCGTCGGTGCGTAAGTTGAGACACTTGAGGCGCAGATTCTGCCGCCGGGAAAATCAACAATTTCTTCAGCTGCGGTCGTTGGGCGCACTTGCTGCCCACCCCCAAGGTGGCGCAAAGCATTCGACATTCAACCCGCTTCCTTGATCCCGGCACCACGTTCTCGAAATCGCGTTCCGGACCGTTTTTTAATATGGTTTGCACACGAATATTTGGGGTGTCCGAAAGTGAAGATTCTTCGGTATTCCCGGCATGCCTCGGCGGCCCTTCTCGTCCGATTCATGGGCGGTTTTCCGGATTCGCCATCGCCGCCGGGCGGCAGCGCGCGGGATGGCTCACAGCACCAGAGCGCGCGCAATTCGCCGAACTGCGCTGCCAATTCCCCTCGTTTCGCCCGATCGGGATTCCGGTTTCGTCTTTACACTGGTTTCCATGGGCGCAACGATACATCGAACCCATACGCGGTCTTCCCCCCGCGTCGTGTTTGAACCGTACCAGCAGTGGCAGTTCTCGCAGTGGCAGTTCCCGCAGTGGCAGTTTAAACAGCAGTGAACGCAGCAACCAGCACCAGCAGCACCGCCTTGAAGTAGCCGCAGTCCCAGTGTCGTAGTAGCCGTACTGAGCCGTCGCATCACAGTTGTATCCATATGCAACAGAAGCAACAGGGGTTTGCAGCAGAAGCGAAGGTGAAGGACCAACTTTTGAAGCAGCAGTGAAGCAATACCGCGTTGTTCTGATGGGCATCCGGTCGGCAAGCATCCACGCGCCTGCACGACTCTTCCATCCTGTCGAGCCCTGTTCCCCTGCGGAACAGGGCTTTTTTTCGCTTTTTCGCAGGTTTTGGGGCACTGGCCCCGTCATCGCGTGCCGTCGCGATTTAAGCCTATCTTAATTGTGGCTTGCCATGATGGTTGCACGTCACCCATTTGGGGTCCGCTATTCCGCCACCGGCACATTGAACACTCGCAGCTTCGGTGGCGGACCGAGAGTCACAGAAAGAGGTGAAAACCGTCATGCCCAGCAAATCGCAAAGCCGCAAGCGCAGCCAGCCCGCCATGTCGCCGCTGCTGCGCGCCCTCACTTTTAGCCGGGCTGCGCACGAGCCCGTCACGCAGGCGATGCTCCTTCAGTGCTACACCGCGCTGGATGCGTTCAGACGCGGCCATGGCTCGCGCGACCTGTTCATGACCCTCGGCCGGCATTTTCTGGTGTCCGAGGAACTCTGCCGTCTCGGACTCGAGCCGGAGGGCCTCGAGTACGTCGAAAGCGCTCACGCGGCGATGGTCGAGCTCGACGCCACGGAGCACGAGGCAGCCGGCTGGGGATTAGGCGACAACGAGTACATCCGGCTTTGCGCGGCGCTGTCGGTGCTGGACGCGCAGTTGTCGGTTGCGTCGCTCGAAATGATTGCGAAAGCTGAAACACGCATGGTAGAGGGACTGCTCAGGGCCGGACACAAACAGCCGCTCGCCGAAGCAACGGCCTGACGTTGCCAGGGACGGCCGCCACGCGGCGCGTCCCGGCGCGCGGGCGTCCTTCTTGCGTCCCTGATCCGCCCGCCTGCTTCCGCTTCCTTTAGAACTGGTAGTTGATCGACAGGTCGAGGACGCCGTTTGACGAGCGTTGTGTGAGCGGACTGCGCTTCGCGCTGCCGACCAGTTGTTCCAGCGCGAAATCGCAGGTCGCAAACCAGTGCTTCTGGAAGAACCAGATCGCCGTGACGCCGACTCCGGCCGACTTGAGGCCAGGGTTGGCGTGATAGTACGAATAGTTGGACGTGGCAGCCTGAGCCTGGCTGATGCCGAACCAGGTGTTCATGTATTTGGAATCAGCGAAGGTCAGGTTGGGTCCCGCGAACCAGAAGAACGTTTGTGAACTGCCCGGCAGCGGCATGTACGCGCCCAGGTCGCCGACCCAGCCGTTCGAACCGCCAAAGCTGCGCCTGATGTCGGCGCGCAGCACAAGCGGAAAGCTCTTCGAGACGACGTAATCACCTGCCAGCTTCAGTTCGGGGGCCGGGTTGATGTTGCCGAGGCCATGCAGATGTTCATCGTCGTCCTGACCGCGCCGGCCAAGGTCGTACGCGGCGGCGATACTGACGCGCCAATTGGGTCCTCGCAGGACGTTTGCCCCGATCCCTTCGCCAGTTGAGGCGAAAAACAGGTCGCTGTAGCGGATGTCGAAGCTCGGGCCGCCCTCGATATGATATCGATCGGCACCGTCATAGCGCGGCTGGAACGCGGCCGCCGCACCAAGCTGGACTTGCCAGCCTGGCATGTTCGGCGCAAACATCTTTTGCAGAGGGACGCCCGCCGAGTATTGCCACTCCGGAAGCGGCGCCGGCGTTTGAGCCCGCACCGTCGCCGGTATGAGGGCGACGCCCGCGATGGCGGCGGCAGCGAGCAGGGGTGCCGAGCTTGCAGGTTCCTTGCCGCGGCTCCCGAATGTCCGCGTTCTACGACTATTCGACACCAATCCTCCGATCGCGCCCGCCGCGAATTGATTGACCGCCCGCCTTCCCGATTCCACACGTGACTGTAACGGCTGCCGCGCAAGCACGCCTCGTCAGATAAGTTTTTCAGCAAATGGTACACACATTTGCCAGACGGCTCGTCGGATGGCAAGTCACGGCGGGCTTCGGTTGGCGCGTGCCGCGCTGCAAACCGCCAGACGCGCTGACGTCTGGCAGGCTCGACGGTCGCAATATCCGGGCCTGATCGGTGGTGCTAGTGGGATGGCGAGGTGTCTGGCGGGCTTGGGGACGTTGGAGGCGGCCCGCGGACATGACCGGCGAGATGCGCTCACGGCGACGCATTGCGCATCACCGCACCGGAGGGCTGCCGGGCTTGGTGTGCCGCGGAACCGCCCTGATGCCAGAACGGTGCCCGCGGCAATCACCCATGCAGATCGAATCGCCGCAGAAGCAAGTGCTCCATCACTCACTGCGCCGCAACGGCAACGAGCACCGGCTTGTCGCGATACAGCGCAGGAAACAGATGCTTCAGGTTCGCCACCTTCGGCAGGTCGTTGATCGCGATATACGGCGCGCCCGGATGCAGCGTCAGGTAGTTCTGGTGATACGACTCCGCCGGGTAAAACCCCTTGAAGGGCTCCGTTTTCGTCACGATCGGCGCGTGAAAGACGTGCGCCTTGTCGAGCTGCGCGATGTAGCTCTCTGCAACGCGCTTCTGCGTGTCATTGAGTGGAAAGATCGCCGACCGGTATTGAGTGCCGCTGTCCGGCCCCTGGTGATTCAGTTCGGTCGGATCCTGGACCACCGAGAAATAGACCTGCAGCAACTGCCCGTAGGTGACCTTGGTCGGATCGTAGGTAATCTGCACCGACTCGGCATGACCCGTATCGCCGCCGCTGACCGTCTCGTACTGCGCGGTATCGCGCTGACCGCCGCTGTAGCCGGCCACCACCTGGGTCACGCCGCGTACATGCTGGAACACACCCTGCACGCCCCAGAAACAGCCGCCGGCGAGCACTGCGGTTTCCTCGTGTCCCGCCGCGACCTGCACGGGTTCGTCGATCGCAGGCGGCGCAATCACCACCCCGGACTCGGAAGAAAACGCCGTGCGCTGCGCCAGCAGCAGCGCGGCGGCACACAGTCCGATCGACAGCGCAATGGCCGCTTTGCGGGAGCGGCCGGCTTTGCCCAAAGCCTGGTTAGCTGATTTCATGATGTTCGTCCTGACTGAAGATGCTCGATGAAGGTGCCCGGTGAAGGTGTCCGGTAAGGCCCCTGATTCGCGCGCGGCGGGTGAGCCGCCATGCGCGCTGCATTCGTGGCATTCAAAGCTTACAACCGCGTCCTCACGACGTGGCCGGGGTAAACAGCAACGCCAGACCGTTCATGCAATAACGCAATCCGGTCGGCTTAGGGCCGTCGTCGAAGACGTGGCCCAGATGCCCGCCGCAGCGGCGGCACAACACTTCGTCGCGCGTCATCCCAAAGGAGGTATCGGCGCGCGTGATGACGGCATGGTCCAGCGGTTGCCAGAAACTCGGCCAGCCGGTGCCGCTGTCAAACTTGGTCTTCGACGAGAACAAGGCAAGCTTGCAGCCGGCACATGAAAAAATGCCGGTGCGGTGTTCGTTATTGAGGGGACTGCTGAACGGCCGCTCCGTGCCGGCCTCGCGCAGCACCCGATACTGGGCGGGAGTGAGCAGCTTGCCCCATTCGGCATCGGTATGTGTGACTTCGAAGGCCGCAGCCTTCGTCATGCCGCCAGCGCTGGCTGGATCCGCGGTGCCGGCGCTCTTCGATACCCGCCACGCGGTCATGCCGCCGGCAAGCGATGCGGCACTGATTACCCTGAAGAATATCCGTCTCGTGCATTTCATGACTGTCGTCCGTGAGTCGCGCTGCCGTTCACCTGGCGAGCATGCGCAAAGGCGCCGCGCGCGGGTGGTCTTGACCGTTTGTCGGACGACCGCCGGTTTTATGACAGCGGGCTCGCGTTTATTCTTGAAACCGGACGAGGCCACCGGCGGTGGGCGCGGTGGTGATTTAAATGTAGCCGAAGTTTGCGGCCAGAGAGGACAGTGCGCAGGCAGCCTATCCCGCCGCAGCGTGCTGCTCCCCGGCGAGGCGAGCCAGAACCCGTTCGTAATCTTCGGGCGTGTCCATGTCGATCGTGAACCGGTCGTGTGCGGCCTCATGAATGAAGACTTCATCGGGATGCTCGGCAATCAGTTTGCGGCATCCTGGATTGATGTGGCCGCAGATGACCTCCGCGGCATAGCTCACGGAAAACGCCACCGGATTACCCCGCTGCCCCTGGAAAGCTGGCACCAGGATCGAACCATGAGGCATGGCGGCGTAAGCATCGACCAGCTCGCGATAGTCCGCGGCGGCAAGCAATACCTGATCGGCGAGGCAGACCAGAACGATGTTGCAAGGCGCCGCCAGCGCGGCCACCCCGGCTGCCACCGAGGTCATTTGCCCTTCTTCATAACGCGGATTGCTCTGGAACCTGACCGGTAGGCCCTCGAGCGCTTCCATCACGGAGCGTCCCCGGAAGCCAGTCACCACGACGATTTCTTGCGGACCGGCGGCGGCGAGTGCGCTCACCGTGCGCCGCACGGCCGGTTGGCCTTCGACCGGCAACAGCAGCTTGTGCCGGCCCTGCATCCTCGATGACAGGCCGGCCGCCAGCAGGACCGCGGAGAAGGTGGGCACGGGCTGCAGCCCGGTCATATTCAACGCATCGTTCATGTTTTCCCGGCCGGTTCCGCTCACCCCGCTCACCCCGCTCACCCTTTAAGCTGCGCAATCGCCAGATATTTGTCCGGGGCGCGTTCGAACTCGACCTTGCAGCCGTTGCAGCAGAAATAGACGCGCTGCCCGCCCCGCTCGATCACATGTTTTGCCGAGGCAATCTCGACAGCCATGCCGCAGACCGGGTCGACGTAGCGCGCGCCCGCGCCCGGCAACGCGACGGAGGCCATCGATTCGCACGGCGGCAACTCCGCTACCGCTTCGTCGTGGCTCGCGCCCAGGGTCTCGGAGGCAAGCGCCGCCTGCTTCAGGTCGTGGCGTAGCGCCACCAGCCCGGCGACCGCGCCCAGCGCGATCTCCTGCGGCGTATGGGCGTGGATCGACGGACCCGCAGGCGCATGCAGCGCCGCCAGCCGCTGCGCGGGAATGCCACGCGCGCGCATCGCGTCACGCAACATGTCTGCCTTGCGCCGGCTCGCCACCAGCAACACGGCCGCCGCCGTGCTGCGCAACGCGGCTTCGAGCGCCTCCTCGTCGCTGTCACCCTGGGTCGCGACGAGGATCAGTTGCGGCTTGAGACGGTCGAACGCAGCGGCGTCGAAACCTTGCATGACCGGCGACAGTCCGAGCGCCGCAAAGGGTGCGGTCACGGTGGCCGCCGCGCACACGCGCAAACCGACCCGCTGCGCCAGCACGCAGGCTTCGAGCGCGGTGGGCGTGGAGCCGAGCACAAGCACCGACGGCGCGGGGACGGTCGGCTGAATGAAAAGCTCGATGGCACCATTGCTCGCACAAGGCATGGCATGTGCCTCGACATCGTCCTCCGGCGTCCCGGGCTCGTTGCTGATGCGCACGCGTTTGGGGTGCCCCAGGCGAATCGCCTGCTGCGCAGCCTGAATCACGATCGCGCGCGAACAACCGCCGCCAATCCAGCCATGCAGTTCGCCGTTGCCGTCGACCAGTGCCTGCGCCCCCACCCACGCGGAAGTCGGCGGCCCGGCGCGGATTACGGTCACCACGGCGAACGGCTCGGAGCGTTCAATGAGCCGTTGCTCGAGTTGTAAAAGAGCATCGGGCGAATTCGGGGTGTTGGGGATATCGGCGCTCATTGCAGTACGGACAACACTTGGGGCAGCACACGTTCGAGACTTGCCAGATCCCGGGCGCCCGCCAACAGGTCGATATACGGTAGCGCCGCCTGCATGCCGACGCTCGCCGGGGTGAAATCGGCGCGGCTCGCGAGCGGGTTGAGCCAAACCAGACACCGGCAGCGGCGCCGGATCGCCGCGAGCGCCTGCTGCAAGCGCTCGGGCTCGCCGGCATCGTAGCCGTCGCTGACGACCACGACAGCGGTGCGCGAGTGCAGCAGCTTCGTCGCATGCTGCTGGTTGAATTCGCCCAGGCTGTCGCCGATGCGCGTGCCTCCGGCCCAGCCGGCTGACAGCAGTTGCAGGCGTTCCTGCGAGCGCCACGGATCGGCGTCGCGCAAGGCCTGGTCGATGCCGACCAGCCGGGTATGGAAGATGAAGCAATGCACGTCGGACACGCGCGCGCTCAACACGCGCGCGAGACGCAGATAGAAAAAGCTGTACAGGCTCATCGACCGGCTCACGTCCAGCAGCAACACGATGCGCGGGCGCAACCGCCGCTTGCGCCGCCAGGCGAGATCGAGCGGCTGGCCGCCGCGCGAGACGCTGCGGCGGATCGTCCATGCCATATCGATCACACGTCCGCTGTTCGCGCGGCGCTCGCGGCGCATCTGGATGCCTTGCAGGCGCTGGGCGAAACGCCGGATCGCGTCGTCGATCGCAAACAGTTCGTCGGGCTGGTTCAGATGCCGGAAGTCGGCATGCGCGAGCGACGCTTCAGCCGATGCGCCCTGCTCGGCCGTCTTGCCGTCAACTTGCGCAGGGTCGCCGCCGCGTCCTTTGAGACCCAGCGGTGTGCCTTCGCTCGTGTCGCGCTCGCCAGAGGCGCCGTCCCGCCCAATCCGGCCAGCGCCTGCCGCACGCGTTTCGACCAGCTTGCGGCGATTCGGCGCGAGAAAATACGCGTCAAACAGCTCGTCGAAACGACGCCACTCTTGCGCGCGCGAACACAGCAACGCGCGCAGACTCCAGCGCAACAGCAGGCCATCCAGTTGACCCATGCGCTGCGCGACCTCCATCGATGCGGCCACGTCGCGACTGGTCACATGAAAATCGTTCGCGCGCAGCCAGCCGGCGAAGCCCGTATAGCGGGCTACCAGAGCCGCTTCGAGGGTAGACGGCGGCGCGCGGTTCGCGGCGCCCGGGATCGCGGTCAACATGCGGCCACCAGTTTTTCGACGACCGGCCGTGTCAGGCCAGCCTGATCCTCGCGCGTCTTCACGAGTGCAGAAAGCGAATCCATGATCCGCTCGACGCCGTCCTCATCGATGGCGCTCACGCCGAGGCGCAGCAACGCCGCGACCCAGTCGAGCGTTTCGGCAAGACCGGGCCTTTTCTGCAGATCCATCTGACGCACCGACTGCACGAATTCGACAATCTGCCGCGCCAGTTTCTCCGGCACCTCGGGCACCTGGGTACGCACGATCAGCAGTTCTTTCTCGAAGCCCGGGTAGTCGACGTACTGATAAAGGCAACGGCGGCGCAGTGCGTCCGAGATCTCACGGGTGCCGTTCGAGGTCAGGATCACGAACGGCCGCTCACTGGCGCGGATCACACCGAGCTCCGGAATCGACATCTGAAAGTCAGAGAGCAATTCCAGCAGGTAAGCCTCGAAGGCTTCATCCGTGCGGTCGATTTCGTCGATCAGCAAAACCGGTGCGGGCGTGGTCGTGATCGCTTCAAGCAGCGGGCGCTTGAGCAGATAGCGTTCGGAGAAGATGTCCTGTTCTTTATCTGCCAGCGCACGTTCGTCCTGTTCCAGCAGTTTGATGGCGAGCAGTTGATGCTGGTAATTCCATTCGTACAGCGCCGAATGCGCGTCGAGCCCTTCGTAGCATTGCAGCCGGATCAGACGGGTATCGAGCAGTCTCGCGAGCGCCTTGGCGACCTCCGTCTTACCGACGCCGGCCTCGCCTTCGAGCAGCAGGGGGCGCCGCATTTCCATCGTCAGCAGCAGCGTGGCGGCAAAACTGCGCTCGGCGATGAAACCGTGCTGCGCCAGCCGCTGTTGCAGGCTGACGACGTCGCTCATGCGGTCGGTCGCCATCGCCGCCTCCACGCTCAGGCCGTCTTGCGCGAGAAAAGCCCGCGCAGCCAGTCGCGTACGATCGCCCATGCGAGGGCGAGGCCGTTTAACTCGGAATGTGGCAAGGCCGCCTCAGAGGTCGCTGCGGTGGCCGTGGCAGAGGCCGAGGCCGTCGCGGCCGAGGTCCCCGTCCCAGCGGTCGGACCCGCCGCCTCCGCAGAAGCCGCCGTCTGCTGTGTTTGCAACGCCTGCAGCCGCGCCGCGAAATTCGCCACGAACTGCTTGAGCATCTGGTCCGCCACCGGCCCCATCAACCTGCCGCCCAACGCAGCCGCTTTACCGCTCATCGTGACTTCGCTCTTGCCTGCCAGCTCGCACGTCTCGCCGGTGGGTCGCACGGCAGCCGTCAGATCCATCGAGGCTGCCGAGGTGCCCGTCGCATCCGCGCCCTTGCCCACCATATGTAGACTGCGCGTGGCGGCGTCGAGGCTCAACACCTCGATCTCGCCCCTGAACGCCATCGTGGCCGGCCCGAGCCGCACGGTGATCGTGCCTTTGTAATGCGTGGCATCCACGCGTTCGGTAATCTTCGCGCCCGGCATGCAGCCGGCCACGGATTCGATGTCCTGCAGCAACTGCCACGCACTATCCGCCGTGGCGGCGAGCGGGAACACCTTGTCGAGTGCAACTTTCATCTGACCACCTTTTGCCTGTGAGGTGTGCTGCGAAGCCCGCCTCCCGCTCAATGAGCGAAGCGCTACTGCCTCGTCAGCCCGAGCGCGCGGCATTGCTGCCACACGCGATACGCGTTGTGCGGCATGTTCATATGCGTGACGCCGAGATGCGCGAACGCATCGACCATTGCCGCCGTAAAACACGGAATCGAGCCGACGTGCGGCGATTCCGCCACGCCCTTCGCGCCGATCGGATGATGCGGCGACGGCGTCACAGTGAAATCGGTCTCCCAATGCGGCGTCTCCGCCGAAGTCGGCACAAAGTAATCAAGCAGCGTGCCGCCGAGCAGATTGCCGGCTTCGTCATACGGCATCTCCTGCCCCATCGCCACCGCAAAGCCTTCGGTGAGCCCGCCGTGAATCTGCCCTTCGATGATCATCGGATTGATCCGCGTGCCGCAGTCATCGAGCGCGTAGAAGCGGCGCACGCGCGTTTCGCCGGTATAGCGGTTCACCTCCAGCACGCAGACATACGCGCCGAAGGGGAACGTGAAGTTGGGTGGATCGTAATAGTCGACCGCCTCGAGGCCCATTTCCATGCCTTCGGGCACGTTGTTGTAGGCGGCCCACGCCACTTCCTTGATGGTCTTGAACTGCTCGGGCGAGCCCTTCAACACGAAGCGGTCGAGATCGAATTCGACATCGTTCGGACTGGCTTCGAGCAGATGCGCCGCGATCTGCCGCGCCTTCTCGCGAATCTTGCGCGAGGCACGGGCCACCGCGGCACCCGCCACCGGGGTCGAGCGCGAGCCATAGGTGCCGAGTCCGTAGGGCGCGATGGACGTGTCGCCTTCTTCGACCGAAATCACCGAAGCGGGAATACCGGCTTCCGACGCGATGATTTGCGCGTAAGTGGTCTGATGGCCCTGCCCTTGCGTGATCGTGCCCATCCGCGCGATGGCCGAGCCATCCGGATGCACCCGGATCTCACACGAATCGAACATGCCGACGCCGAGGATGTCGCACATCTTCGACGGCCCGGCACCCACGATCTCCGTGAAATTCACCACGCCGATCCCCATCAGCCACTCCGCGTCAGGGTCCGCCCGCCGCGCGGCCTGTTCGGCGCGCAGCGCCGGATAGTCGACCGCGGCGAGCACTTTCTTTAGCGCCGGCTCGTAATCGCCCGAGTCGTATTCGAGCCCGAGCGGCGTCGTGTACGGAAACTGCTCCTTGCGGATGAAATTGCGCAGCCGGATTTCGGCCTTGTCGATGCCGAGTTTCTGCGCCAGCACGTCGACCATGCGCTCGATCAGATACACCGCCTCCGTCACTCTGAACGAGCAACGGTAGGCGACGCCGCCAGGAAACTTGTTGGTATAGACGCCGTCGACCGAGACGAACGCATTGGGTATCGCATACGAGCCGGTGCAGACGTGGAACATGCCGGCCGGCCACTTGGTCGGATCGGCGCAAGCGTCGAACGCGCCGTGATCCGCCGTAACGTGCACGCGCAGCGCCTTGATGCGGCCGTCGCGATCCGCGGCGAGTTCGCCGGTCATCAGATAGTCGCGCGCAAAGGCCGTGGTGCTCAGATTTTCGGCACGCGATTCGATCCACTTGACCGGCCGTCCCAGCACGATCGACGCGACAATCGATGTCACATAGCCCGGATACACGCCGACCTTGTTGCCGAAGCCGCCGCCGATATCCGGCGAGATGATGCGGATCTTGGACTCGGGAATCGCCGACAGCAGCCCGACCACGGTCCGCACGACATGCGGCGCCTGGGACGTGATATAGACGGTCAGGTCGCCGCGCACCTTGTCGAACGAGGCCACGCAACCGCAGGTTTCGAGCGGACACGGATGCACGCGTGGATACAGCATCTGCTGCCTCACCGTGACGTCCGCGTTGTCGAACACGCGGTCAGTCTTGTCCTTGTCGCCGATATTCCAGGTGAAGATGTGATTCGGATGTCGGCGCGCGCCGTGCGCGCCGGCCGCTTTGTCGCGAATGTCCTCGCGGATCACAGGCGCGTCCGGAGCGAGCGCCGCTACGGGATCAACCACGGCAGGCAGCTCTTCGTATTCCACTTCGACCAGTTCAGCCGCGTCCGCCGCCACGTAGCGGTCATCGGCCACGACGAAGGCGACTTCCTGATTCTGGAAGCACACCTTTTCGTCGGCCAGCACCGCTTGTACATCGCCGGCGAGCGTCGGCATCCAATGCAGCTTGAGCGGTTTGAGGTCGTCGGCGGTCAGCACCGCGTGCACACCAGGATGCGCGAGCGCGCGCGACTTGTCGATCCTTTTCACGCGGGCGTGCGCGTACGGACTGCGCACCATTACGCCGAACAGCATGCCCGGCATCTTGATGTCGTCGACGTAGGTGCCTTTGCCCTGGATGAAGCGCGGATCTTCGCGGCGCTTGCGCGAACAGCCCATGCCTTCCAGTGCGGCGAGACGGTCGAGATTGGCGTCGAGATTTCCCATGGCGTTTCTCCTGTCGATCGGAGTCAGCGCCTCAGCACTTACTCCGATCCCATGCAACCTGGTTGCTGTCGTCAGTGGGTGGCCGCTGTCATCAGCGGATGCGATGTTTCAACCGCCTCACCTCGCAGCTTGCGCGCCGCGTACTGCACCGCCTTCACGATGTTCTGATAGCCCGTACAGCGGCACAGGTTGCCCGCCATCCAGTAGCGAATCTCTTCCTCGTTCGGATCGGGGTTCTCTTTCAATAGCCGGTACGCCCGCATCAGCATGCCCGGCGTACAGAAGCCGCACTGCAAGCCATGCTCCTGCATGAAGCCTTCCTGCAACGCATGCAGTTCGCCGCCTTGCGCGAGGCCCTCGACGGTCAGCACCTCCGCGCCTTCGGCCTGCACCGTCAGCATCGTGCAGGACTTGACGGACATGCCGTCGAAATCGACGGTGCAGGCACCGCAGTGGGAGGTCTCGCAGCCGATATGCGGCCCGGTATGCAGGCATTTTTCGCGCAGCGTATGAATCAGCAGCTCGCGCGGCTCGACCACCACATCTGTTTCCTTGCCGTTCAGCTTGAACGACACCATGACCTTTTTGTTCATGCCGTGTTCTCCACGAGTCCGGTCCTGTCAGTTCGCAGCGCGCGAATGCGCCGTCGCCAGCGCGCGCCGAGTCATTTCGCCCGCCATGGCAGTCTTGTATTCGATATCGCCGCGCAGATCGGCGACCGGCGCGCACACGCTCATCGCGAGACGTGCGGCTTCGGCAATGCGGGGTTCATCAAGGGGCTTGCCGCGCAGCGATTGCTCGGCATCGGTCGCCCGAATCGCAGTCTCCGCGACATTCGTCAGAGCAATGCGCACCTCGCTGACGGTTCCACCGCTCATGCGCAGCGTCACCGCCGCCGCAGCGGTCGCGAAGTCACCGGTTTTGCGCTTCAGTTTTGCATAGCAGTAGCCGGTGCCCGCCGTCGGCGTCGGAATGCGGATCTCCGTCATGATCTCGCCGGGTTCCAGCAGCGTCGTATAGGTGCCGACAAAGAAACCGTCAGCCGGAACGACGCGTTCGCCACGCTCGCTCAACAGAACGAAAGACGCGTCCAGCACAAGCATCAACGCCGGATGGTCGTTGCCGGGGTCTCCATGCGAGATATCGCCGCCTAGCGTGCCGCGATACCGCACCTGCGGATCGGAAATCTGGCGCGCCCCTTCGACGAGCAATGGACAGCGCGTTTGCAGCAGCTCCGACCAGATCAGTTCGTTCTCGGTGGTCATCGCGCCGATGCGGATTTCGCCGCCCTCCTCGCGGATGCCCTTGAGTTCAGTCAGCTTGCCCAGGTCAATCAGATGGGCCGGTTCAGCGAAGCGCAGTTTCATCATCGGCAGCAGACTGTGGCCGCCGGCGAGCAGCTTGGCTTCGTCGCCGTGCTGGTTTAGCAGCGCTATGGCTTCGGGCAAGCTGCGTGGAACGTGATATTCAAAAGGACGAGGGATCACACCGGCCTCCTTTGTTGTCATCGTCTGCGAGATGGGGTGCTCACGCGGCGCATTCGGGGCGCATTCGGGGCGCATATGGGGCGTCATGAGCCCGTAATCGAGCATTTCACAATGCAATGCAGCAATTCAACGTGATTTCCCGAACGGTGGAACCCGTGCGCCAACTACCGGAAAACGCACATGAAAGCCGCACCGCGTCAGACAATTCGGTGGCGGGAATCGCGACGAACTTCCTGGCTGCAGGAATCACCCTTTCACGACGAAGCGCAGTATTGCAATGCCGATTTCCCGAATGACGGGTTTACCTGCGTGAATGGCCCCGAAATTTGCGCGAAAATGGGTCGAGACATACAGCGGAAACCGCGCGCCTCGGCGAGTGGACACGCCCCATGAGGGCATGGAGACCGGTATGAAACCGCTTGAGCACGCCACCCCACCTGCGTCGGAGTCGCGTCGTAGCGAGACCTTCCAGCACAAGCTGGAACAGTTCAATCCGGGGATGGTCTGGCTCGACGAACAGGGCCATGTCACCGCGTTCAACGACGTCGCGCTGCAGATTCTCGGGCCGGCGGGCGAACAGTCGCTCGGGGTCAAGCAGGACAAGCTGTTCGGCATCGATGTGGTGCAGTTGCACCCGGAGAAGAGCCGCGACAAGCTGCGCTTTTTGCTGCAGTCGCGCGACGCAGGCGGCTGCCCCGTCAAATCGCCGCCGCCGGTGGCGATGATGATCAACATCCCCGACCGGATCCTGATGATCAAGGTCTCCAAGATGAGCGGCGCCGGCGGGGTGTGCGGCACCTGCATGATCTTCTACGATGTGACCGATCTCACCACCGAGCCGTCCGAACAGCAGTCGAGCGACCACGTCGCGCCGCCGCGCCGCCTCTTCAAGATTCCCGTGTACCGGAAAAACCGCGTGATCCTGATCGACCTGAAGGACATCGTGCGCTTTCAGGGCGACGGCCACTACACGACGATCGTCACCAGGGACGATCGCTACCTGTCCAATCTCTCGCTGGCCGATCTCGAACTGCGGCTCGACAACAGCATCTACCTGCGGGTGCATCGCAGCCATATCGTGAGCCTTCAGTACGCCGTCGAACTGGTCAGGTCAGACGAAACCGTCAACCTCGTGATGGACGACGCGGAGCAAACCCAGGTGCCGGTCAGCCGGGCGAAAACGGCGCATCTGAAGGAATTGCTTGGGGTGGTGTGACTGCGGCGCCTCGTTGAGTTTGGGTGCGCTTGCTTGCTGACTCGCTTTCTCGCTTACGCAGCCAGCGTTTTGGCCAGTTGCTCGCGCACAAACGCGGTGAACGTCTGGATTGTGGTCGAGCTTTGACGGTGCTGCGGATAGACCGCATACAGCGCGGAAGCATGGGGCAAAAATGGCTCCAGCACGGCAACGAGTTGCCCGCTCCTGATTGCGCCGGACACGATGAAATCCGGGAGCCGCGCGATGCCAAGCCCGGCAAGCGCGGCGTCGCGAATCAGTTCGCCATTGTTTGCGCGCAACGGCCCGTGCACTTCGAAGCCTTTGTGCACGCCGTCTACCACGAACTCCCAGCTCGCCGGTCCGCCGTGTCCGTAAAGCAGACACGCGTGACGCGCCAGGTCTCCCGGCGCAGCGGGCGTGCCGCGCCGCCGCAGGTATTGCGGGCTGCAGCAGGCGACCATCCGTACCTCGGCGAGTTTTTGCGCGATCAGCGTCGAGTCAGCCAGCGTACCGATGCGAATCGCCATGTCGAAGCCTTCGCCGACCACATCGACGGTGCGGTCGCTCAGTTCCATATCGAAGCGCACGTCCGGGTGTTTGCGCAGGAACATCGCCACCAGCGGTGACAGATGCACCATGCCGAACGACATCGGCGCACTCACCCGCAGCAGACCGTGCGGGGAAGCGCGCCGTAGCGACATTGCCTGCTCGGCCTCCTCCACCTCGCCGAGAATCCGCTTCGCGCGGTCGTAGAACTCCTGGCCGAGCTCGGTGACGGCGAGCTTGCGCGTGTTGCGGATCAGGAGGCGCACACCTAGCGCCTCCTCCAGCGCCATCACGCGCCGGCTGACGAACTGTTTCGACAGCGACAGCCGGTTAGCCGCGGCGGTGAAATTGTGGGCGTCGACCGTGGCGACGAAGATCCGCATGTCATCGAGTTGCATCGCATTGCCCGCCTCATTGTCCACGTCACTGTCCACTTCAATGCGACAGTGTTTCCCGTTCAGGCCAGATTATAAGCACATTGATTGACGTACACTGCTGTTCATGGATCACGGGCGACAACCTTCCCCGGATCGCACAACCCAGGAGAAATAGCATGCTCGACATCAGACACGCCAATCAACGCGGCCGCGCGGAGCACGGCTGGCTTAGTTCGCGTCATACGTTTTCCTTTGCCAACTATCACGACCCGAAGCAGAACGGCTTTTCCGACCTGCTGGTGATCAACGACGACCGCGTCGCGCCGGCACAAGGCTTCGGCAAGCATCCGCACCGCGACATGGAAATTTTCTCGTACGTGCTCGAAGGCGCGCTGGAGCACAAGGACACGATGGGTACGGGTTCGGTGATCGTACCCGGCGACATCCAGTTGATGAGCGCAGGCACCGGCGTCGCGCACAGCGAATACAACCATTCGCGCAGCGACCCTGTGCACTTCCTGCAGATCTGGATCGCACCGGCGCTCAAAGGCACGCCGCCGCGCTATCAGCAAAGCCACTTCGGCACTGCGGAAAAGCGTGGCGTATTGCGCCTCGTGATCTCGCCGGACGGCGCGAGTGAATCGCTGGTGGTCCAGCAGGACACGCGAGTCTATGCGGGCCTGTTCGACGGCGCCGAAAGCGCCCGGCTGGAGCTGGCCGCAGACCGCTACGCCTACGTGCACGTGGCGCGCGGCAGCGTCACCGTGAACGGCGTGGCGCTGGGCGAAGGCGACGGCGCACGGGTGCGCGGCGAACGGGCTCTGACGTTCACGCAGGGGCACGACGCCGAAGTGCTGGTGTTCGACCTGCGTAACATCGAGATGTCGGAACTCTGGTCCTGAGCATCGTTGATCAAACGGTTCGCCGCGGAGCCCGCGGCGAACTTCATTCGTTGAGAAGGAGCGCCGCCCATCGAAACGGGCGGCGCTTTTTTTTTGCGCCGGCCGCATGGCGTGGCGTAGTACGCGCTGTCGCACAGCCGCTGGAATCGTGTGTTTAAGCGAAGAGTTCGCCGAAGAAGCGAATTACCTCTGTTATTGCCTGCTATTCGAACCATCGCGACAGCACGGCGTCCACTATGATTGGATCGTGGTTTTTCGTAGCCACACCCAGCACGTAGCCCCGCTCGTGAAAATGAAACACCGCCTGGCGGTATGGCTTGATCGAAACGGGAACACAGTCTGCACGCCGCTTAACCAGGGGACGGCCGTGGATATCGTCAACATTGCCAGGACAGCAGGTTTGCAGATTCTGCTCGACGCCCGCATTGGCCGGGAAACCTATCACAGCGTGAGCGGATCTCTGTCATCGCTGCAACGGTTCGCCGATGCGGTGTGTGCGGCCATGAGCGATGAATTTGCGGCGCGCGGCGATCAGGTGGAACAGCGCGAGGCGTGAGCATTTGTCTGTACCAGGCGCCTCTGCCGGTCAGTGAGCATTGGATTCGACCACAGAACGCGCCGCGGACGCCGTCACGACCTGCGGCACCGGCAGACCGGCAAGCTTCTACAACGCCCCGATCCGCCTGCGCCCTGAGGGCATCGCCTTAGCTTCGAGCTCCGCCGAACTCCGCCAGGACGCGTTCACGGATCCCGGGCTTGATATTCGACTGCTCCATATTGCCGCCATAGTGCGCCACTACACGCGGATTCATCACGCGAAACCACAGCGGCGGAACATACGCAAACATGATCATCGTCGCATAGCCCGACGGCAATTGCGGCGCACCGTCGAAGTGACGCAAAGCCTGATAGGAGCGCGTCGGATTGGCGTGATGATCGGCGTGGCGCTGCAGTTGATAGAGGAACAGATCCGTGACGATGCGATTGCTGTTCCACGAATGTTCCGGCTGGCAGCGCTCATAACGGCCGCTAGCAAGTTGCTTGCGTCCGAGTCCGTAGTGTTCCAGATAGTTGACCACTTCGAGTAACGACGCACCGTACGCCGCCTGGATCAGCAGCAACGGAATCACCGTCTTGCCCAACAACGCAATCATTGCGCCCCACAGCACGATCGTCATGGCCCACGCATGCAGCACCTCATTGCGCCACGTCCATGGCGATTTGCCCATGCGAGCCAACCGCTCTTTCTCGAGCCGCCACGCCGAAGCGATGCTGCCCAGCACGGTACGCGGCAGGAACGCCCAGAACGATTCGCCATAGCGCGCACTGGCCGGATCCGGCGGCGTCGCCACCCGCACATGATGCCCGCGGTTATGCTCGACAAAGAAGTGGCCGTAGGCGACGGGCGCCAGCGTGATCTTCGCGAGCCAGCGCTCGAAGCGGTCGGTCTTGTGGCCGAGTTCGTGAGCGGTATTGATCGATACGCCGGTCGCTGCACCGAGGGATAGTGCAAAGCCCAGATAGTCATACCAGGCTAGCGGATGGGTACCCACAATCCATCCTGCGCCGAAAAACGACACATATTCGACGAGCGTCGCGAGGTAGACGATGCGCCGGTAGTAGCGCTCTCTTTCGAGCACGGGCACGACTTCGTCGGGAGGATTGCTGGGGTCGTCGCCGATCAGATAGTCGAGCACCGGGATGATGCCGAACACGAAAATCGGGCCGAACCACCAGAAGATATGCCAGCCGGTATGCAGCGCCAGATACGCCGCGTGCAGCGGCAACGTGATGGTCAGCGCACCGAGCAGCCACAGAGAGCGCTTGCCGTCCACCCAACGCGCGGGTGCCGCTTGCGAAGATGCCATTGTCTCCCTCCTTGTTTTATGGTGCCCCTCGTGCGCGCACGCATCTAAACTCACTCGGGCGGCTGCGACGAAAGGTCTCGTGCGACTTTCAGATTTATATGGCGCAGCAAGCGGCTTCGCCAAGGAATCAATCCAGGCATCGGACTCCAAACGAAGGGGGGACGATCGAGTCAGCGGTGGCCTGCGTTAAGCGGCCGAATGAAACGGACGTATGTTTGCCCGTTGGCGCGCTCGCGCCAACGCGTCTGACACGCGGGGCGAAAAATAATAAAACCCGCACACATGGCGGGCTTCGTTGCAACGCAGCAGCCAGGGGCCCGGTCGGCCCGCCAGCTTGCTTGACAAACATCAGGCATCAGCTTACCGCGAGCGCGGCTTCCTGTTCGACTTCGGCTTCCGCTTCGTCGTCAGCGCTGTTGCGGATCAGATGATCGAAGGCGCCAAGCGATGCCTTCGCGCCTTCGCCCACGGCAATGACGATCTGCTTGAACGGCACGGTCGTCACGTCGCCCGCGGCAAACACGCCCGGCACCGACGTCGCACCGCGAGCGTCGACCACGATCTCGCCATGCTTCGACAGTTCCACCGTGCCCTTCAGCCACTCGGTGTTCGGCACCAGACCGATCTGCACGAACACGCCTTCGAGTTCGACACGCTTCGTTTCGCCCGAACGCAGGTCCGTGTAGACGAGTCCGTTGACTTTCTTGCTGTCGCCGGTGATTTCGGTGGTCTGCGCCTGCGTCACGATCGTCACGTTGGCGAGACTGCGCAGCTTGCGCTGCAGCACCTCGTCCGCCCGCAGTTGTGCGCCGTACTCGAACAAGGTCACTTCCCGCACGATGCCGGCCAGATCGATGGCGGCCTCGACGCCCGAGTTGCCGCCGCCGATCACCGCAACACGCTTGCCCTTGAACAGCGGGCCATCGCAGTGCGGGCAATAAGCCACGCCATGATTGCGATACTCGCGCTCACCCGGCACATTGATTTCGCGCCAGCGTGCGCCGGTGGCCAGCACGATCGTCTTTGCCCTGAGCACCGCGCCGCTGGCGAGACGCACTTCGTTGACGCGGCCGGGAATCAGCGCTTCTGCACGCTGCACATCCATGATGTCGACTTCGTAGCTCTTCACGTGCTGTTCGAGCGCCGTCGCGAACTTCGGCCCTTCGGTTTCCTGCACCGACACGAAGTTTTCGATGGCGAGCGTATCGAGCACCTGGCCGCCAAAGCGTTCCGCGACCACGCCCGTCGCAATACCCTTGCGCGCCGCGTAGATGGCCGCCGCTGCACCCGCCGGGCCACCGCCGACGATCAGCACGTCGAACACCGGCTTTTTCGCCAGTTCCTTCGCGGCGCGAGCGCCTGCGCCGGTATCGAGCTTGGCGAGAATTTCCTTCACGCCGCTGCGGCCCTGGCCGAACACTTCACCGTTCAGGAACATCGTCGGCACCGCCATGATCTGGCGCGCTTCGACTTCGTTCTGGAACACCGCGCCGTCAATCGCCACGTGGCGGATGCGCGGGTTGATCAAGGCCATCACGTTCAGCGCCTGCACGACTTCCGGGCAGTTCTGGCATGACAGCGAGAAATAGGTTTCAAACTGGTAGTCGCCGTCGAGTTCGCGGATCTGTTCGATCACCGCGTCGTCGAGCTTGACCGGGTGGCCGCCTACCTGCAGCAGCGCGAGCACGAGCGACGTAAATTCATGCCCCATCGGAATGCCGGCGAAGCGGATGCCCGTGTCCTTGCCCGGCTCGCCGATCGAGAACGACGGCTTGCGCTGGTCGTCGCCGGGACGCTCGATCACGGTCACGCGTTCCGATAGCGATGCGATGTCGCCGAGCAGCGCCCGCAATTCTTGCGATTTGGCGCTGTCGTCGAGCGAGGCGACGATCTCGATCGGCCGGCTAACCTTTTCCAGGTACGATTTCAATTGAGTCTTGAGATTGGCGTCCAGCATGGCTATTCGAATTCCGTGACGAGGGTTGGGGCTCCGGGCGCCGCCGCATGGCATGGCGAGGAGGCGTGCGAACCGCATGCATGCCGATGCATGAGGCGGTCCGCACGGAAATGCGCCACCGGGTGGCGCGTGATGCGATACAGCTGGGTTTGAGGCGCTCAGGTCCTCGGTCCGGCCTTAGATCTTGCCGACCAGGTCCAGCGACGGAGTCAGCGTTTCAGCGCCCGGCGTCCACTTCGCGGGGCACACTTCACCCGGGTGTGCCGCGATGTATTGCGCAGCCTGGACCTTGCGCAGCAGTTCCCCCGCGTCACGGCCGATGCCGTTGTCGTGGACTTCGCACAGCTTGATCTCGCCTTCCGGGTTGATCACGAAGGTGCCGCGCAGCGCCAAGCCTTCTTCCTCGATCAGCACGTCGAAATTGCGCGAGATGGCCAGCGTCGGATCGGCGATCATCGGATACTTGATCTTCTGGATCGTGTCCGACGTGTCGTGCCATGCCTTGTGGGTGAAGTGCGTATCGGTCGACACGCTGTAGATCTCGACGCCGAGCTTCTGGAATTCGGCATAACGGTCGGCCAGGTCGCCCAGTTCGGTCGGGCAAACAAACGTGAAGTCAGCCGGGTAAAACACAAAGACGGACCACTTGCCCTTGATGCTTTCGTCGGTGACGGTCTGGAAGTCGCCGTTGTGGTAAGCGGTTGCCTTGAAGGGCTTGATCTGGCTGTTGATGATCGGCATTTGCTGCGTCCTCTTTAGTGCGTGGTTGAGAAAGTGAAGACAGTATGTCTACAATCATTTAATAGAAAAAGTTGATTGTTTAAATGATGGTCATTGAGAATTGCTATTTGCAGTACCAAGCCGTGATACCGGCCCGTCGTGCCGAGCGGTGACTTCGAGTCTACCGGCATTATTAAGCACATGCATCACAGGCGAAAGGTATGAAAAAATGGGCGTACGGCGTGTCTCGTTGTCGGCCGTCTTGAGCAAGACTTGTACGTTCTCACCCATATGCGGTTCGCCGTTTCACTGATGGTTCGATCATGAACGCGCGGAATAGACGATTTTGAAAGGAAGCGACAAGAGCATGAATCGAAGCCAACATCACAACGGGCGGCGAAACGCCACGCGCACGCCGGCGCAAGCTGCCGCGCCAGTCTGGAGGCACGATGACTGAGCGCGACGCCCGCCCCGGCTTCATCGGCTGGTTGCCGTACATTGTCGCGGCGACGTTCTTCATGGAGTACCTCGACACGACCGTGATCGCCACGGCCCTGCCGCAGATGGCGCATTCGTTCGGCGTGGGCCCGAACAGCCTGAGTCTCGGCATGACGGCGTACATGCTGGCGCTGGCGATCTTCATCCCCGTGAGCGGCTGGGTCGCCGACCGGTGCGGTTCGCGCACCGTATTCTTTAGCGCGATCGGCGTGTTCACGCTGGCGTCCGTGTTGTGCGGCCTGTCGCAGAACGTGACGGAGTTCACGGCGGCGCGTTTGCTGCAAGGCATGGGCGGCGCGATGATGGTGCCGGTCGGCCGGCTGATCGTGGTGCGCAGCACGGAGAAAAGCCGTCTGATGCAGGCCATCTCGACCATCACCTGGCCGGCGATCGCCGCACCGGTGATCGGACCGCCGGTGGGCGGCTTCATCACCACGTACGCAAACTGGCGCTGGATCTTCCTGCTGAACGTGCCGTTCGGCATTGCCGTGATGGCTGCGGTCGTCGCGCTGGTGCCGAACCTGCGCGGCAGTGAACGCCGGCCGCTCGATATCGTCGGCCTCATGCTGAGCGGCGCTACCCTCACCTCGATCCTGTACGGCGCCGAACTCGCCAGCCAGCCCGGCGAAAATCCATGGATCGCGGGGGCTTTCGTGGCCGCCGGCCTCGTGTTCGGCCTTATCGCGTTCCGGCACGCACAACGTCACCCGCATCCGCTGATCGATGTCTCGACGCTGAAGATTCCCACCTTCTCCGTGACAGTCGTGACCGGCTCGCTCACGCGCATCGGCATTGGCGCGGTGCCGTATCTGATGCCGCTGCTGTTCCAGATCGGCTTCGGCCTGTCGGCATTCAAGTCGGGGCTGCTGCTGCTCGCCAGCGCGCTCGGCAACCTCGGCATGAAGGCGTTGACCACCCGCATCCTGCAGCGCTTCGGCTTCCGGCTGGTATCGATCGTGGACGTTGCCGTGGCGGGACTCTTCACGATCGCGTGCGGCCTGCTCACGCCCGAGTCGCCGCTCGCGTGGATCCTGATCGTGGTGTTCGTGTACGGTGTGGCGCGCTCGATGCAGTTCTCGACGCTGGCTACGCTCGCTTACGCGGATGTCGCCCAGCCGCAGATGAGCGCGGCCAGCACGCTCTGGAGCGCCGCGGCGCAAATGACGATCGGCCTCGGCATTGCCTTCGGTGCGGTCGCGCTGCGCGGCGCCGCGGTTTTCAACGGCGAGACTTCCGGCCGCGTCTTCACGCTGGACGACTTTCGCATCGCCTTCCTGTGCGCCGGATTGCTGACCCTGGTGTCGATGTGGGGCTACTGGCAGATGGCGCACGATGCCGGCCGGAGTGTCGGCGGGGGATCGCGCCGGACGTCCTGAGCACGGGGTGGGGCAGCTCCGTGGCGAGCCCCTCGTCGCGCGCAGGCATGTCCTGACCCTTGCCACGGCTATCAGGCGCGGCGCCGTGGTCCAGACAGCATGGTGAGACCAGAGGAACGCCATGGACCCCGCCGACGGCGTCAAACGAGCGCCCGCTCCCGCACCCACTTCGTCATGATCCACTTGTCCCCTTCGAGCACGGGCGCACCGCCGTGCAAGGTCCGCGGATCGGGTTGCCGCAGGCCGTTCATATACCGGAAATAAACCGCGCTACCTTGTCTGGCCGCAACCGGGATACCGGCCTCAGGGAAGTACGTCTCGCCGCCGTTGGGCACATCGTTGAGAGAGAGGACGAGCGTCTCCACGCGCTGGCCGCCACGGGCCGTGTGGACCGCGCTGTCCGCTTGCTGCGGCGGGAAGTAGTCGAAATGCGAACGGTACTCCGCTCCGACCTGATAGTTGAGAACCTGCAAGCCCTCGCCGTTCTCGACCGGCACGTTCATCAGGCTGGCGATACGGCGCTCCAGAGCGTCGAGGAATGGATCCTGGCCGCGGCCGAAAGACATGCCCTCGCTGGTGCGATTGGCGATGACGTCCTCAGTGCCATTGTCGGGATTGACCGTGGTCGAGCGCTTGAGTTTGGGTCGCGCGCGTTCGATCAATTCCGCGCATCAGCGGCGATTTGCAGTCCGTGTCGCACTGCCGTATCCGCGACGGCTGGGTCAAAGCCCACCTGGACCATGGCGTCGACCATCGACGCCGGACTACAACCGCGCTTCGCATGGTCGGAAAGCCACGCTTCGATAGCGGCGTTCACTTCGGACATAGACATTTGATCTCACATTCGGTTTGTCCGTTGCGCATGGACACGATCGAGGCCGCGTGCCGAAAAACCGAGAACGGTTCTGTCATCCTATGGATCAAGTCCGCGTGACATTTCCGAATACGTCGCCGTGCAGTACGCAGGAAGGTCGTCAGCTATCTTGAGATTTTGAGTAGTCTATTTCTGACGCGTTTGCAGGAGTTGGGGTTCTGCATGATGGCGCCCCCGTGCCCCTCCATTTGCCGCCCCACACCTACGCGCACCGTCCGCTATACGTACGCGTGTTCGCGCATCCACTTCGTCATGATCCACTTGTCGCCGCCACGCACCGGCGCGCCGCCGTGCAAGGTAAGCGGATCGAGTTGACGCAGGCCGTTCAGATAGCGGAAATACACCGCCCCACCCTGCTTGCCGGCGACCGACAGCCCTGCCTCCGGAAAGATGGTTTCGCCACCCTCCTCAACATCGTTGAGGTAGACAATCAGCGTCGCCACGCGCTGGCCGCCGCGTGCGGTGTGAACCGCGCTACCCGGTTGATCCGGCGGAAAATAGTCGAAATGCGGGCGATACTCGCCGCTGGTGTTGTAGTGCAGAATCTGCAGGCCTTCGCCGTTTCCCACCGGCCAGTTCATCAGGCTCGCGATACGCTGATCGAGCCGCTCAATCAAGGCATCCTCGCCGCGCTGAAACCAGATGCCCTCGCTCGTGCGGTTCCGGATCACGTCTTCCTGGCCCGTGTCCGGGTTGACCGTGGTCGAGCGCTTGAGCCGGTGCCGCGAACGCTCGATCATCTCGCCGCACTCATCCGCCGAGAGCACGTCGCCGAAGACGATCATCTGTGGGCGCTCGCAGCGCATCAGCACCTTGACGTCACGATCGTGCGCGCGAATCAGATTGCCGCCTGCCACCGGCGACGGGTCATACTGGTACTCGCCTCGCGCAGCTTTGACGAGGCTCGCTTGCGTACCGCCATCCGCACGCGTGTCGCCCGATGTGGTCGCGATGCTGGCGACACCGGCAGTGCTGACGCCTGCCACCGAGCCGGCTCCCGCGCTTGCGGCGCTGACCGCCTGTTGCACCGCTGCGCTGGCCGAAATCACGTCAAAGCCGGCCCGCACCATGGATTCGACCATCGAGTCCACGGTACAGCCGCGATTCGCATTGGTGGCCAGCCAATCCTCCCAAGCCGCATCCACGACAGGCATAGGTGCTCGTCCTATTGGTTTTTGATCGTTCGGCGCGCGGGCGGCCCAGGGCCGCCGATGCTGACGAAATACTGCATCATCTGGCCAATCTCATGCAAGTGCCCGGCCTGGCGGGTTTCCCCGAGCAGTCTCACGGCCGCCTGGCCCGAAAAGCATCGAGGCCCTTGCGCGCCTGTGCCCGAATCGCGCGTTGCACCGCAGGCGACCAGCCGAGCAACGCGCCCTTGAAGCCCAACGCCTGGCGCGCCCAGCGCCAGAGATCGAAGCTGTCGCGGTGCTCGACGATACGCCCGTCACGGAACACGAACCGCGCCTGAATCCGGTTGACCACCGTGCGCCCGGTCTGACTGAACAGATAGCGCGCCACCCACTGTGCGCGACCGATGCGCTCATCCGCGTCGACCTCGGCAAACGTCAAGGAGAACTGCTGCGCGCGCGCCACCAGCATGCGCCACATGTCACGCGCTTCTTCGCCGCGCAGCTCGCCGAACACCGGATCGCTGAACACCACGTCGTCGGCGTAGCAGGCCGCCATGGCTTCGGCGTCACGCCGCTGAAAGGCCTCATAGAAGCGTTGGATCAACTCGGTGTTGGGATGACTCATCGTTGGTGTTGTTACCGTTTTGAACGGATTGGAGTCTGCACGTAACGGCACGATACGTGCCCAAGCGCAACAATATCGGAATTTGCGCGAGCCCGGTGGATCAGGCGAGGTCGGTCCCGCGCGAGGCGACGTTTTCCTTGTCAGCGCGCAGCGACGGGAACCTTGCGTAGAGGCGGCCCCGGGCGGGGTCACTCCGCGGCTACGCGGCCAGCTCGCGATACCGCCGCGCGGCCGCCCAGCACGCGCACCCCGGTGGCAATGACAATGGCCGCAGCGCCTGCCAGAAAAAGCGCCGCTGCAAAGCCGCTCGCAAAGCTTGCATGGGCGGCCCGGGCAAGCAACGGGCTGAGTGCCGGCGGCAAGTGCGCCGGCGCTTGCGCGATATCGCCGGCGAGCAGGTGTGACATGAAACCCGCGTCGAGCGCCCTTCTCACCGCGGAGCTCACTTCGGGCCGTGCGTAGAACGCGCTTTGGGTCCGAGCGGCCAGGACCGCGCCGAGCACGCCGACCGAGGTCACGATGGCCGTAAAGCGGGTCGTCGTGCTGATTCCCGAAGCCATGCCCGTGCGGTTGGGCGGCACGCAGGCCATGATCGCCTTCTGCGTGTCGCCGTTCAGCACTCCGGCACCTAGGCCCGTGATCACCATGCCGAGCGCAACCAGCGCATAACGTGCCTCGCCCGCGACAAGTGCCGTGTACAGATTGCCCGCGCCGATCAGCAGCAGCCCCGCGCTCAGCAGCGCCATGCCGGACAGATGCTTCGACAGCGCGGCGCCGAGATACGGCCCCGCCACCATGGCGAGGGCAAACGGCAACATGCCTACGCCCGCCGCGACCGCCGATAACCCAAAGGCGTTCTGCAGATACAACGGCAGGAACGTCATCATGACCTGCGCGCAGGCCGCGTAACCGAACATCGCCAGCACCGCGGCAACAAAGCGCGGCTGACGGAACAGCGTCAGGTCCACCATCGCATGCGGGCGCACGCGCTGCACCTGGATGAAGGCGACGAAAAGCAACCCGCCGGCGCCCAGTCTCGCGCCGGTCGGCCAACTCGCCCAGCCGGCCGATGGTGCCGCGATCAGGGCCCAGATGCCGAGCGCGAGAGCAAGGCCGAACAGGGTGCTGCCTGCCGCATCGATCGGTCCGGCCTCGGGGTTGCGCGATTCGCGAATCGAGCGCAACGCACACGCCGCCAGCACGGCGCAGACCGGCAAGTTGAGCAGGAATATCCACCGCCAGCCCAGCCATTGCGTGATCACTCCGCCCACCAGTGGCGCTATCGTCGTCGCCAGTCCCATACAGGTGCCCCATACCGCCCAGGCGCGCACGCGTGCAGGACCTTCATGAAACGTGTTGGCGATCACCGCCAGCGCCGAGGTAAGCAACATGGCCGCGCCGACACCCTTGAGCGCGCGAGCCAGATTCAGCGCTGCTGCAGACGGCGCCAGGCCGCAACCGAGCGACGCCAGAAAAAACACGCCGAGCCCGAGCAGCAGCAAGCGCTTGCGGCCGAAGCGGTCAGCCAGACCGCCCGCCGGCAACAGGCACGACGCAAACGCCACCATATAGGCGCTGACAACCCACTCGACATCGGCAAAGCTCGCATGAAACGAGCGCGCAATGGATGGCAACGAAACCGCGACGACATTGGTGTCGAGCACGATCAGCGCGCAGGTCGCCGATGCCGTGGCCAACACGAAGCCCGGGTTGCCGACGGTGCGCACCGCCGCGTGCAAGGTTGTCTGAGCCACGACCGGCTCGTTTGCAACACGAGCGGGCGGTTCACCTTGGATCTGAGACATATACGGCAACTCGGACTGGAAAGAGACCGGTCCAATCGTAGCTCCGTCTCTATTTCCTGTCATTGACATACAATGACAGGATAATTAACCGTTGAGGCAATACTGTGCGGCAACTCGAACTCCGGCATATCCGCTGTATCGTCTGCGTAGCGAAGCACCTTCATTTCGCGCGCGCGGCCGATGCGCTGGAGATCGCGGCGCCCTCGCTCACCAAGCAGATCCAGGAAGCCGAGCGGCTCCTGGGCGTGCGGCTGTTTCATCGAACCAAACGTTCGGTCGCGCTCACGGCCGCAGGCGAAGCCTATCTCGCCGAGGTTGTGCCCGCGCTCGACCATCTCACGCGCGGTGCGGAGCGCGCCGCGTTGGCGGAGCGCGGCGAACTCGGGCGCATCGAGGTTGGCTACGTCGCGTCGGCCGCCTTCGCCGGCGTGCTGCGGCAGGCAGTAGGCGGCTTCCGCGACGCGCATCCGCGGATCGAAATCACGATCCGCGAGGTGCCGATGGAGCGCGTGCCCGCCATGCTCAGCGACGGCCAGTTGGATGCCGCCTACGTGCGCCCGCCAATGCAATTCCTCGAAGGCATTCAGGCCAGCACCGTGTATCGCGACACGTTTGTCGTCGCGCTACCCGCCGACTGCGAGCTGGCGGCCTCGCCGGCCCTGTCGCCCGCGCAACTGCGCGATCAGTGCTTTGTGTTGCCGGAGCAGGAAGCCGGCACCGTCGAGCTGGCGCGGCGCGGCCGCTTCTCGCCGAAACTCGGTCCCCAGCCCGGCACGCTCGCCGCCGTGCTCGCCTGTGTATCGCTGGGCGGCAACGTGGCGATCGTGCCGCACACGCTCGCCGATTGCATGACCTTGCCGGGCGTCGTGTACCGCACCATTACCGGCAAGCCGATTCCCTCGGAAATCGCCCTTGCATCCCGGCAATATGAGCGCGCGCCCGCTGTGCGCGCCTTTCTGGACTATGCGAAGAGCCGCTAGCGCCAGTTTGCATCCGTCCCGCCGAACGCGCCGTATATGTCCTCACGCAACGCAATTGAGCGTTGTGCCTGGGGAGACCACTATGAAACGCATGATTTATGTAGCCTTAACGGCCCTGACGCTGTCCGCTGCCGGCGCCCATGCCGCGAGCGAAACCGTCATGGTTGGCGGACAGGCGATGTATCCGGGCAAAGACATCATCGATAACGCGGTCAATTCCGCGGATCACACGACGCTCGTGGCCGCCGTGAAAGCGGCCGGTCTGGTCGATACGCTGAAAAGCCCGGGCCCGTTCACCGTCTTCGCACCCACCAACGAAGCGTTTGCCGCACTGCCGCCCGGCACCGTCGACAACCTCGTGAAGCCGGAAAACAAGGCAACCTTGACGAGCATCCTGACGTATCACGTGATTCCGGGGCGCTACGATTTCCGCAAGCTCGATGCGGCAATCAGGGAAGGCGGTGGCAAGGCGTCGCTGAAAACCGTCAACGGCGAGATGCTGACGTTCTCCGAAAACGGCCCGCATAACATCGTCGTGACCGATGAGGCCGGCCATACCGCCGATATCTCGACCTATGACGTCCACCAGAGCAACGGCGTCATCATGGTCATCGACAAGGTATTGATGCCGAAATAGGCATTAAAAGGTGTCGCACGAATGGCGGGGCTCTACCACCGGCAACGCCATTCGTTATATCCTACGGAATATCACGGTAGGCATCGGGCAGCAGACCCTGATCGCCGTCCAGAATGAAAGACACCTGCTGAACGCTGCACGACGAACGGCAACCGGCAACCTGGAGTAGAGATTGGTGCGCAGTCGACCCACGTTATCCGAATCCTCGGGACGCCCCGGCCGGCCCACGAAGGACTTTTCTACGACATTCACCGCGGTAAAAGCCGCGCCCGATCGCGAGCGCGCCGAGTTGATCAGGGATGTCGTCGATGCCTTCAGGCGCCTCTATGGCAGCGTGCTGCGCTTCGTTCAGATGTTCGCCGACGGCGAGAGCAATCTGCCCTCTGCCGGCACCTCCGGCTCCCATTCGTTCAATCAACTTCTGTCGATGCTCGCCGAGCAAGGCAAGGCAGCCGGCTTTAGCCGCCTGTTCGAACTGCGCGCAGCGATCGAGGACGCGCGCTGCGCGGAGCAACTGCGCGACGCCATCTTCTCCGATGCGTACAGCAACGACCCGGCGGCGCTGCGCAAGGTGACAGCCGAACTGGAGCGGCTCGACGCGAGCTTTGTCGGCCTGTGCGTCGAACATGTTCTGGAGCAACACGCCCGGCCGGCCGTCGCCCTGTATTCCAACGGCTAAGGAAAACGCCATCCGGCAGTCCATGGCACGTGCACCGCTATATTCGGTGGTATATTTCGGTGCTGAGATTGATGGTGGTAGGCCCGACATCGCCCGGTGCTCGATGCCGGCGTGTCCTGACACCGGAACCGGACTCGAGGTCATCATGCACGCTCCCCCGTTTCGCCTCGCCCGAACCTCTGGCATCAACCGTTCCGATGACGGTGCCGGCAGCCGTCTGGGCACAACCGCTGCAGCTGCTGCGCCCGATGCCTGCTGCGCGCCCTCGTCTGCGCAACTTGCCGCTTCGCGGCGGCGCACACGGCTTGCGGAGCTGGATCCCCATTTGCATTGCTCGGTAATCGGGACGTGCCTGACCACCCATGAGTTGCGCAAGCTCGTGCCGAAATTCACCGATCTCGACCGCCAGCACGCGAGCGACCTCGAGATCCATCACGCGGCGGTCGAGCTGGCAATGGCGGGTGGCCCTGGGAGCAAGGCGCTGCAAAAGGCGCTCGATGAGCGGTATGCCGGCGCGATCCGCCGCTTCGATCAGGCCCGTGACGAATCCGCCGTGTTCGCGCTCTGGAACGAAGCGCTCAAGCATGGCGATATCCCGCCTGCTTACTGGGCCCTCATGACCCATCCGTATGCGACCATGCCGGCGCGCCAGTCCGCATTCGGCGAGGTGCACATGCTGTCGCATCTGGTGGGCGCGGCGAATCGCGCCGATATCCGCCGGCTGGTGGCGCTCGAGGAAGAAAACGCGGCGCTCAGGGACAAGGTCGAGCGGCAGCAGAACCGCCTGCGCGAGATCAGCGCGGAGCGCGACGTGGTGATCGAGCAACTGACTGAACAGATCGTCAGACTGAGCGCGCAAGCCGGACGGCAGCCCTCGACCGATAGCGCAAAACTCGTGGAAGAAGTACAGGCGCTGCAGGAGAAGCTCGCTGAAAGCGACCGGCGTCTGGCCCTGCACACCAGCCGCCGCGAAGCCGCGGAACAGCGCGCGCTGCAGGAGCATGGCACGGCCGAGGCGCTGCGCCACAGCCGCGATCAGGCGCTGGCATTGCTCAAGGTCGTCCAGTCGGAATGTCACGCGCTCGAGCGTGCCACGCTTGACGCGCTGGATCAGGCCGGAACGCGGCAAGCGGGACTAAACAATGTACAGGGCAGGCGTGTCGTGTATGTGGGTGGACGGCCGGGCTCGAACGCAGCACTCAAGGCGCTGGTGACATCTGCGGGCGGGGAATTCATCGTGCACGACGGCGGGCTCGAAGACCGCAAAGGCTTGCTCGCGGCCGCGCTGCCCGGCGCCGATCTTGTCGTGTTTCCGGTCGATTGCATCGACCATGATTCGATGAGTATGCTCAAGCGCGTGTGCGAGCGTCATCAGGTGGAGTATCACCCGTTGAGAACGGCGAGCGTTGCCAGCTTCATCGAGTTGATCGCGCGCTTGCCTGCAGACGAGGGGGCGCCCGTCAGCGCCCGGCCGCCGTCAGCGTTTTGCCTGCGTCATGGGTGATGCGCGTGACGTCGATGCACTTCGGCATCACGGCTGCATCAGCCTGGTCAGTTCGCCGATCTGCTTCGCACACGCCTTTTGGGCCTGCGCCTCGACGTCGCGATAAAGACGCACGATGCGCTCGCCGACCGGGGTGAGCATGCAACCGCCGCCGCTCTGTCCGCCCTGCTCGGAGACGGTCGCCGGGGACTTCAACGACTGGTTGAGCTCGTCGATCAGGAGCCATGCGCGCCGATACGACATGTCGAGACTGCGAGCCGCAGCCGAAATCGAGCCGTGCTCGCGCACCGCTTCGAGCAGGTCGACTTTGCCCGGCCCGAGCGCCACGACGTCGCCCTTGCGAATGCGCATTCTGAAGCGCACCTCGGGGCGCGCTTTGGTGAGCGCTTTGGCTCCTGCCGGCTTCGCCGGGTTGGATCTGGTTTTTGTGGATTCAGCCATGCGCAAAAGCATACACGAACCGGGTAGCGAAGCGACACCGGGATGAACCGCCGTCAACGCAGATTTCGAATGGCTTCAAACGGCACAGGGAAAGCAATGCCCATAGTCCTCGCAACCTGGACAACCGGGTGCCGGTCCAGGCTCCTGACCCAGCGAAAGGGCGAGTTGCTGAGCCAGAAACTTCTTCCAGCGCAGATTCTCGACATTGAGCGCGACGAGCGCCGGGAAGTACCGGTCGAGCATCACCGAAACCTCCTCGCGGCCGGCCAGGCCGAGGTCACGCCATAGATGATCTGGCCGCAGGCACGCATGAACGATGATCGATGCGAGGCACTGCGCATCATCGCCAGACACCACCGGGCTGACGTACCGCAACATCAATGCGCGCAGCTTCGTGACAAAGTCGACATGCTCCTGTTTGTTCAGCATCGTAACGCCACCGGCTGGGGCGGACGGCATGGCATCACCAGTAAAGTGCCTGCTGACCAGCCTGCCCCAATGCTCCGGTGAGAGACCGAGCGACGCCAACTCACCCCGCACCTCGCGCGTCGCGATCAGTTTCGCTAAGAGCCACGCGTCGTAGGAACGCGGGTCAACGGCCGCAGCCATCCAGTGGCCGGTCCGGGCGGCGCAAGCCTCGGCCAGGTCCTGCGCGTGGGCGGCCGCGTGGGCCGGTAATGGAGGTGAAGCGGAGAATGTGTCGTCAGGCATAGCAGGAACCGCGGGACTGGTAGGCCATGGTTATGGTACGACGTCGCCCAACTTATGCGCAAAGCAACCGGCGAAACTCGCCAGACCCGCCGCGCGGCTTGCTAACGCATTACACGGGGCTAAGCACTTGCACGACGAGACGCGCCAGCCGCTTGACGTGCCGCGGCGCAGGCATGATGTCCGCGCCGGAAAACAGAATCGGCACGCCGTCTTCGACACTCAGAGACTCGCCGGCGCATTCATACGCGACTATCGCGCTTTCCCCCACCGGCGTATTGAACAGCTCATGCCAGGAAAAGGTCACCGCATAGCCGTCGTGCGCCACTGCGACGAACACGGTCCGCTTGAAATCGCCCGGTGAATCGTTACGCAAGCCCGCCTCGGTGATCAGGTCCGTCAGGCATACGCCCCGATAACGCCCAACGCGGCGAATGAAGCGACGGGTCGTAAAGCAGCGCAGGTCGAACGGCGCGGCCAGCACGCTTTCGTAGCTTCTTAGCTGGTCAACCGATAACGACAGTGGGCGCAGCACCTGGCCGGTGAGGACGAAATTGCTGGCGGCAGCCTGGTCGACGGCTTCGGCGCTCGGGTTCATCAAGTCCATGGGTGCAGATCCTCCGGCATCGAATGCGGCACAATATGGCACCACGTTCGCAGCGCTATATTCTGGCATATATTACGGCATGTTCCTGTAAGCGCTGAACCAGGTTTGGGGCATACCCGGTATATCACGCGGTCCATACAAGCCCCTCAGGTCATCGCATGCCATGCCACTGCGCCAGAGCCCTGCGTTAGGCCGCAGCAAGGCCCGCGCGCCGGCGGGACGGCGCATTCCCACCCGCAATGGCGCGTGTCAACCCGTTGCGTCCAGCCAGTCGCCAGCACGGAATCAAGCCAAACCACGCAACGGCGTCGTAATATAGCGTTCTTTATAACGCTACAGGGAATGGCATGATTCGCAAGCTGCTCGCCTCTTTCACGGCATGTTTCACGGTGATCGCCAGCATGGCGGCTGCCACGCCGAGCTTCGCCCAGGACAACACCGTGAACGTGCTGTACGCCGGCTCGCTGGTCAATCTGATGGAGCGTAGCGTCGGCCCCGCGTTCGAGAAGTCGACGGGGCTGCAATTCCGCGGCTATGCGGCGGGCTCGAACAAGATTGCCAACGAAATCAAGGGCAAACTGCGCCGTGGCGACGTGTTCATCAGCGCGAGCCCGAAGGTCAACAACAGCCTGATGGGCGCCGCGAACGGCGATCACGTCAGCTGGTTCGTCAATTTCGCCGAGTCGCCGCTAATGATCGGCTACAACCCGAAGAGCAAATTCGCGACCGACTTCAGGACGAAGCGCTGGGATCAGGTGCTGCAGGAGCCGGGCATCCGGATTGGCCGCACCGATCCGAAGCTCGATCCGAAGGGCGCGTTTACGGTCGAGATGATGACGAAGGCGGCCGAGCTCTACCATCAACCGGACCTCGTCGAAAAAACCCTCGGCGCGCCGGATAATCCCGAGCAGGTCTTGCCTGAAGAGACCCTGGTCGGACGGCTGCAGTCAGGCCAGCTCGACGCCGGCTTCTTCTATTCCACTGAAACTTCTGATCTGAAGATTCCCGCGCTCCAGCCGGCGCCGGAATTGCAGGCCAAGGCCAGCTACACGCTGACCATCCTCAGCGACGCGCCGAACAGCACGGGCGCGGCCCGCTTTGTCGACTTTCTGCTGAGCGCAGAAGGCCGCGCCCTGTTGAAGCAGCATGGCGTGGATATCATCAAACCCGCCGTCACCGGCAATGGCCAGGCGATCCCGCCGTCGGTACAGGCTGTGATCGACGCTGCCCAGTAAAGCAATGAAGCGTATGGCGGCCCGGCCGCTCTTCTGGCTGGCCGCCCTGTTGGCCGCGTATCTTTGCGCGCCGTTTGTCGCGAGCGTGCCCCAGCTCGGCGCAGCCGACTGGGCCAACGTCGACTGGCACGCAACGTGGTCCGCGGTCGCCGTCTCCGCGGCGAGCGCCAGTGTCGCCTCGCTGGTGATTCTGCTGGGCGGTGTGCCGCTCGGTTATTTTCTGGCGCGATCGAGCTCGCGCAAGGTCGCCCTGCTCGGCTTCATCGTGCAGTTGCCGCTGGCGTTGCCGCCACTCACGAGCGGCGTGCTGCTGCTGTTTCTGCTTGGGCCTTATAGCTGGGTCGGCCGTCTGACCGGCGGTGTGCTGACCGATTCGTTTGCAGGCATCGTGCTGGCCGAAACCTTCGTCGCCGCGCCGTTTCTGATCATCGCGGCAAAATCGGCGTTCGCCGCCGTCGATCCCGTCCTCGACGATGTCGCCGCCACGCTCGGCCATCACGCCGGCAGTCGCTTCTTTCGGGTCACGCTTCCGGTCGCCTGGCCCGCGATCCGCGCCGGCCTCGCGCTGGCGTGGTTGCGTGCGTTCGGCGAATTCGGCGCTACCGTCATGGTGGCGTATCACCCGTATTCATTGCCGGTCTATACCTATGTGGTGTTCGGCGGCCAGGGGCTGCCGGCAATGATGCCGTTGCTGTTGCCCACGCTGGCAATTGCGATCGTCTGCGCCGCGTTGTCGCTGTACAGCCGGCGCCAGACCGGCGCGGCCGCCCAGTTCGAAAACGGTGAGGACGCTGCGGACCAGGTCGCCGGCCAGCCACCCGCAGCAGACGCCACCCCGCTTCGACTCGCCTTCCGTCTGACCCGCCACCTCGGCGCCTTCGATCTCGACATTGCATGGACGCCCGCCACCCGGCGCCTCGCGATCATCGGCCCGTCGGGCTCGGGCAAATCACTGGCGCTGCGCCTGATCGCCGGGCTCGAGCAGAACGAGACCGGCATGGTGCGCCTCGGTGCAGCGGATCTCGACGCGCTGCCGCCCGAGCGGCGGCAGATCGGCTACATGCCACAGGATTACGGATTGTTCCCGCATATGACGGTCGCCCAGCAGCTGGCCTTTCCCGTGGATGCCGATGCCGCCAGCGCCCGCTACTGGCTGGAACACCTGGGCCTTGCCGCACTGCTTGGGCGGCTGCCGCATCAATTGTCGTTCGGCCAGCGGCAGCGGGTCGCGCTGGCGCGGGCGCTCACGCGCCACAGCCAGCTGCTGCTGTTCGACGAGCCGTTTGCCGCGCTCGACACACCGCGCCGCCGGCGCTTGCAGCAGTCGTTGCGGGCGCTGCAGCGCGAGATCTCGGCGGTGACGATCCTCGTCACGCACGATCCCGACGAAGCCGCCCTGCTCGCCGATGAAGTGCTCGTCATCGAACAGGGACGTGTGCTGCAAGCCGGCGCGATCGACGCCGTGTATGAGCGCCCCGCGACCCTGCGCGTCGCGGAACTGCTGGGTCTGCACAATGTGGGGGAAGGCGCCATGCGTGAGAACGGCCTGCTTGCGATCGGCAACGGCCTGCTGGTGCAGACTTCAGAGCGGGCGTTCGCGGCGGGCCAGCGGGTAATGTGGCGCGTCTCGTCGCACGCGCTGGTGGCGGCGCCCGACGGCCCTTACCTCGGAACGATCGACGCCATCGAGTTGCGCCGTGGCGAGCGCTATATCCGGGTAGAAATGGGTGGTGCGCGCTTCGATATCGCCAGCGAGGACACCCGTTTGCGGCAAGGCACGCAACAGCGGTTTGGGATCGCTGCGGCAGGTGTGTCGGTGTGGCCCGTCCAGGCACCTTCACCTTGAGATGCGAGCCGCTCCGGTGCGCCGGAGCGGCTCACGTGCTGCAACTGCGTCAACAGAAACAAAGGCGCCAGGAGCACTAACGGCACTCACTGCACCAGGGGCACCAACGGTCCCCAGGGCAACCAAAACGTCAGAGGCGCATCGTCACGTGATGAGCCTCCGCTCCACTACCCAACTCAGCTCCCCTGCGCCGGACAGAACAACTCACCGTGCCTGGCCACATACGCCGCTGCGCCGCTGCGGTCAGACGCGTCGAACAACACCACGCCGCCGCTGGAAACGACCGCAAGGGTCGTACCGTCCGGCGTGTAGCGCAGCGCCTGCGGGTCGTCACCGGCCGCGTAGCCGCCGTTCACCTTGCCGCTGTCGCGCGCAACGCTCGCCACCACGCCGTCTTGCGACAACGACACGGCCAGCGCGCTGCCGTCAGGACTCAGCGCGAAATGAGAGGCCGTCGGCGTGCTGCAGAAGTGCAAGGTATTGGCGGGCTTGAGCGTTTGCGCGTCGTACTCGACGATGCCGTCGCGTGCCAGCACCAGCAGATTGCCGCTGCGCGGGTCGAGCTGGATATCGAGTGCGCCCGGCGCATCGATGCTGCCGCTCAGCTTGCGGTTGGCGGTGTTGAACACCTCGATGGTGCCCGCTACACCATTGGTCACGAACAGGCGCTTGCCATCGGCCGACAAGGCCAGCCCGACCGGGCGCCCGAACGGCTGGTCATGCGCATCGCCGCCCTTCAGCGCGATCCTGCCGAGCGGCCGGCCGTTGGCAGCCTCGAACACCGAAACGGTGTTCGAGACGACGTTCAGCAGGTAAGCACGGCGTCCATCGGGCGACAGCACGACATTCTGTGGAAAGCGCTGGGCCCGGACCGTGCGCACGATCCGTCCTTTCTGCAAATCGACGAAAGCCAGCGAGTCCGGGCGCAGCGACGTCACATAGGCGCGACGGCCGTTCGCATCGACCGCAACGCCGACCGCACCGACGCCACGGCAGAAGTTATCCGGACAATCGTCAGACGTCTTGGCGGGCGACTTGCCGTCAATGGTCCGCGCCACATTGCGGTTCGCCAGATCAACCACGGCCAGCGTGTTATCCCCGTTACTGGTGGCATACAACCACTTGCTGTCGGCACTGATGTCGAGGCCGGCTGGCGCGTTGCCAACCGGAATCACCGCGCCCTTTGCCAGTTCTCCAGCCTGTGCAGCCGCCGCCTTGGCAGCCGCATCGCTGGCGGCCTGATTGGTCGTGCTGCAGGCGCCCAGTGCAGCGCACACGGCCACGACGGCCCCCAACTGGCGCAAACGCGGCAAACTGGCTAAACCCTGCAAGGCCGATTGATCCGTGGCTTCCCCATGATTAAAACGATCACGCCAACCCATCGCTGCTCCTTGTTTAAAGCTCATTGAAATATCGAATTCGGCTCGCGCCGTCGCCAGATCCGCAATAGCGGACGGCTGGCTCGAAGAAAATCGTTTTCAGAGCGAAATCCCGTGAATCTTTCGAACGCCCGAACATCACGCAAACCAGCGCTGATTTATACGGTTTCACATCCAGGCTCTACCGCGCGCGGCGCTGCCGCCGTCTCGAGCAAAAATGGTCTCCTCGCGAACGCGTCGTGCCAATTCGCGCAATTGCCTGACAAGCGTTTTATCTGAGACTTGACAATGACAATTCCAGTACTGATTGATGAATTGTCAAATTCATGTGAATTGCATAAGTATTATTCGCAACTCATATTGACGGATGAGCGGATTCTAAATGAGCGCGGCCAGATATGTATAGTCCTGGTTTTGTTTGCAGTTGCCGTGGCCATTCATGTCAATCGCTGCGCATGCATGGCTATTGGCGCATTGGCGAGTTCACTCTCTTTGCACGCCTTTATGATTCGGTCCGCCTGGATCCGCGAGTACGGCTGCCGTGTGGCATTTATCGGTAGCCGCCGCACTGGTATCCGATCTCGGCGCCTGGGCGCTCCACAGCATGCCGGCGCGCCTACGCCCGATAAGAAGAATAGAGGCGAGATGAGGGCGTTTGCGATAACCGCGCTACCCCCGCTATGGCAGAATCGTCACGTGAGCGTGGCCTTTGCAGTGAAGTCCGCGCATAGCGGATTCAAGGGGGACGGAGGTTTGCCGGGGCGATGCGCTCCGTGACAACCTCGCTGAAGGAGGCGTCTCCCGGAACAGAAGAACATGCACGCCAGCGACGTGCTCTCGGGTTGCATTCCCACGCACCTGGCCAGCGATCGAAGGCAAAAGCCAAATACGGTTCGGGGACCATCCATGTCAACCAATAAAGAGACGCCACGCGTTACCGCCGGCCTGCCCCACACACAATCCCCCTCGCTCCTGCTCAGGTCAGCATTGCGCCGCTGGAACCTGCGGGTGCAGTGGACGATTGCCGCGCTTAGCGCCATCGGCGCCGTCGCGGCGGCGCGCTGGTACGGCAGCTATGGCGCCACGGTGGGATTGGCGCAGTTCCTGGTGATTTTCGGGCTGTTCGGGGCCGGCCTGATCCATGCGATCTCGACCTTGCGGGCCCAGTTGAAGGCGCTGTGCGACGGCGACCTGGTGCGGGACGTGTCTTTGCCGGGACGGGACGAACTGGCGGCGCTGGGCGAACAGGGGCGCCTGCTCGCCTACCAGCTGTCGCAGATGGTGGCGCGCATCCGCAGCGAAGCCGAACTGATCGCCATGAGCGGGGCCCAGGCGACCCAACATGCCACCTCGCTGTCGCAGCATACCGAATCGCAGGCTGCCAGCCTCGAGCAGACCCGTGCCTCGCTCGAAGCCTTGCTGGAAGCCGTGCGCTACAACACCGATCAGACGCAGCAAGCCGACGAGCGGTCCACCCGTGCACATGCCGATGCGGTCGCGGGGCAGGCGGCGGTGCGCGGTTCGGTCGAAAGCATCGAGCGCATCGAGCAACGTTCGCGCGAGATGGGGGAGATACTCGGTGTGATCGACGGCATCGCCTTCCAGACAAATATCCTCGCCCTTAACGCCGCGGTGGAGGCCGCCCGGGCCGGCGATGCCGGCCGCGGTTTTGCCGTGGTCGCCGCCGAAGTGCGGGCATTGGCGCAGCGCAGCGCGCAAGCGGCAGCCGAAGTCAAGAAACTGATCCAGCATTCTCGCGACGAGGTTGCCGACGGGGTGCAAGCCATCGAAGGCAGCCGGAATTTGTTGACGCGTGCGGTCGACGCGGTCAGCGAGGTGGCCGCTTTGCTACGCGACGTCGCACGCTCGAGCAGCGAGCAGACCACCGGGTTGCAGGAGATCGCCCAGGCGGTCGAGGTGCTGGACGACATCACCCAGCGCAATGGCCAGATGGTCGGCGGGTCGGTGGAAACGGCGAGTCTGCTGCAGGCCCGGGCCGATCGGCTGAGCGATGGGGTGAAATATATCCGGCTGCGACAGGGCTGTGCCGACGAGGCCCGTGCCATGGCGGAGCGCGCGGCCCGACTGGTCGACACCGAGGGGCCGGAAAACGCCGTGCGCCGGTTTCACGACCCGAAGGGCGGCTTTCGCGACCGCGACCTCTATATTGTGGTTGCGGACCGGGACGACTATTTCCGTGCCTTCGGTTCCGACCTGAGCAAGGCCGGCAAGCTGCGCAGCGAGGCGCTGCCGGGCGACGACCAATCCGCGATCCGCGAAGCCAGCTGGCGCGCGGTCGACCAGGGCGGTGGCTGGATCGAATTCAGCGGACGGCACCCCGTCACCAGGCAACCGGTGGAAAAGATCGGCTACATTACGCCCGCCCTCGGCGGCCGCTGGGCGGTCCAGTGCAGCGTTAACCGCGGCGACGGCCTAGTGCCGTCCAGGAGCGTTTGAGCGCAGCGTCAGCCAATCAAACCCGGGTGCAAAGGCGTTGCTATCCAGCATGGCATGCCGCGGTAGGCTATGCAGAAAGCCCTCAAAACAAGCCGGGAATCACGCGGTAACGCACCTTGCCCTTATAGGTCCGATAAGCTTCATCAGCGGAGAGGAGCTTTTCCTCGCGCAAGATCCGGTAGGCTTGCAGCGCGAACAACCCGCCGTACACCAGCAGGTTCTGAAGGCCGAAATTAGCCAGCAGGAAACCGATATCGGCAATGCAGTAGCCGAGATAAATCGGGTGCCGCATGAACCGGTAAGCACCGGACGAGACGATCCCGCGGTTGGCCGGCAGCAGTCCGAACGAGCGGCGCAGCGACAACTTGGCGAAAATCTGCCAGCCAAGGCCCACCACCTGCAGCGTTGTCCCGACCGCCTCCGGTACCAGATGAATGCCAGGCGCAAGCCATACGGCGAGGAAATAGTAGGTTGCCGCGACCGTGCAGACGAAAGTCGTCGGCGTCCAGTCGCGCTTTTGCGGCGAACGCGATACGAGCGATACCCCTACCGCCGTCAGCTCCGAGATCACCATCAACATCAGCGTGATGCGATGAGGCGCGGCGAGCCACTGCCCCATCGCGGCGTAGACGAACACGCTCATCAGCAGCACCGTCATCGCGCGCGCGACCACGTTGACGAGGAGCGCGCCCCAGTCGGTTGCCAACGCGTCAGTCATGGGTTTGGCTGGTGTCATGGTGTTCTCCGCCAGGGGCATCGTCGTGTTCGTTCTGGGGAACGTTGATCCGGCTCTCATTTATTTCGTAATCCGTAGTATTTCAGAAGCGAGCTTGGAAAAACACGGCGTCATGTCGGCCGGCGTCAACGCGCTGCAGTACACCCCGACCGGCTGCTTCGGGTTGTAGCAGCGTGGCAGCGAATTCGCCGTATTGGCCATGCACATCAGCACGTTCTGGCCGATCTCTCCGTTCGCGCCTTCGGGCGTCAGGAGTTCCGAGCCGCGGCCAATCGCGTAGACATAGGTGCCCTCGGTGCGCGCCACGTTGGCCATCGCTTCAGCGATGTTGCGCCCGGCGTTGTTCACGTTGGCATAGTTCACCGTGCTGGTGACCACACGCGGCGTGTTGGTGATCACCGGTATCGTCTGATTGTTGAGCCACGACGTGTTGTGCGCGTTGTACCAGGTGGGCAACTGCGTGACCAGCTTCGACGCGTTGTTGTTGTAACAGGGCGAGCTGAGCTGCTGGCTCTGCACGTTGTCAGCGTAGAGCGCGGCCGGCGTGCTCGGCGTATCGCCGCTGATAATGGTGCCGGCTACCGAATTGCAGTTCTGGTTCTTGGTCGGGAAAATCGAGGCGAAGCTGTTGGGCGCTCCGTCCGAGAAGAACACGATGACCCGCAAGCTCGACGGCTGGGTAATCACGGTGTTCAGCTGGTTGAGGGCGTTCCAGTAGGCTTCCTCCGAATTGGTGCTGCCGGCGAAGTTGAACGCGTTGATGCTTTTGGTCATCGCCGCCATATCGAAGCCGCGGGTGTTACCGTTGAACGGCTGGTCGACGACCGTACCGTAGGCGAAGTGGATCAGCGAAACCCGGTCGGTGAGCGGATCGAATTGCTGCAGGAACGTGATGGCCGCCGAGCGCACCGCCGGCGGCACGGCCGGGTCGGTGGCCATCGAGCCGGTGGTGTCGATGATCAGCACCAGGTCGAGATCCCTTCTGACGGTCTCGGAAGCGCTCGCCACGTTCAGCAGGTTGAAGCCGAACAGGTGCATGAAGCCGACCGGCATACTCGCCTGCGCCGACGTGTCGATGGTAATCGTGCCCTGGTTGAAGACTACCGAGGGCGCGTTGAGCGTTGCCGTCGTGCCGAGGTAGCCCGCCGGATAGTTGGCGGCGAAGAGGCTGTTGGCAGCCGCTATCGCATTGGCCGCCTGTGCCGCCTGGGTGCTGCCGGTGGTGACGGCCTCGCCCGCGGCGATCGCGGCCGCATCGGCGGCGGCGTCGAGCTTGGCCCTGACCATATAGCCCAGCCCCGAATCGACGGCAATCCCCACCACGCCGATCAGGAGCATGATAGAAGCGGCGACGATGATGCTGACGGCGCCGCGCTGCTTATGTCTTCCGTTAAGTCTGCTGGACCTGTGCCCAGCATAGCCGGTTGTTTTCATGATGCCCCCGCAGGCCGGTCAAAACACGTTCATCGAATACAGATTGGGATTGAGCACCGTGGTCGACGCGCCGAAACCGAAGTTCGCCGCGCCAAACAGGTACTGCATCTTGTAGAAGCTTTCGACCACATAGACGATCTGGCCCGCCGCCAGCTGCCCTGTCAAGGCATTGGCGGTCGGCGCGGCGAGACCCGCGCCAATTCCACTGCAGCCGCCGTCGCTGCCCCAGTTGCCCGAACTGCAGTTCCACACGGCGCTCGAGGGCGCATAAGCGCCCTGCTGCCCGTTGGGTTGCCATTCGTATTGCGCGAGCACGATGTTGCGGATCGTGCAATTGATGCCCTGCGCGTTGCAGTTTTCGCTGTTGCCCATGACCTCGGTGATGTAGATCATGCCGCGATTGGCCATGTCGAGCGGCGGCGTGGTCGCGGCCAGGTCGTTCATGATGGTTTCCATCGGGTAAGTCAACGAGGCTCGCAACGCGAGGTTGGCGCCCTCCCGGCTCACGTTCACGAGAATCATGTTGGCCTGAATGTTGCGCGCGAGGTCGTAGACTGGCACGGCGAGCAGCAAGAGCATGGGCAGCAGCACGGCGAACTCGATTGACGCGATGCCCGCCATCGCGCGCCGCGTTTTGAGGTGGCTCATGTGAGGAGCGGTTTTCATCAGTAGCCCTCGTTACGCATGGTCGCCGCGACGGTGAACGAGTACTGCCCACCGGTGAAAAACGGCTTGATCAACGGGGTAAGAAGCGGCCACGCACAATTGAGCTGCAGCACGATCAGATCGCCGGGACCGCCGAACATGTTCGCGCCATACGCGGCGGGCACGCCGTTGACCGTCACCGAGATGGCCGGGTTGACGAGGGTATAGAGTCCCATCGAGGCATCCTCGATGTCCTGGATCACGGCCAGATAGCGTTGCTGGTTGGCGGCATTCGGATCGAGGTTGCTCTGCCCGGTGACCGCATAACGTGCGCCTTCGTGCACGGCGTACTGCATCGTCAGATTGACCCAGAACATCAGGCCCAGGTCGATGATTATGCAGATCACAAAGAACAGCAGCGGTGCGATGATCGCGAACTCCACCACGGTCGAGCCGTTCTGCCCCTTGCGCGAGCGCCTGCCAGTCCTGCGTTTTGACCCACTCATCGTGTTCTCCCCGGCTCCGGCATGTCATTTCGTCTTGCTGTGTCTTGCTGTGTCTTGCTGTGTCGCGCTGCGTCATCCCCCGATTCCGCTGACCGTCGGCAACATCACGCGATAGATCTGGATCACCGCCGGTCCAAGCAGCACGATCAGAAGCGCCGGGAAAATGAAGAACATCAGCGGAAACAGCAGCTTCAATGCGATTTTCGCGGCACGCTCTTCGGCAAGGTGGCGTCGCCTCGTGCGCAGCATGTCCGTATGCACACGCAACGCGGCGCCCACGCTGGTGCCAAAACGCTCGGCCTGGACCAGCATCGCCACCAGCGTCTCCACATCGGCCACGCCCGTGCGCATCGCCAGATTGCGCAAGGCCTTCTCGCGGCTCGATCCGGCGCGTAACTCGAGCAGCACGAGTGAGAGTTCGTCGCTCAATACCTGGCTCTTCACGTGAATCTCGTCGGCCACGCGCAGCATCGCCGCGTCCACACCGAGGCCGGCCTCCACACACACGGTCATCAGGTCGAGCGCATCGGGCAGGCTTTCGAAAATGTCCTGCTGCCGCCGGTCGATCTGGCGCGCCAACACGACGTTCGGCAGGTAGTAACCCAGCGTCGCCAGCAGCATCAGCAGCACAGCGACCAGCGCGAGGCTGTGCGGCACGTTACCCGGCAAGCTCCCCAGCATGAGCAGCGCGACCAGCGGCAAACCGAGCGCCAGCACCGTCTTCGCAGCGAAATAGATCGCTGGGGCTGCGGCGCCACGCCAGCCGGCGTTCATGAAACGCGTGCGCAGTGCGGACTTGTCCCAGCCCTCGGTGGGCAACGACAGCTTCGCCACATGCGCGGACGCCGTGGCGATCGTCTCCAGCCATTGCGGGCGGCCCTCCGCCATCGTGCTCCCGGCGCTCTCACCTTGACCGATGCCGCCGGGCGCGATTGCCTCGAGGCGCCGCTGCAAGACGTTGGGCCGCGTGATCAGCATGACACCCAGCGCTGCGCCGAAAACGATGATGAAGGTCGCGCCCAGCAACACGATCTGCATGGTGTTCATGATTTCCTCGCGAATTTGCCGCTCATTGCCGCTACCTGCAGCGGCCGCTCAGACGTGGATCCGGATGACTTTGCGCATCCACACAATGCCCAACAACATGCTGACCAGCGAGACGCCGATCATCTTCAAGCCCGCGGGATCGTTGATCAGCCCCATAAAGAAGTCCGGATTGATCAGCATGATCACCCCGGCGAGAGCGAACGGCAGCACGCCGAGAATCCATGCCGAGAGACGCCCTTCAGCCGACAGCACCTTGACCTTGCTCAGCAGCTTCAGCCGTTCGCGGATGATCTGGCTGATGTTGTCGAGGATTTCGGAGAGGTTGCCGCCCGCCTCGCGCTGGATCAGCACCGCGATCACGAAGTAGCGCAGGTCCATGACCGGCACGCGCGCCACCATGTTCTTCAGTGCGTCGTTCATCGACACGCCGTAGCTGATCTCGTCGAACGTGGTCTGAAACTCGCCGCCGAGCGGGTTGGCGAGTTCTTTGCCCACCATGCCGAGCGAACTCGGGAACGAGTGCCCGGCGCGCAGCGCGCGGCTGATCAGGTCCGCTGCCTCGGGCAACTGCCGCTCGAGCACGGCAATACGTTTCGAACGGCTGCGATGCACCAGCCCAAGCGGCAGCAGCGCAAACAATGCCGCGAGCGCGAGCGAAGGCAGCAGCGGCACACCGAGGCACAGCGTGACCGGCGCGGCCACACACGGCAACACGAGCGTATAGGTGAGAAACCGCCCCACCGACCAGTCGCGCCCCGATTGCAGCAGCAACCGGTCCAGCATGTGGATGCGCGGAATCGTGAGCAGCAGCTTCGTTAGCGAAGGCGAATCGCTCAGCAGCCGCGCTTTCAGAATCGACAATTGTGCGGTGCCGATTTCGCCGCCCGTTGACATCGCGCGGATGCGCTGATCGAGCCGTTTGACCACCGGCCCGTGGTGACTGTTCCACCACAGGTAGCCCGCCTCGATCACGAGCACCACGGCGAAAAACAGCAACACGGCAAACCCCAGAAACAATCTGTTCATGACGCGCTCCCGAATACCGGTTTAGACTTCATAGCGCTTCTGCGGATCGTAGATGTGGTCCGGCACGTTCACGCCGAAGGCCTGCAGCCGCTCGGTGAATTGCGGCCGCACGCCGGTCGCGCAGAAGTAGCCTTTCACGCGCCCTTCGCTATCCACGCCGGTGCGCCTGAAGGTGAAGATCTCCTGCATGTTGATCATGTCGCCTTCCATGCCGGTGATTTCCTGAATGCTCATCAGCTTGCGGCGGCCATCAGTGAGACGCGAGGCCTGCACGATCACCGTGATCGCCGAGGCGACCTGCTGGCGCATCGCCTTGGGCGGTAACGCGAGACCCGCCATGCTGACCATGTTTTCGAGCCGGGTCAGCGCATCGCGCGCGGTGTTCGCGTGGATCGTGGCCATCGAGCCTTCGTGGCCGGTGTTCATCGCATGCAGCATATCGAGGGCTTCGGCGCCGCGCACTTCGCCGAGGATGATGCGGTCCGGGCGCATCCGCAGCGCGTTCTTGACAAGCGAGCGCTGGCTGATCTCCCCCTTGCCTTCGATGTTCGGTGGTCGTGTTTCGAGGCGCAGCACGTGCTCCTGGCGCAGTTGCAGTTCAGCGGCGTCTTCGATCGTCACGATCCGTTCGTCCGCCGGGATGAAGCCCGACAGCAGATTCAGCATCGTGGTCTTGCCGCTGCCGGTGCCGCCTGAAATCAGCACGTTGATCTTCGCCTTGATCAGCGCTTCGAGCAGTTGCACCATCGGCGAGGTGAAGGTCTGGTATTCGATCAGGTCCGCCACTTTCAGTGGATTCACCGCGAAACGCCGGATCGACAGCAGCGGGCCGTCGATCGCCGAAGGCGGGATGATCGCGTTCACACGCGAGCCGTCGGCGAGCCGCGCATCGACCATCGGCACCGATTCGTCGATGCGCCGGCCCACCCGCGAGACGATTTTTTCGATCACCTTCATCAGGTGTGCGTTGTCGTAGAATTCCACGTCGGTGGCCTCGAGCTTGCCGCGCCGCTCGACATAGACGTGATGGGCGGTGTTCACGAGGATGTCCGAGATAGTCGGGTCCTTGAGCAGCGGTTCAAGAGGGCCGAGTCCCAGCATCTCGTCCTGCACGTCCTGCACCAGTTGGCGGCGCTCGAAGGCGTTCATCAGGATGTTGCCTTCCTCGATGAGCTTGCCGACCAGTTGCGCGAGCTCACGCCGGACCTGCTCAGGCGACAGATGCTGCAGCTTGTCCAGTTCGACGCGCTCGATGATCGCTTCGTGGATCTCCATCTTGAGCAGCTGGTAAGCGCGCCGCGCCAGCCCGCTGTTCGAGGCCGGGTCTGCGGCGCCATTCGCCGCGCGCGCGGCGGCCGGCTCTGCGGCGACGGCTACATCCGCCGCTGCGAGGCCCGGTGTGATCAGCGCCTCGGCTGCCTGCTTGAAAAGGTGTTCGCGCAGTGACATGGTGATGCTCCGGTTTAGGTCTCTGGGTGGCGCGTTCAGGTTGATTCAGGTCGCTTTACGTAGGACTAGGCTGAGTCCGAGGCCTGGCCCCGAACAGCTTCGTCAGCATCGTGTTGCCCGACGCCTTGGGCGCCGGCGCAAGGCCATCGGCGAGTTCGGCGAGGCTCTTCGAGATTGGGCTGTTCTTCTGCAGCTTGAGCACCGGCACGCCCTGGTTGACCGAGTCGAGCACCGGGCGGGCGTCGTGCGGCAGCACCTTCGAGACCTTGGCGCCGATCACGTCCTCGACGGTCTTCAGGTCGATCTGGCCGCGCTTGTCGTACTGGTTGACGAGCACCCGCACGCGCTCGGCCGGATAGCCGAGCGACTGGAACAGATGCATCAGCCGCTGCCCGGCGCGAATGTGCGGAACGCTCGAGCGCAGCACCGGAAAGATCAGGTCGCTATGGTCGAGCGCGAAGATCGACACCGGGTTCACGCTCTGGCCGACATCGAAGATCACGACGTCGTACTCATGGCGGATCAGCGCGACGATCCGCTCGAGGTGGGCGACCTTGATATCGCCCGCCTTGACCGGGTCGCCCGCCCCGGCGAGCACATCGAAGTTGGGGTAGGCATGGGTCAGGCAGGCATCGAGAAACGACGCATCGAGACGTTCGATCTGCGCGCAGACCTCCGCGATGGTGGCGGGCGGAGTCTTGTCGCAGACCAGACAGGCGGCGTCGCCGAACTGCTGGTTCAGATCGACGAACAGCACACGCTTGTTGCGCAGCGTGGCGAGCGCGTAGCCGAGGTTGACGGCAATGAAGGTGGTGCCGCTGCCGCCCTTGCACGATACGAACGACAACACCTGGCCGTCGTGGCGCGCCGCCTCGACCTGACGCCCGGCGACACGCTTCAGGTCGGCTACGAAGCTGTCGCGATCGATCGGCCACAGTGCGACGTTGCGCACGCCGGCGCGCATCGCCTGGATCAGCACATCGTGCGACGGTGCCGGCATAACCAGCGTGCAGACCAGCTCGCGATGGCGGCTCGACAGCTTTTCGAGCGAGTCGATATCGTCCTGCGTCAGGTGATAGCCGTCGAAGATCAACAGGTCTGCGGCCTGCAGCGCGTCCTTGTCGGCGCACACCTGCTTCAGGCCCACTGCCAGCGTCCTTAGCTGGTGCCCCACACCGCTCGCGGCGATCACCGCAGCGATCTGCTGGGCGCGCCCCGGGTCCGATGAAACTAACAGGATATTGATCATTTCCTTTGCTCCGCTTCGCATGTGCGCTTCCGGCTGTGCCTCGCCACGGCAGGTGTTACGGCGTGCCGCTGGTGTTACTCGTGCCGAGCCCAACCCCATACGGCGTGCCGACGATCGGCGGTTGCGCGAACGTCTTGCTGTAATGGAACATCGAGGCCGCCGCCGCGCCGCCGTCGAGCCCGGCGACGGGGTCCGTGTTGCTGCTCGCCTGCGGGTTCAGAATCTGCGCTGCAGTGATCTGCTGGATGGTCTCGCCGAAATGCGCGTCCCAGTGCGGCGTCGAGGTCAGGCAGCCGGCGAGCGACAGGCTGATGCCTGCGCAAACGCTGGCGCGAATCAATGGTTTGAGCGTTTTCATGTTCGGCCCCAGTTCAAGGTGAAGTTCGTGAGCACTGCGGTGCGGTTCAAGGCGCCGTCGCGGTAGCGGGCGGCAGCGCCTGGCTGCCGGCGGGCGGATTGACGACTGCGTAGACATCCGGCTTCGTGCTGTCGTCGCTGCCATGCGGTGCGCCCTGTACACTCTGTGCGCCCGTTGCCGCTACGTTGCTGACGCGCTGACTTGCGCCGTTATCCAAGGTCGTGCCGGACGTGCTGAGCGGTTGGGCCGGTGCAACCGTTGCAGGCGGAACCGCGGGCAGCAGGCCGGAGGTGGTCGCAGGCAGGGCCGGAGCGGGTGCCGTCGGCTGGCCGCCGGCGGCCGGAACCACGACGCCGTGGTCAGCCGGCGCAACCGTACCGGCGCTCGAACCAGCCGTGACGCCAGGCGCATTTGCAGGCAGTGCGGATTGCGGCGTTCCTGCCGCAGGCGGCGGCGCATGCGACGCCGTGCTGCCTTCCATGTTGCTGGTCAGCAGAACGCCTGCCTCGTTGACCTCGCCGAAGTGATCGGTCGGCAACGTGTAGTTGGCCGGCAGCGGCTTGACGAGGTGCGGCGTCACGACAAACACCAGTTCCGTGCGGTCCTGCTGGAAGTTCGTGCTGCGAAACAGGGCACCCAGCACCGGAATTTCACCGGCACCCGGCAGCGCGTTGATCGTGCCCGTGATGTTATTCTTGATCAGGCCGCCAATCGCGAAGCTCTGACCGTCGAGCACCTGCAAGGTCGTCGAGGCGCGGCGCGTCGTGATGAGCGGCAATACGGCGGTGGTATTGCCGGACGACGAGGTCACCGTGGCGCCGGTCGGCGACAGGTCCGACACTTCAGGCGCCACCGTCAGGTTGATGCGGCCGCCTTCGAGCACGGTCGGTGTGAACGTCAGGCCGATACCGAAGTCCTCTTCCTGCAACGTAATCGTGGTGGTGCCGTTGGCCGTCTGCGCAACCGGGATGAACACCTTGCCGCCGGCCAGAAAGCTTGCCTGCTGGCCGCTAATGGCCATGAGGTTCGGTTCCGCGAGCACCTTGACCAGTTGATCGCTCTTTTGCGCATCGACCGCGAGGCCGAACGGCAGCTTGTTCGACTTGACCGCAAAGCCCTTGCCCGCGCCGCCGCTCAGGAAATTGGCAAGAAGACCGAAGGTCCAGCTGCCGAAGCTGCCATTCAGGGTCGCCTCCGCACCGAGCTCGTCGATCAGTGTCTTCGAGACTTCAGCGACCTTCACTTCCAGCATCACCTGTTGCGGCGCGCCCACCGTCAGCATGTTGATGATGCGCAGGTTCTTGTCGGCAGGCTGGATGAGGCCGCCACCGCTCGCTCCGGCCGCGGCGGCTGCGCCGCTTGCGCCCTGGGCCTGCGCGACCGGCCTGGTAGCGCGCTGCACGAACGCGTTGGCCAGTTCGAGAACCCGCTGCACCTTGACGGCATCCGCCACGGTGCCGCTCAGTACCAGGCTGTCGGCGGCCGCGCTGACGCGCACATCGTGTTCTTCCGGCATCAGCGAAGCCAGCGTCGCCTGCAGGCCGCCCGGGTCGACGCCGACCACCACGTCGATCACGCTGCACGAGCCGCTGCGGCCCTGGATGATCATGTTGGTCGCGCCGACGTCGGTGCCGAGCACGTACAAGGTCTGAGGCGACACCAGCATCGCCTGGACGATATCCGGGTTGCCCACCGTACGGGTGCGAACCGGCTCGGGCAGCGCGACCATTGTCGACTTTCCGACTGCGACGTCGACGGTGCTATGTTGGCGCACCTCGCCGGTACAGCTCGGCCCCTTGGCCTGGCCTGCCCCGGCGGCCGTCGCAGCGGCGCTGCTCACGCCGATCGTGAGGTTCACCCCATTCGCCGCCACCGTGAGCGGCTTCGCGGCGTCGGCCCCCGTCGATTGCGCCTCGACCGGCGCGCTGCACAGGCTCACGCAGGCCAGTGCGATCAGCGTGATGCGCGCGGCGTGCCGTGCCCGTGCGCGGTGCGGATGGCGTCGTTCGATGCAGCGCGTGCCGCTGTCATGAATATGGTTCATTTGCATTCCCCCGGATGAGGCCATTAGCCGGATTAGCCAGCCCCGATCAATTCTTGTTGTACTGCGCCCGACTCGTGCCGCCTGGTCTCGCGGCACGGTTCATTCAGAAGCATTCCTGACCGTTTTGCGTGCCTGTAATCACACGGATGCAATTGCCCGGCCGCGCCGCCGCCACCCGCTGGACAACCCGCACGGCCTTCACTTCGGGCTTCGGCGCAACCACGACGACCGGCTCCCTCAGCAGCGAGACCTTGGTCGCACCGCCCGTCGTCTCGTCGGCGGTGTCCACCTGGTTACGCAGCACCAGCGACAGCGTGCCGACGCTGCGAGCCAGATCGATCTTTTCCGCCTGGTCGGGCGAGACTTCGAGCGTGACCGCATTGACGACGCGCGGCTTGGTGTCGTCGCGGCTCACCTCCTGGGCGACGGCCAGCACGAGAATCTTCTCGAGCACGATCTTCGAGATGTTGCGATCCTGCGAATCGCCTGGCGTGGCGCTGCCGTCTTTTTGCGTATTGACGATGATGTCCACGTAGTTGCCCGGCAGCGCGAAGCCGGCTACACCGATCACGTCGTTCACGCGCACCGTGATAGCCCGCTTGCCTTCGCCGATCACCGCAGACAGGCCGCCCAGCGTGCCGAGCGGCGCGAGCTTGGCTTCGAGCAGCGGTTCGCCGCGTTGCGCGCTGGTCTTCAGCACCCGGCCGTCGAGCTTCTGCAGGTCGCTGAACGCGCCGGCCGGAATACTGCCGGCGGGCCAGTCGACCAGCTTGATGAACTCGGGCGTCAGGCGCTGTCCGAGGTTGATGTCGGTGGCCGCGACGGCGACCCGGGTCGATGGGGTCGCCTGGGTTTGCACCCAGCGCGACGCAAACAGCACGGCCGCCAGCGCAGCGATCGTCGCCACCGTCAACATCGCCAGCGCTCTCATATTTTTCATGTCGCACTCCTTAACGGATTGACTCGTCAGGCTCGCGCCTGGACTGCTCTAAATTCAGATCGGAAAAGACTGGCGGCAGTCGAAAAGGCGCCGCCGCGCAGAAAAGTGGACGGGGCGAATCAGGAGGGAGCGAAGTTCAACGCCGGCGTCGAAGCGCGCCGCAGTCAGCCGCTTCACGGGTGCCGGACACCGGTCGTATCGACTTGGCCTCCCCATCCGGCAGATGCCGTCCCCCCCGAAGCGATGAAGCAACCGGTCTGCAGCAGAGGGAGGAACACCCGCCTCTATCTCCTGACTGCCGGTCGGGCAGTTGAATTCGCCCATTCTTGAACCCCGTACCAAGAAAGCCTTTCTGTGAAGGCTTGCTTTTTGTTGTTAGTTGTCCCCGTCGCGCCCGTCGCTGCGGATCTCGCTTGTGGGTGCACCCCGTCACCGCTACTGCTGTGCCCTTCTGGGAAGGCTGACTACCTCGTGCTGGCCCCGTCGCGCCCTTCGATGCGGGCTTGATCGTTCGAGATACCTGTATTCGTTTCCATGCTTCTTCTGCGCTTCTTCTGTGTCTCTTCGGCGCTTCGCCCGTGACGCGCTGGTCTTCGTGCGACACCGCCTTCTAGTGCAACAACACCATCACCGACATCGCCCCTAGCGCGATGGCCACACCGTAGGGCAGCCGGCCGAGCGATGCTTCGCCCGTTGCCCCTTGTGCCTTGTGCTGCGCCAAACCGGCGAACATCAGGAACAGGCTGTTGCCCGCGTGGCGCAACTGGCGCCGGTGAACCACCACGACCAGCGACCAGAGTCCGCCCACCACGAAGGTCGCGAGCGCGATCAGCAGCACCGCGGACGGTCCGGCTAACGCACCAATCGCGCCCATCAACTTCACGTCACCCGCGCCGAAGGCGCGCAGCAGGTAAAACGGCAGCAGCACCGCGATGCCCGTCGCCAGTCCTTCCAGTCCCTGCAACGCACCCGCGCTCCCGCCGTGTGCAATCCACTGCACCGGCACCGCCGCGATCAAACCGAGCAGGACCAGCACGTTCGGGATTCGCCGCGTGCGCAGATCGAAAGCAGCGGCAGCGATCACCAGCGTGAAGACACACAGCCCAGTGGGAAACGCGAAAGTGTTCATGGCAAGACCTGTTTGACTCTGCTTTCCACAGTCAGGGGGAGCGGCGTCGCCAGCGCCCGTGAAGGCGGCTGGCGGCACCCCATCCGAAGCTCCGGGCGCTCGGTCGTCGACGCAGAAGGTTGCCAGCGCATCGACCGGATGGCCCGGAAGGCCCGTCTGCTCAACCGCCGTTGACGTTGCCAGCAGCCGTCTTCAACTGCGCCCCTACGTTGTTGAACAGCGCGGCCAACTGCGTCCCCGCGACCGTGGCGCCGGCGATGATCATGACCGCGATCAGCCCGGCCAGCAGGCCGTACTCGATCGCAGCGACACCGTCTTCTTCACGGACAAAGCGCTTTACTTCGTTGATGATCGTTTTCATTTTCAGTCCTCGTTGCGTTAAAAAACTTATAGAGAAGAAAGCACCCGCTGCGGGCCGGGCACAGAAGCATTGGCCGCTTTTAACGGCCCGGGCAAGGTGCGGCTCGAGCGGCGCCGCCCGGTTGGGCCATGCGAAGCATTCACAAGAAGTGCATCGCATCAGCATTGCCAGGTGGTGCATCGAATCCGTCCTCGCCTCGTTCCAGGCGCCGGGGCAGCCAATCAACCGGCCATCCCAGCCCGGCCTCCGGGGTTCGCCTCGCCGTATCGGCATATCGCGACCTCGAAGTCCGTTGTTGCCGCTTGACTGTTTCCCCGACAGCAGTCAAGCGGCACCTGAATCTGAATCTGCGTCTACTGCATTGCTGCTCGGTGCAGGACGTTTAGCGACGACCGTGCCAGGTACCCCGCAAGCCTTGTATTTGCAGGGCCGCAGGATGCCCAGGCGAAATCCGCCCGCAAGGCTGAGGGCCTCCCCGAAAAAACTGTCTCAGTGAAGCCATTCAACCGAAACGCGAACTTCGCGTAACGCGTGGTGTTCTGTACGCTCGCGCACAAAGCGGCCCGCAGCGCACGGAGTCGATGCGAAATGGCTGAGAGCACGGTGCCGCCTTGGTCAGAGGAAACGCAACTGGCGCTTGCGCACGGCGCCACGCAAAAGATCGGTGGGGTGGCGCACATAGACAGGAATGTCTCAACCATGAGACGGCGCCACCCCGGTTAAATAAGGGGGAGCGAAAACCAGTTGGCGGAAAATGCCTGTTGCGCAAAGGTTTGCGCAATACCGGAAAAGCGCCTGCAATATTGTCCTGGACGCCCGTGCGCACACGGGTTTCGGTCAAAATTTCCGCTCTGAGCGAGACTCCATTAGCCGGTAATAGCGCGGCTAACCCGCTTTCTCAAAGTTGAGACGAAACGCCAGCCGGCGGTCTCGCCCGCCCGTGGCGCTGCGCGTCGGTCCGGCACAACGCTGGATTGACGCGCCTTTATCGGTCTTCGATAAATAGGTAGAAAATACCGGAGGTAATGTCAACATCCAGATTTTCGCGTATGGCATTTGCAAATCTTTTGATCTATCTTTGGCCCAAAGCGCCGATAGAGCGCAATATAGGCAGGTGAAAACCAAACACACGCTGGTTGCAGGACGGAGTTGAAAAGGGTAAATAAGAATTCGTATGAACATCTTATTCGCCGTGCATTTCATTTTGCGGCAGGCATCGATTGCCGCCTGCGCGCTCTCTCCTCCCCTCGGCAAGCACAGTCGTGTGTGTGCGAATCACCCTGTCAACAGGTCTGGCGCCATGAGCAACGCGTCATTCCAGGGTCCGCGGGAACGGGTCCGTCACGGCCAGTTGTTCAGACATCGAAATCGATGCGTTGAAGAATCCTGTGCATGACCCAGCAACCGTGAACGCAGCATCGAACCGGGGAGAGCCATGAATACGACTTGCACGCCACACGACACAGACCGCACCGTGCTCTGTATTTCCGCCACGCCGGACGAAATTCTCACCAAGTTTCTGGCCGCATGCGGCTGGCAGGTCGCGTATGCAAAAACGACCGCGATCGCCGAGCGCGTGATCGAGCGGGACAACATCAAGGTCGGCCTCGTCGAATTGCCGGAAGACTGCACGTCCCAGTATCTGTCTGCGCTCGAGACATGCATGCAGCGCGGCGAGACCAACTGGGTTGCGGAGATCGCACCGGGCCAGGCCGACGACGAGCTGGTCAGCCGCTTCATCCTCGACTATTGCTTCGATTTCGTCACGCGGCCATGCCTCAATGAAAGGCTCATCTTTGCGCTGGGACACGCCCATGGCCTCTCGAACCTGCGCAAGACGCGCGTGGCGCCGGAGCCGTCGATGGGCCGGCATGAAATGGTCGGCCAGTGCGAGGCGATGCAGCAGCTCTATCGCCACATCGACAAATGCGCCGTCACGGACGCGCCGGTCTTTGTCGCGGGCGAATCGGGCACCGGCAAGGAGTTGACCGCGCGCGCCATTCACGTGCGCTCGCCGCGCTCCGCCCAGGCCTTCGTCGCGATCAACTGCGCGGCCATTCCGCCTACGCTGCTGCAAGCGGAGTTGTTCGGCCATGAACGCGGCGCCTTCACCGGCGCGGTGCAGCGCAAGACCGGCCGGATCGAGAGCGCTCACGAAGGCACCCTCTTTCTCGACGAAATCGGCGACATGCCGCACGAATGCCAGGCGGTGCTGCTGCGCTTCCTGCAGGAAGGCACCATCGAGCGCCTCGGCGGCACCGCGGCGATCAAGGTGAACGTGCGGGTGATTTCGGCGACCCACGTCGATCTGGAAAAGGCCGTCGAGGATGGCCGGTTTCGCTCCGACCTGTATCACCGGCTGTGTGTGCTGCGGCTTGTCGAACCGCCGCTGCGCGAGCGCGGCGGCGACATCAAGCTGCTCGCCAACTATGCGCTCAGCATGTACAGGCAGGATGGTGCGCGCAAGATTCGCGGCTTTTCGAGCGATGCGGTCGTCGCCATGTCCAACTACGCATGGCCCGGCAATGTGCGCGAACTGATCAACTGCGTGCGCCGGGCGGTCGTGATGAGCGAGGGGCGTTTCATCACCGCAGCCGATCTCGGTCTGCCGCAATCGGCGAATGCGCCTGCCGTGACGCTCGCGGAGATACGCAGCAGGGCCGAGAAGAATGCCGTCGAGCAGGCCTTGCAACGGCACGGCTACAAACTGTCGGAAGCGGCCGCCGATCTGGGCGTCTCACGGGCCACGCTGTATCGTCTGATGCACGCTAACCGTGTCAGTCCCGATCCGGCCTCGACACGGCCCTCAGACACCCCGTCCGCGCAAACCGATGAAGACAGCGAGCGAGGCGAGCCAACGCTCACGGCGTCGAACCACTGACGCCGCGTCAGGCGGACGGGCCCGCCTCGCCCCACCACGCGCCCGCACAACGTACCCGCGATGCGTCGGGCTCAGCCGGGCTCAGCCGGCCTCCGGATCGGTCTGTGGGTCCGACCGGTACACCGCAATGCCCTCCATCGGATCGGGGGGCGCCTGCCAGGGCGCCTTTTCCAGCATGCGCGCTGTGTTCTCATAGCCCGCGGCCCAGCGCCGCTGGATGCCGCTCGATGAGAAATCGATATCCTTGTGGAGATCGTCGCCCTCAAGGCGCGGCGCATCGAGTTCGATCACCTGCATGGTCGTGCCGCAGCCCCAGCCGAGCAGTTCCCTGACGGCCGCCCCATCGCGTTGTTCCTCCGGAATGTATTGCTCGAGCTCGCGAATCACGTGACGCAGCCGGTGAATCTGCTTCTGCCGCTCGAGATGGCTTTCGGACCGGCTTGAATATTGAATATCGCGCTGCCGGCTCATCGCCTGCCAGATCGAGGTGGGTTCGGGCCCGTGCGCCGGCCACAACTGTACGGCAAAGATCACCGAGTCGCGGCGCGGATGATCGTCGAGCACCGCTTCGAGCGGCGTGTTGGAGTAGATGCCGCCATCCCACCAGGCTTCGCCTTCGAGCCGCACCGATGGGAAGCCCGGCGGAAACGCGGCGGACGCCATCACATGGTCGACGTCGAGCGGCGTGTCCCGGTTCGTGAAATAGCGCATGCGCCCGCTGCCGACGCTGACCGCGCCGACCGTCAGCCGCGTCTGTTTGCTGTTCAGGTAGCCGAAGTCGATCAGGGACAAAAGTGTTTCACGCAGCGGCTCGGTTGAATAGAACGCCGCCTGCTCCAGTCCAACCGAAGTATGCAGCCCGAACAAAGCCTCAGGCCGCGGTGCGAAGAAGGCCGGGATGCCGCGCGTCATGATGGACATATTGCGCAGCCAGTCGTCGACGGCGGGCAGCCAGCCGGCCGTCGCGCTGCCGCGATGAGCGACCTGCTCCCAGAACTGCTTGAGCCGCTCGAGCCGCTGCTCGCGCGGGTTGCCCGCAATGATGGCGCCGTTTATCGCGCCAATCGATGTGCCGATCACCCAGTGCGGTTCGATCTGCGCATCGTGCAGCGCTTCATAGACGCCGGCCTGGTAAGCGCCGAGCGCCCCGCCGCCCTGCAGCACGAAGACGATCTGGCCAGGAAGGTCTACGCATAGCGGCGCTTGCCGCGAATCCGCCGGCTGGTCGCCGGGTCCTTGCTTGCCCATGGTGCTTCTCCGTTTGTGAAGCGCAACCGCGCATGGCAGACGCACCGGGGTGCCGGGGACGGCCGGCGGCAGGCGGCCAGCCGCTAGCCGTTGCGTGCCCTGGTCTGCAGATGGCCGGATGTGACGCCCCGGTCCCTGTCGATAATGGCACGCATGCGTGACAGGAGGCAATGCAACCCGTCATGCAGTCAGGCAGCCTTGAGCGATGAACTAACCCAGCAGATACTCGCGCGTCAATTGACGGGCGCGGTGCAGACGGCTCTTGACAGCCGCGCGGGTCTCGCCGAGCTGTTCGGCGATCTCGCCGATGGTCATCTCGTTGAGGTCGCGCAGCACGATGATGTCGCGGTAGTGAGGCGGCAGCGATTCGAGCGCCCCCACGACATCGTGCCTGAGATCGTCGACCGGCAGCGCGGCGCGAGCCACGTCTCCACCCGCGCGTCGTCCCATGGATCGGCGGCGAGCGCCTTGCGCGCCATGCGGTGGCATTCGCGCCGCACGATACTGAACATCCAGCTCGAAAAGGCGGCGACCGCGCGCAGCGACGAGACTCGCCGCGACAGGATCAGCAGGCTCTCCTGGATGGCGTCGTCGACATCGGAGATCAGACAATTGCGCTGCGCATAGCGGCGGATATCCGGCTGGCACGCCACCAGTAACTGGTGGATCGCCACCGCATCGCCGCCGCGGGCCGCCTCGAGCAAAGTCTGATGACGCACCGCGCCCATGCTGTCAGCCCCGCTTGGCGAGGCGCCGGCCGACCAGCGCGCACGCGGGACAAAAGCCCACTACGCCGCTGAAGCCGAAACCGAGACCGCCGAGCGCGACAATCCAGTTCCAGGGCGCGCGCAGCACGGCCAGTCCGACCGCGATGACGGCGACGGCGATCACGATGCGCATGGCACGCTCCCAGTCCGGCAGGTTCCTGACAAAAAACGCCGCTTTCAGAAATGACATGATAGTGCTCCAGTTGGCTGAGGACACCCCTCGGTCACTAGGAGGAGCGGTCCAGGCAAACGGATTCGCGGCGGGTGAAAAATCTTTTCGAAGCGGTATCCACTATGTGGAATTGGCGTAGGCTGGGCGTGGACCCTCGGTCCGCGAACTGCGAAGCTTGGGGCATGCCTTGTCCAGTCGGCTAAGCACCCTTTCGCCCGCGACAGTGCATTGCTATGCTGCTAGCAGATTATCCACGGAGGAGTGGGCTTGACCGGCCAACAACTTCCCGCGATACCCCGCCGGGTATCCCACGTCACCGCCGCTCAGGCCAGCCCCTGCGATGAACTCGTCATCGGCGCACAGCCGGTCGCGATCGAGTACGCCTGCCGTCACAAACGGCTCGCGTTGGCGGCGACCATCCTCGGCTCGAGCATGGCGTTCATCGACGGCTCGGTCGTCAACGTCGCGCTGCCGTCCATCCAGACCGAACTGGGCGCCAGCGTCGCGGCGATCCAGTGGGTGGTCAACGCCTACCTGCTGTTTCTCGGCGCGTTGGTGCTGGTAGGCGGCTCGCTCGGCGACAAACTGGGGCGGCGCACCGTGTTTATCACCGGTATCGGCATCTTTACGCTGGCGTCCGCCGGCTGCGGGTTCGCTCCGCACGCGGGCGCGCTGATCGCTGCACGGGCCGTGCAGGGCATCGGTGCGGCGCTGCTCGTGCCGAGCAGTCTCGCGATTATCGGCGCGGTGTTCGATGCCGAGGAACGCGGCAAGGCAATCGGCACCTGGGCGGGGGTGGGCGCAATCACATCGGCGGTGGGGCCGGTCGCGGGCGGCTGGCTGGTCGATACGTTTTCGTGGCGGGCAATCTTCTTTCTCAACGTACCGATTGCCTGCGCAACCGTCATGCTCGCGCTCGCCTCCGTGCCGGACAGCCACAGGCCCGGCGCGCAGGATCAACTCGACTGGCCCGGTGCGGCAACCGCGGCCGCAGGCCTCGCCGCACTGACCTATGGTCTGACGATCGCGTCCTCACGCGGCCTCACCGATCGCATGGTGCTGGGGTTGATCTGCGCAGGCGTGCTCGTGCTGGCCGTGTTTGTCCTGATCGAAGCGAGAAGCGCCAGCCCGATGATGCCGCTCGACGTGTTTCGCTCACGCGACTTCGTGGGCGCCAATCTGGTTACCTTGCTGCTTTACTTCGGCCTCGGCGGTGCGCTGTTTTTCCTGCCGTTCACGCTCATCCGCGCCTATGGCTATAGCGCCACGGCCGCCGGCGCCGCCCTGTTGCCCTTGCCGGTCACCATCGGCCTGCTGTCGCGCTTCACCGGCAACCTGACGAACCGGTACGGCGCGCGCGTGCTGCTGAGCACCGGGCCGGTCGTCGCCGCGCTCGGCTTTGCGATGCTTGCGCTGCCGTGGGCGCGCGGCGGCTATTGGACGGGCTTCTTCCCGGCGATGAGCGTGCTGGGCGTGGGCATGACCATCACGGTCGCACCGTTGACGACCACTGTCATGAGCGCGGTGCCACCCGGGCGTACAGGTGTCGCCTCCGGCATCAATAACGCGGTGGCACGGGTCGCGAGTCTGCTCGCGATTGCCGTGCTCGGCATCGTCTTCGTGTGGACGCACAACGCCGTGCTGGCGGCGCGGCTCGATCAGTTGCATGTGCCGCAGGAGACCCGGCGCGCGGGGCAGTTGCTGGAGCCGGGTGCTGCTGGGCCGGCGACTTCAGGGACGCCGGCCACACGGAGCAGCCCAACTGCGCTGGGTAGCACGCATCTGGCGTCGGCGGCATCCAGGCCATCCGAGGCGCCCGTAGCAACCGAGGCAGCCCTTGTCCTCGCGCAGGCCGACGCGCTTGGCGCGGCGCTGCGCGCGGTCGCGCTGGTGTCAGCCGTCTGCGCTCTCGCCGGAGCGGCCCTTGCGACGGCCACCATCCAGCCACATTCAGCCCAGCCACATTGAGGCGCGCATAATCCAAGAACCGATCATCCTTACGATTTACCAACGCGCGATTGCATTCACACGCCCCTTTGTCCCCGTCGCCACCGTCGTACGGAACATTGTGCGGAACTTGCGTGGCCAGGCTGGTGTCGTCATATATTTCACCTCGGTCGAATCGACCTGTTCCCGGACGCCGGCTGTCACTGCAGCGGTCCTGCCCCTCATCTATGCGCAAACTTCTCGTTGTCTGGTTTCTGATCCTGTTCGCCTTGCCGGCGCTGGCGGCATCGACAACGCCGGCGGCTACAGCGGCCACGGCCGCCCCGCCCATCACGCTCACGCCCGAACAGGCCCGTCAGGCGCTCGCCGTCCTCAACGATCCACAAAAGCGGGCGCAGATCGAGGACACCCTGCACGCGATCGCCGCAGCGGGTGCGCTCAGCGCGCCACCAGCGTCCGCTGCGACGGCCGCCTCGGCGCCGGCTGCGGCAAGCAGCACAGCGGCTGCCGTGCCTGCAGCGCTCGAGTCGAACGGCCTCGCGTCCCAACTGGCCCGCCAAGGCGCCCATTGGGCGGTCCAGATGGCGAGCGCGTTGCGCCGCTCGTTAGCGGCCCTGCTGGACGTATCGTCTGTGCGGGCATGGTGGACCGGGTTAATGAACAGTCCGCAGCAACGCGCGGTGCTCGGCAGCATCGTCCTGACGCTGCTCGGCGCGTTGCTGCCCGCGCTGGCCCTCGAATGGCTCGCGCGCCGTTTGCTGCGCCGGGCCATTACCGTTCTTGCGGCACGCCACGTCATCGACACGAACGAACTTTTCCTCGATGAATCCGTCGAGGCGGCCCCAGGGGTCAGCGGCAGCGCGCCTGCCACCGCCGCGAGCACGGCCGGCGCCACCGGGCCGGATGCCCAACCGGATGCCCGATTGGATGCCGAGCCCGATGTCGAGTCCGATGCCGCGGCGGATACGATAGCCGCCGCCGCCGGCGCGGCCATTGCACCTGCCCCCGCCGCTCCAGCCACCCCGGGTTCCCCCGAGGCCACCGGCCGGCTGAGCGCCGTGCGTCACTGGTCGTTGCTGCGCCGCTTGCCGCGCGCCGCGTTGCGGATGCTGGTCAGGTTCGTGCCGCTCGCCGTGTTTGTCGGCGCGGCGAGCCTGCTGATGTCGATACTCACCCGCGACGGCACCCCCCAGGACCGTGCGCTCGATTCGATCATCGACATCTACGTGCTGAGCCGCGTGATCGTGATCGTCAGCGGCTTCTTTCTGCAAGCGGACGCTCCGCGCTTGCGTCTCTTGCAGATGGGCACCACGTGGGCCGCGTTCACCCAGCGCTGGGTGGTGATCATCGTCAGCGTAGTCGGCGCCGGCTCCGCGCTAGCTGAAGTGGCTGTGGCACTGGGCCTGAGCGAAGCGGCCCATCTCGCCATCATGAAAGTGGTCGCGCTGGCCGGCCACGTGCTGATATCGCTGCTGATCCTGCAATGCCGCAAGCCGGTTGCCGCCCGTATCCGGGCGCGCTGTGCCACCAGCAAGTCGCTGGCGGTGTTCGGCAACGCGCTGGCTGACTCATGGGCCAGCGTCAGCATCTTCCTCGTGATGGCGCTGTGGTTCGTGTGGGCGCTCGACGTGCGCAACGGCTATCACACGCTGATGCATCTCGGCGGCATTTCGATCGCGGTGCTGGTCGGTGCGCGGGTCATTGCCATCGTGGTATTCGGCGCGCTCGCGAGAGTGTTCGAAGTCCGGAGCGACGAGGCCGGCGACTCCCTCGTTCAACAACATGCGTACCGCTATTACCCGCTGCTGCGCCGGATCGTCTCGTGGGTGGTCGGCGTCGCCACCCTGCTGGTGCTGCTGCAGGTATGGGGAGTGGACGTGGGTGTGCTGTTCCAGAGCGGCACGATCGGCCACCGGCTTGCCTCCGCGCTCGTCACGATCTCAGTTGCCGCGGCCGTTGCGCTGTTCGTCTGGGAGGCGGTCAACGTCACGGTCGAGCGGCGTCTGCATCAGTGGACCACCGCCGGCGATCTGGTGCGCGCTGCGCGGTTGCGCACCTTGCTGCCGATGCTGCGCAGCGCGTTATTCATCGTGATTGCGCTCGTCGTCGTATTGACTGGCCTGAGCGAACTCGGCGTGAACATCGGTCCGCTCCTGGCAGGCGCCAGCATCTTCGGCGTGGCGCTCGGCTTCGGTTCGCAAAAGCTGGTGCAGGACTTCATCACCGGGATTTTCCTGCTGATGGAAAACGCCATGCAGGTGGGCGACTGGGTCACGCTGGCTGGCGTGTCCGGCACCGTCGAATACCTGTCGATCCGCACGGTGCGTCTGCGCGGCAGCGACGGCTCGCTCTACACCGTACCGTTCAGTTCAGTGTCCACGGTCAACAACACCAATCGGGGGCTCGGCAACGCGGCGGTGAAGGTGAGCGTCGCCTATGGCGAGGACATCGACCTGGCAATCGCCACGCTCAAGGAAATTGGCGCAGCGTTGCGCACAGACCCGCAGTTCAAGGACGGTATCCTGTCCGACTTTGCCTTCTGGGGTGTCGATTCGGTAGACGGCGCGGCGGTGACGCTGAGCGGGCAAATCCAGTGTCGCGACACCGGGCGTTGGGGCGTGCAGCGCGAGTTCAACCGGCGCGTCGCCGAGCTGTTTCAGGCGCGCGGCATCCAGATTGCCAATCCGCAGCGCAGCGTGCTGATAAAGGGTGAGGCCGGTTCAGCCTCGGAGAAGCCCGACGGGGAGACCACTCCTTCCGGAACTCAGACCACGCCCGGCACACAAGCTTCATCCGACCGCCAGGCGAACTCAGGCAAGCCGCCCGCCGCGTGAGCTGCAGTGATCTGCAGTGAGCGGCCGTGGCCCGTCGTAGCCTTCAGCCATGCTCGATGCTGATCAGTTGGGCATCGAGCAGCCGCGCCAGCGCGTGGCCGCCCTCGCGCATCACCGTGTCGTGATTCCACTGGAAGAACGGCCGCGCGAGCGGCGCCAGCACGTTCATCCACGCGCGCCGGGTGCGCACGCGCCAGTCGTAGCGGATCACGGTGACGTTGCAATCCGTTGAGAAACACCAGCGTCCGGTTCCTTCCACGTCGCCGCTCGCCTCGCCTTCCAGCGCGATCAACGGCTCGACGCGCGTGACCCGCATGTCGAACACCAGCCGGTACGGCAGCCGCCCCTTCCACGTGTAACGCTGGAGGGCGCCCACGCCGTCACTCGTGCCCGCTTCGAGCTGGGCCACGCCTTCGACGTTCTTCCACCACTCCGGCCAGCGCGCCGAATCGCGGATCGCCGCCCATACCGCCTGCCGCGGTGCATCGATGCGCCAGGTCGTCGAGAACTGGTATTCGATCGTACGCACGGTTCCTCCGCACACTGCGCTACGGGCACGCGGCCATAGGGCGCGCGTTCATGCAGTCACGCCTTCATGCGACCACCGCTCAAGGTACCTGCCACCAGCGCGGCAGCAAACGCCGGACTTCGGGGCGGCGGTAGCGGTCGTCGATCAGATGCACGACGCCCACATCCTGCTCGGTGCGAATCACCCGCCCCGCTGCCTGTACCACCTTCTGCAGTCCAGGGTACAGGTACATGTAATCGTAGCCGTTGCCGAACCTGGCCTCCATGGTGCGGCGCATCTGTTCGTTGACGTCGTTCATTTGCGGCAGACCAAGCGTGGCAATGAACGCGCCGATCAGTTGCTCGCCCACCAGATCGACGCCCTCCGAAAACGCGCCACCCAGCACCGCGAAACCGACCCCGCGGCCCATCGCCCTGAACCGCGCGAGAAAGGCATCGCGTGCCGCCTCGTCCATGCCCTGCTTCTGCGCCCAGACCGGCAAGTCCGGATGGCGCTCGCGCATCAGCGCCACCACGCGCTGCAGATAGTCGAAGCTGCTCAGAAAGCCCAGGTAGTTGCCGGGCTGCGCGGCGTACTGCTGGGCAATCAGATCGACAATCGGCTTGAGCGAGCGTTCGCGGTCACGCCAGCGCGTCGATACATGGTTCGCGACATGCACCTGCAACTGTTCCGCGCGGAACGGCCCTTCGACCTCGAGCCAGTTTGTCTGCTCGGGCAAGCCCAGCGTGTCGCGATAGAAATGAGGCGGGCTAAGCGTGCCGGAGAACATCACGGTGGTGCGGGCCGCCGCGTAACGAGGCGCGAGAAAGGGCGCGGGAATGACGTTGCGCACGCAGAGCGTCGACGTGGCTTTGGAACGACCGGTTGGACTGTCAGTGGAACGGGCGATCGCACGGCCCGCGGAACCCGTGGCGAAGCGCTCCGCGGCGAGCGTCGCGTCGAAGACGGAGTGTTCACCGAACTGCTCAGCGAGCGAGACGAAATGCATCGCATCGAAATAGAAACGCAGTTGCGCGTCGTCGATCGACAGCGGCGCTTGCGCGAGCTGCTCGGTGACCGCGCCAATCAGATTCTGCGCCGCGCTCAGGAGACGTGGCGGCACCTCGGGGTGCACCTGGTAAGTTTCGGTCTGTACGCGATTCAACGCGTTCCACTCGCGATTCATGCGTTCGAGCGGTTTGCGCAGCGCCACGGGTGCAGTCTTGCGCGCGGCGCGAAACGCGGTCTGATCCAGCGAAGCCGTGTACATGCGGCGCGCCCGGTCAAGCAGGTTATGCGCTTCATCGACCAGCACCGCCACCCGCCACTGATTCATCTGCGTGAGCGCGTAAAGCATGGCGCTGCTGTCGTAGTAATAGTTGTAGTCGCCGACTACGATATCGCTCCAGCGCGCCAGTTCCTGCGCGAGGTAGTACGGGCAGACGTCATGCGCAAGCGCAGCCGCACGCACAGCCGCCCTGTCGAGACGCCGTTCGGCCAGCGCGGTGCGACGCGCGTCGTCGAGGCGGTCATAGAAGCCGCGTGCCAGTGGGCACGAATCGCCATGACACGCCTTGTCGGGATGTTCGCAGGCCTTGTCGCGCGCCACCAGTTCGAGCGTGCGCAACGG
>DASZIR010000045.1:0-12895 GCA_035948995.1 Paraburkholderia sp. | reverse complement strand
AAGTTTGACCGAGTGCGTGCCGATGGCGAAATCCTTCATCCTTACGCCGGACGCAAGGATGGCACTTCATGGCTGATCCAGCTTTACCTACCGTTTACAAACGAATGGAGTGAAATTGGAGAGGGCGAATTCCTCGCCCTTCCGCTATCCACACCCGACGCCGTCCGAAGGCGCGCGGATCTTTGCCGTACGCAAGCGTAAATACCAGTCGTAACCTTGGTCCCATGCGCGATGAACCGACCGTACAACGGTTTTCGGTTCGCCGATCGCGCCGCCGGGCAAAAGATTGAACAGGCCGCGTGGCCTGGTCCAGCGGGCTATCAGCGTCCCATGGGAGACGCCGCCGACAACATCCGTTCAACATACCGCGCGATCAAATCGATCTCCAGATTGACCTTCGCACCGTCACGCAGATGCTTGAGCGCGGTGACTTCAACGGTATGAGGAATCAGGTTGATCGAGAATTCGCAGCCGTCGTCGCGGTCCGTGACCGAGTTCACGGTCAGGCTCACACCGTTGACGGTAACCGATCCCTTGTACGCCAGGTAACGGCCGATCTCGCGCGGCGCCAGCACGCGCAGTTCGTGCGACTCGCCGACCGGCGCGAAACGCGTGACCGTGCCAAGGCCGTCGACGTGGCCCGATACGATATGACCGCCAAGCCGGTCGTGCGCGCGCAGCGCCTTCTCGAGATTCACCTCGCCCGGCTCACCGAGCCCCGCCGTGCAGTTCAGGCTTTCGCGCGACACGTCCACCTCGAACGAGTTGGACGTCTTGGCGACCACGGTCATGCAGGCGCCCTGAATCGTGATGCTGTCGCCGAGCTGCACGTCCTCGAGATCGAGGCCGCCTGCATTGACGTTCAGGCGCACGCCCGCGTCCCCGCCGTTGCCGAGGGGTTTGACTGATTCGATGCGGCCGACCGCCGCGACGATTCCGGTAAACATCGTGCTGGTTCCTTGTTTAATTCGAGGTAAGGTGGGGCGCAAAGCGCGCCAGAATCCGCAGGTCGTCGCCGATCCGGTCGACCGTGTGGAAAATCAGGCGCACGCGGCCCTCGAGCGTTTCGGGGGCGAACAGATTGAACATGCTCATCGAGTCGGTACCGAGCAGGCTCGGCGCCAGATAGACCAGCAGTTCGTCGACGCAGCCTTCACGCAACAGCGAGCCGTTCAGCTTGTAGCCCGCTTCGACATGCAATTCGTTGACGTTGCGCTCGCCGAGCACCTTCAGCATGGCGGGCAGATCGACCTTGCCCTCCGCGTTGGCCAGTTGCACGATTTCGGCGCCGCGCTCGCGCAATGCGCTCGCGCGTTCGGCGTGACGCTCGTCGAGATTGCCGCAGAAGATCAGCGTCGGCGCGCCAGCGAGAATCTGCGCAGTGGGCGGCACATCGAGCTGGCTGTCGATCAGCACGCGCTGCGGCTGGCGAGGTGTGTCGACGGCGCGCACGGTCATGCGCGGGTCGTCTTCCCTGACCGTGCCGATGCCCGTCAGGACCGCCGAGGCCCGCGCGCGCCACGCGTGACCGTCGGCGCGCGCGGGCTCGCTCGTGATCCACTGGCTTTCGCCGGACGGCAAACCGGTGCGGCCGTCGAGCGAGGCCGCCACCTTCATGCGCACCCAAGGCCGGCCGCGCGTCATGCGCGACACAAAGCCGATGTTCAGTTCGTAGGCTTCATTGGCGAGCAGGCCGCAACGCACTTCGATGCCCGCGTCGCGCAGCATCTTGAGGCCTCGCCCCGACACTTGCGGATTCGGATCTTCCATGGCCGCGACCACGCGGTCGACCTGCGCCTCGATCAGCGCGTTGGCGCACGGCGGCGTGCGGCCGAAGTGGCTGCATGGCTCGAGCGTCACGTACGCGGTGGCGCTGCGCAGATCGTGACCGCGTGAGCGTGCATCCTTGAGCGCGCGCACTTCGGCGTGGTCCTGACCGGCCGGCTGCGTGAAACCTTCGCCGATCACTTCGCCGTTCTTCACCAGCACGCAGCCGACGCGCGGGTTCGGATCGGTCGTGTACATACCGCGCTTCGCCAATGCGAGCGCGCGTTCCATATGAACGAAATCGGTTTGCGAGAACATCGGCGTCCGTTAAATGCAGTGTCGTGCTGGGTCTTGGTGTTCCGTGCTGTCGTTCTTGAAGCTTGCTTCAGGCGGCCAGTGCGGCGAATGCGCCACGCGCCGCGTCGATCGTGGCGTCGATGATCGCGTCGTCGTGGGCGATCGACACGAAGCCCGCCTCGTAGGCCGACGGCGCGAAGTACACACCGGCGTCGAGCATCTTGTGGAAGAACGCGTTGAAGCGCGGCACGTCGCTCGCCGTGACCTCGGCGAAGCTCGCGGGGATCTTGTCCGCGAAGTAGAGGCCGAACATGCCGCCGATCGAGTCGGCCGCGAACGGCACCTTCGCCTCGCGGGCCACGCTGGCGAGTCCCTGCACGAGACGCGTGGTACGCGCGGCAAGCGTGTCGTAAAAACCCGGCGCCTGGATCAGTTGCAGCGTCTTCAGGCCGGCGGCCACGGCGATCGGATTGCCTGACAGCGTGCCCGCCTGATACACACCGCCGAGCGGCGCGAGGTGGGCCATGATGTCGCGACGGCCACCGAACGCAGCCGCCGGCATGCCGCCGCCGATCACCTTGCCGAGGCAGGTGAGGTCAGGCGTGATGCCGTAGACCTGCTGGGCACCGCCGAGCGCGACGCGAAAACCGCACATCACTTCGTCGAAAATCAGCACGGCGCCGTATTCCGTGCACAGGCGGCGCAGCGCGTTGAGGAACTCAGGGGTGGCGCGCACGAGGTTCATGTTGCCCGCGACCGGCTCGACGATGACCGAGGCGATCTCATTGCCGAACGCCTTGAAGGCTTCTTCGAGCGCGGCAACGTTGTTGTACTCGAGCACAGTGGTGTGCTTGGCGATATCGACCGGCACGCCCGCCGAAGTCGGGTTGCCGAAGGTCAGCAGACCCGAGCCGGCTTTTACGAGCAGGCTGTCCGCGTGGCCGTGATAGCAGCCTTCGAACTTGACGATCCGGCTGCGGCTGGTGAAGCCGCGCGCGAGGCGCAGCGCGCTCATGGTGGCTTCCGTGCCGCTCGACACCATGCGGACCTGTTCGATCGACGGCACCAGCTTGCAGATTTCCTCGGCGATCTCGATCTCCAACTCGGTCGGAGCGCCGAACGAGAAACCGTTGGCGAGCACGCGCTGCACCGCTTCGAGCACTTCGGGATGGACGTGGCCGAGGATCATCGGGCCCCAGGAGCCGATATAGTCGATGTAGCGCTGACCGTCGGCGTCCCAGAAGTACGCGCCCTGGGCGCGCTCGATGAAGCGCGGTGTGCCGCCGACTGAGCGGAAGGCACGCACAGGCGAGTTGACGCCGCCGGGGATGGTGAGCTGGGCGCGTTCGAAAAGAGCTTCGTTCCTGGAATTGCTGGACATGGACGTTGGGCCTGCCTGATAGAAGTGCTGAGACGCGCGTTACCGGCTGAGGACTGCGGCATTGCCCGGCGTCCCCACCCGCTTCGCGGCGGCTGAATGGCTATCTGAAATTGTACCGGAGTCGCGCGGAGTCGGCCCACGGCGGGGGCATAGGCGGGTTGCGGCCGATTGTCTGGCGGCGTGAGATGAGTCCAGCTTAGGCCCGAACGGGCGCTTGCGGGGCGCCACGGCCCGCAAGCGCCCCGGGCAGCGCTCGCGCGACTATGGCGCCGGTTTCGGCTTTCGCACGCTGCGACCGGCGGCGCCGGTTGGGCTGTTTTGCGGCGTGGCGGCAGATGCCAAACCGGGGCCGCGTTTGCTCGCTGCGGCGCCGTTGGCCGTTGCTGGCCCATGTCTCTTGCCCCCGGCACTCGCAGCGGCTTGACCGGCTTGCTTCGCCGCAGCATGAGCTGAAACCTTGCTGGATTGCACCGGCCCTGAAGGCGCCTCAAGTTTCGGCGGCTTGCGCTTGCCGGTCAGCTCGGCCCAGCGCTTCTCGAGCGCGCCTTCCGCGACGGGCTTGATCACCGTACCAGAGGATTGCGCATCCCACGTCTGCACGGAGAAAGGGTGCGCGCGCAACGCTTCGCGCGGGATCACGACCTCGTGAGGGGCGTCGACCAGCCAGTCGTAGACGAAGTCGATGCACAATCGGTAGCCGCGCTTCGTGGCTGGATCGGGCACTTCGTACGGTGCGCGCGTGACGTAGCCGGAACCGAACACGCCCTTGGGTTCTTGGGCCACCCGGTGGAGGAATACGCGATCGCCCGGCAGGATGCTGCGGGCAACACCGCAGCCCCAGACGTCCGTGACGGCCTCGCCGGCGGCGACGCGTCTGGCCACGTCGGGCAGCTCTGGCCAGGGCCATTTCTTGGGGCTCCAGATCAGCAGGAAGGCGGTCATGACGGGCGGCGATCAGATGGGTTGGGCTTGCCGTGGGGCGGTAAGGCGTGAGCTTAACCGATCGGTGGCCGGGGGCGGTATTCGTCACCCAGGGCGTCCCGTTAATGGGGCGTGCGGCGGGGATGAACGCGACGCGCTGTTATGCGTCGCGTAGAATTGCGGGGTATTGCTGCTGCAGTTTTCACCGTTTCCCGCGGACCGGCGCTTGTGCGCGCGAGCTGCTTCTTCTGGATTCCCATGTCTCATGTCACCAGACGCCGGCCCGATGGCCGGCTGATTCTGTTGCTCGGCGCGCTTGCTGCGTGCGGGCCGATTTCCATCGATATGTACCTGCCGAGCCTGCCGTCGATTGCGCAGGCGTTCATGGTCACCACCGGTGCTGCGCAGACGACGCTGACGAGCTTCATGCTCGGCTTCTCGCTCGGCATGCTGCTGTATGGGCCGCTGTCCGATTCGTTCGGACGGCGGCCGGTGCTGCTGGGCGGGATCATCATGTATGCGCTGGCGAGCGTTGCGTGCGGGCTGTCGTTCTCGATTGGCTCGCTGGTGATGTTCCGCTTTGTGCAGGCTTTGGGGGCGGGTGCGGCGTCGGTGCTGGCGCGTGCCATTGCGCGCGACGCGCATGAGCCGGCCGATGCTGCGCGGGTGTTGTCGATGCTGGCGATCGTTACGTCGATTGGGCCGTTACTGGCGCCGCTGATTGGCGGGCAGTTGTTGTTGCTGGGCGGCTGGCGGGTGGTCTTCATTGCGCTGACGTTGTTCGGCACGGTGTGTGCCGTGACGGCGTTCTTGCGTGTTCCGGAGACGTGGCCGCGAGAAAAGCGCAAGCATTCGGCGGTACTGCAATCGTTCGCAGCGTACGGCAAGCTGCTGCGCGATCCGGTGGCGTGGGGGCATATGTTGTGCGGCGGGATGGCGTTTGCGTCGATGTTCGCTTACATCACGGCGACGCCGTTTGTGTACATCGAGTATTTCCATGTTTCCGCGCAGCATTATGGATTTCTGTTTGCGCTGAATATTGTGGGCATCATGTTCGGTAACCTCATGAACACGCGGCTCATCGGGCGGCTTGGGTCTTTGCCGATCATTTCGTTTTCGGCGACGGTCAGTTGTGTGGCTTCGTTGTTTGTTTCGCTTGTGTGCCTCACGGGGTGGGGTGGGTTGTGGTCGATCGTTGTTGGGTTGTTTTTTGTTGTGGGGGTGGTGGGGTTGTTGTCGGCTAACTGCACGACCGATTTGATGCATCGGTATCCGCATAACGCTGGGGCCGCTGCGGCTGTTTTTGGTGCTGTACAGCTGGCTTTAGGGGCGCTGGCCAGTGTTGCTGTTGGCGTTTGGGAGGGGGCTACGCCTAAGGGGATGGGGGTGACTATTGGCGTTGCCGGGTTGCTTTGTTATGGAGGGCGTTTGCTTGTTCTGAGGTGGCATGGGAGGGCTGTGCCTGGGGTTGTAGCGTAGTTGGTTCTTGTTTTGCCTCCGGCGTTTTGGTTGTTGTTCTCCGGGTGTTGGCCTTTCCTTGTTTTCTTATTGGTTTATCAGCGTTGACCCAAAGCGCAAGCAACCCAACCAACGAACAAGAACCAAAAGAAAAAAGCGCCGGGCTCAACAAAGAACCCAGCGCTTCGCAGAAAAAAAGAAAACCCTAATCCTTAGCCGAAGAAGCCGCCCCATGACTAAGCCAGTCAAGCACAGCGGTGGCATCATCATCCGCCCCGCGCCGAACCTTGGCGACCGCTTCAGACACTTCCTCACTAGGCATGGCCCGCCGAATAGCAACCCCAACAGCAAGAATATCAATCATCACCAGATGCAGAATCCGCGAGATCATGGAAAGCTGCGACTCGCGAATCTCGATGTGATCAGTCTCCAGCGCCACAGTAGCCCGCTTGGCCAACGGCGTATTGCTAGACGTAATAGCAATCACCTGCGCCCCCGCCTGCATCGCCACATCCAGCACCCGCAGCAACTCAGGCGCACGCCCTGACTTCGACACCGCAACAATCACATCGCCCTTCCCAAGCAGCGCCGCAGACGCAGCCTGCATGTACAGATCGCCGTAGGCAATCGTAGGAATCCCAAACCGGAAGAACTTGTAATGCGCATCCTGCGCGACGATATTCGAATTGCCCAGCCCGTAAAACTCAATGCGCCGCGCGCCGTTCAACAGGTCGATCGCCCGCTCGACATGCTCGAAGTTCAAATGCTCGCGCAACTGCAGAATCGCCGAGATCGTGTTATCCAGCACCTTCGCGCCGAAGTCCGTCGCCGTATCGCCCAAATGCACCTGGCTGTGGCTCACCGGAATCGTCCCGGTCAGCCCGGTCGCAAGCTTCAGCTTGAAATCCGATAACCCCTGGCAACCCAGCGAGCGGCAAAACCGGATCACCGTCGGCTGGCTGACGTCAGCCTTGCGCGCAATATCGACGATCGGATCGTTGATGATCGAACGCGGGTGGTTCAACGCCAGATCAGCCACCCGGCGCTCAGCCGGCGTCAACGCATCACGCATCTGACGGATCCGCTCGAATACCGCCGAGGAGCTGCCCCCCGCGCGATTCGACAGTTGTTCCGCCAGAATCGCCGAGACGCCCAGGAACGCTGGATACTCCGCGGTAATCACGTAGGTCGGCACGCTCTGCAAATAAGCCTCGAAGCGGCCCTTTGCCTCGAAGCGCTTGCGAAACGACGAGCGCTCGAAGAACTCGCCCAGCCGCGGCACCACGCCACCGCCAATATAAATCCCGCCCAGCGCGCCCAGCGTCACCGCAATGTTGCCCGCGAACGTGCCGAGGATGCCGCAGAACACATCCACCGATTCCGCCGCCAGCGGCTCGCCCTCGAGCGCGCGTTTGACGACCTCGGAGGTGTCGAAGCTGGACGCTACGCGCTTTTTGTCGCGTGCGGCCAGCGCCCGGTAGATCACCTCGACGCCCGGGCCCGCCGCCACGCGCTCAAACGACACGTGCGCCCACTTCTTGCGCGCGTACTGCAACACGAGATCTTCGCGTTCGTCAGCCGGCGCGAACGTGGCGTGACCGCCTTCGCTGCCGAGCGCGATCCAGCGGTCGTCGGCAGGAATCAGGCCGGACACGCCAAGACCCGTGCCCGGGCCGAGCAGGCCGATCACGCTGTTCGGCCGCCGCGCGCCGCCACCCACCTGCACGCGTTGCGCATCGGTCAGGCCCGGCAGCGCCATCGCCAGCGCGGTGAAGTCGTTGACGACCAGGAGCGTATCGAAGCCCAGCGCGCGGCGGGTAGCTTCAATCGAGAAAGTCCAGTCGTGGTTGGTCATGCTGACCTGGTCGCCGTCGACCGGGTTCGCAATCGCAATCGCCGCATGATTCACACGGCCGATCTTCGTATCTTTCAGGTACTTCTTGATGACTTCGGCGACGCCCGGGTAGTCGGCGCACGGATACACCTGCACCTGGCCGATCTCGCCCGGTCCTGTCTCCAGCGCAAAACGCGCATTGGTGCCGCCAATGTCGGCCAGCAGTCTCGGTCCGTCGGCGTGCTGGCCCGCGCCCGGGACAGCGTTAGTTTTCACACCAGTAGACATCGAGTCTCACTCCCTTGTCGTTTGCCAGCTTCGAGATGGCATTTTTTTGTGGCGCAGCGGCGGCGGCGTTCAGCACGTCCAGCTTGCGCGGTCCTGCGATCAACAGAAACAGATGGCCGACCTGCTGCAGTGCGGACAGCGACCAGCTCACGCGTGCATGCGGCGCGCTGCCCGGATGCACGGCGACAAAGCGTAGAGGCGTGCTGATGGCAAGGTCCCATTCGGGCGCATCCGCGAAGATCGACGCCGTATGGCCGTCTTCGCCCATGCCCAGCACCGCGACATCCGGAATGTTGCGGCGCGGATCGGCGTTCAGCGCGGCAATGTGCGCCTCGAGCGCCTGGCTCGTGTCCACCAGCGGCCAGAACGGGGCGGCCTGCGCGGCGTTTTGCAGCAGCGTCTCGTGCGCGAGACGCGCATTGCTCGCGCTGTCCGTTTCGGGAACCCAGCGATCGTCGACCAGCGTCACGTCAATGCGTGCCCAGTCGAACGGTTGAGCAGATAGCGTTTGCAGGAACGGACGCGGACTGGTGCCGCCCGACACTGCAAGCGTTGCATGGCCCGCGCCGGTCGCAGACGCGGTGGCCTGGGCGGCAAGCGACGCTTGTAAAGCGTCGCCCACCGCTTTCGCCAGCGCGTCGGATTGGGCGCGCTGGTCGTCGAAAGCGTGAAGCTCGATCACTTCTCCTCCGTACTGCTTTCTTGTTGGATCTGCGGGATATGCCATAGCGCATGGCAGCGGCCGCCCGCAGAACAGAAGTCCCGCTGCCGCCATTGCCGTCGCCGTTACGGCGCCACCCCGTTCAGCTCATCGGTGAGGTAATGCAAGCAGTGACGCGGCGCGGTCTGTCAATCACGCTGCGTCGCCGCAATTCAGTTTTCTTCTTCGAGCCAGCAGGTGCCGTGCTGCGCCAGCATCGCGCTCGAGGCCGCTGGCCCCCACGTGCCGGCTGCATACGGCTTGGGCGGCTTGTTGCTCGACGCCCATTCGTTCAGGATCGGTTCAACCCAGCGCCACGCGGCTTCCTGTTCGTCGCGCCGCACAAACAGCGCGAGCCGGCCGTTGATGACATCGAGCAGCAGGCGCTGATAGGCCTCCATCTGACCTTCGCGGAAGAACTGGTCGAACGCGAGGTCGAGGTGGACGCTGGCCAGATTCATGCCTTCGCCAGGCTGCTTGGCGAGGCAATACAGGCGGATGGTTTCGTTCGGCTGCAGCCGGATCACCAGCCGGTTCGCGCCGGGGCGCAACGCGGTTGGGCCGAGCGCCGAATGCGGCACCGGCCGGAAGTTCACCACGATCTCAGCAACGCGGTCAGCCAGGCGCTTGCCGGTGCGCAGGAAGAACGGCACGCCGGCCCAGCGCCAGTTCTCGATTTCCACTTTCAGCGCAACGAAAGTCTCTGTCGTGCTTTCGGGCTTCACGCCCGGCTCGGTTGCGTAGGCCGGCACCGCCGTGCCGCGAATCCCGCCGGCGTGATACTGGCCGCGCACGGCCACCTTGCCGATGTCGCGCGGATCGATCGGTTTTAACGCCCGCAGTACGCGCAGCTTTTCGTCGCGCACTGAATCCGAATCCATCGAGTGAGGCGGCTCCATTGCCACGATCGAAAGCAGCTGCAGCAAGTGGTTCTGCACCATGTCGCGCAGCGCGCCGGTGTTGTCGTAGAAGTCGCCTCGCGCTTCGACGCCGAGTTCTTCCGCAATGGTGATCTGGATGCTTTCGACCCACTCACGGCGCCACAACGGTTCGAACAGTGCGTTGCCAAAACGCAGCGCGAGCAGGTTCTGCACCGGCTCTTTACCGAGGTAGTGGTCGATCCGGTAGATCTGCTCTTCGGCGAAGATCTCGCCGACTGCATCGTTGATCGCATTGGACGATTTCAGGTCGTAGCCGAGCGGCTTCTCCAGCACGATGCGGGCGTTCGTGTTCAGGCCGACTGCGGCCAGCGCATGGCAGATCGGCACGAACAGCGACGGGCCCGTGGCCAGATAGAACACGCGGATGCCGGGCAGGGTGTTCACGGCATCGCGCAGCAGCGCGAAGTCTTCGGGTTTGCCCAGGTCGAGGTTCACATACTGGATGCGTGCCAGGAAGCTGGCCCATGCGGCCTCGTCGAGGCCGTTCTTGGAGACGTACGACTTGACGTGTCCGTTGACCCACTCGATGTAGCCGTCACGATCCGCTGCGTGCCGCGCCACCGCTACGATCTTGCCGCCTTCCGCCAGCATGCCTGCACGGTGCGCTTCATACAGTGCCGGCAGGATCTTGCGCATCGACAGATCGCCGGTTCCGCCGAAGAGAACGAAGGTGAAACTTGAATCGGTAAACATGTGTCTCCGTCGATGTCGAGGAGGCCGCTCGGGGCGACCGTAGTCCGATAAAATTTTTTTTGACACTGAATTGTAGTTTAACTACAATCCAAATCAAGAGGTAGCGCTAATTCGATGAAAAAAGCGTGCGTAGCGAAGCAAGATGCGCGTTTTCCCGAATCGGCAGGCGTCCCCTGCATGTTAACGGACATTACGTTTCTGCATGTGTTGGCAAGCCCAAGGGGCGGCGCATCGCGGTGCGAATGTCAGGGTTAACCTGTGTGGAACCTCGAGTCTGCCGCGCGCGACGCGGGCAGGCAAAAATCAAAAGAGGAGACAATCAGTTGCATCCCGAACCACTCATCTTCTGAGCTTCCTGCGGCCGAACGTCGGCTCGCCGGCACATGCACGCGCATGCGCTTGCCCGAGGCTCGATCGCCCAGTGTTTTGCCTGTTTGAACCAACCACAGCACCCTGGAGAATCAGGGGCCATTCGTTTTTTGTTCAGGTGTCTGGAGGAGATAAGCAATGAAAATTCGCGCGATCATGGGCGCTCTGTGCGCCGCAGGTCTGATGTGTGGCGTGTCCGCAGTGCAGGCTGCCGAGTCGGTCGAAGTGCTGCACTGGTGGACGTCAGGCGGCGAATCGAAAGCCGTCGGCGTGCTGAAAGATGACATGCAGAAGCAGGGGTACACCTGGAAGGACTTCGCGGTTGCGGGCGGCGCAGGTGCGGCGGCCATGACGGCACTCAAGACGCAGGTCATCTCTGGCAACGCGCCGAGCGCTGCGCAGATCAAGGGTCCGCTGATCCAGGAATGGGCGGAGCAGGGCGTGCTGGTGCCGATCGATTCAGTCGCGGCTGACTGGAAGAAGAACCTGCCGCCGCAGATCGACAAGATCATGCATGCCGACGGTCACTACGTGGCAGCACCGTTCTCGGTGCACCGCGTGAACTGGGTCTGGATCAACAAGGCAGCCCTCGACAAGGTTGGCGCCAAGGCCCCGGCCACGTGGCCGGAATTCTTCGCGGTGGCTGACAAGCTGAAGGCCGCCGGCATCCAGCCGGTTGCCGCCGGTGGTCAACCGTGGCAAGACCTGACGCTGTGGGAAGACGTCGTGCTGTCTCAAGGCGCTGACTTCTACAGGAAGGCGCTGGTCGATCTCGACCAGAAGACCCTGACGTCGCAGCAGATGGTCGGCGTGTTCGACACGGTCCGCAAGATCGAGTCGTACATGGATAACGGCCGCACCGGCCGCGACTGGAACCTCGCCACGGCCATGGTCATCAACGGCAAGGCCGGCATGCAGTTCATGGGCGACTGGGCGAAGGGCGAGTTCGCGAACGCGAACAAGCAGCCGGGTACGGACTATGTCTGCGCACCGGTGCCGGGTACCTCGAAGGGCTACACGTTCAACGTCGACTCGTTCGTGTTCTTCCAGCAGAAGGGCGCGAAGGATGCTACGGCGGGTCAGCTGGCGCTGGCGAAGACGATCATGAGCCCGGACTTCCAGGAGCAGTTCAGCCTGTACAAGGGTTCGATTCCGGTTCGTCTGGGCGTGAACATGGACAAGTTCGACGCTTGCGGCAAGCAGTCGTACGCGGATGAGCAGACGGCCATCAAGGCGGGCGGTTATGTGCCGTCGCTCGCACACGGCATGGCTCAGCCGGACGCGGCCGCTGGTGCCATCACCGACGTCGTGACGAAGTTCATGAACTCGACGCAGGATTCGAAGAGCGCGGTTGAAGCGCTCGCGAAGGCTGCGAAGACGAAGTAAAGGCGCGAAGTAAGCAGAGTAGCGGGGCGCCCGGTAGCGACTCCACGCGCAACCGGGCGCTCACTCCAAGCATGACGATTCACCCAGTGTCACAGCCTATGCCGGTCCAGCGTTGCGTTTCTCTCGCGCATTGACGGGCGGCACAGTTTCAGGAGTCGAGTAGTGACTGCTTCTCTTAGCGGAAACGGGAAAAACACGGCCTCCGTGACCCGCCGCACTTCGCCCCTGGCGGCGCTCGCCGACCGCTGGATTCCGAAGCTGGTGCTTTCTCCCAGCATCGTGATCAGCCTGGTCTTCGTTTACGGCTTCATCTTTATTACGGGTTTTCTGTCGCTGTCGAATTCGCGCTTGATGCCGCGCTACGAATTCGTCGGCCTCGATCGTTATCGGGAGCTGTTCGATAACGACGTCTGGTGGACCTCCGCCGCGAACCTCGGCTGGTTCGGCATTCCGTTCATCGCGATCTGCGTAGGCCTCGGCCTGTTCCTTGCCATCCTGCTCGACCAGCAGATCCGCAACGAAGGCGCCTTGCGGGCCGTGTTCCTGTATCCGATGGCGCTCTCGTTCATCGTGACCGGTACGGCATGGCAATGGATTCTCAACCCCAATCTCGGCATGCAAAAGGTGCTGCAGGACTGGGGCTGGACGAGCTTCCAGTTCGACTGGCTCGACAATCCTGACCGCGCGATTTTCTGTATCGTGATTGCAGCCGTCTGGCAATCGACGGGCTTCGTGATGGCGCTGTTCCTCGCCGGCCTGCGCGGTGTCGATGCTGAAATCTTCAAGGCGGCGCAAGTGGACGGCGCCACGCTGCCCACCATCTACCGCAAGATCGTGATTCCGAGCATGCGCCCGGTGTT
>DASZIR010000044.1:0-57137 GCA_035948995.1 Paraburkholderia sp. | reverse complement strand
GATCGTCACGCAGGCTTACGGGCGTCATCTGCTGATCAAACGCGTGGACGATCAGGATCCGACCGTTGTGGCACGCCTGAGTGAACTCAGCCGCAATCGTTATGGTGCGGCCTTTCGCAGCCATAGCGGGCGATGGGAACCTCTGCCAGGCTACGGCACGCTCGACGAAATGGCCCAGCTGGTCGTCACGCTCCTGCAGCCCTATTTGCAGCCAGACAATTATTAAACCCATTTACGGGATGTTGTACTAGTGCCGAATTGAACGATGCGAAGCGGCAGGATGTAGCGCAAATGCTCCTGCTGGCCGAAGGCATTCAGCCGATCCGTGGCCAGCGTGGGAGGCGAGGATTTCAACACACCGCGTGGCTGTGCACTGCCGCTTACGGATATCTCGTTGCACAACGGTTGATTGGCGGCGACAGCAGGAAAACGACGCAATTCGCAGCGAATCTGTCCTGCCGCCAGATTACGTTCCGCTCGGCGTCCCAACTTGCCCGGCGGCACGCGCGGCTTGAACGTTCTGAGCAGCGTGTATCTGCGAGATTGAAGCTTGTCGAACGCTCGCCAGGCGACTCCGGCACTTGCGGATTAACGCGACCTTGGTCGGCGATTTTCGAGGCGGCAAGCGAGTTCGTAGCCGGCGCTCGGCGACGGGTCTTCATTGCGCGAGCCGCGGCGCCATATACGCTCCGTAGGTCGGTCCGACGCCGCCCGCTGCCGTGGGCAGTGTGTAGCCATCAACGAAATGTCCTTGAATGTACTTGCCACTGCCGCCGACCGATGCGTCGATGTGAAACGCGGCGAAAGCGACTATCGGAACATACGTCTTGGTGTCGATCTGTGTGGCGACAGGCAGGACGACCGTCACATTGGTCGGCACCGAGCCATAAATGGTGGTTTTTGCGCCGGGTTCGATCCAGATGCTCTCGCCAATGCTCAGTGGTGACGGATTGCCGTTAAGAATCAGGTCGCGAATCGTCGGCACATTGTTCGCGTTCTCAAGAAACGACGTCCATTGGCCGGCTTCACACGAACTCCCATTCTTCTGCCCGTTAGTGATAAGAAACTCGTAAGGCTGGCCCGTCGACGGATCGATCACGGGTTGATTGGTCGTTGCGTCCCAGTATTGGTTGAATACGCACTGATCCAGGACCACGGGAAACAAGCCGCCCGCATCGACCGTGCTCGGTGCCGCGGCCACCGCCACCGCAGTGGCACTGCCCGGCACGCTAAGCAGGTTCAGAAGGCTTCCCAGAAACAGCGCGATCGCGCCTCCGTTTTGGTTCGTCGCGCGCGTCACGGTGACTTGCACAGCGGGTGCATCGTAGACGCCGGGTGCAATCGTCGTCGCTTCCATACCGGCCGGAGTGCCCGTTAGATTCCAGTAGCCGGCCTGAACCGCACCCGTCGTCAGCGTTTGTCCGTCCGAGCGGTTCAACGTCACAGCGCTGGTCGCTGCTGCCTGGGCCTGGGTCCAGTTCGATCCGGTGCCGCCGGCGGTCACCAGCACGGAGGCGCCAGCCAGTGCCGCGCTGTCCGCGTCGTTTTGCAGTTCGTTGAGTACCACGTCTATACGGGCGAGGTTGATCGCGAATGCACCGAAGCACAGCAACGCTATGAGGAACAAAAGGAAGAATAGTGCGACGGACCCGCGTTGCCGGGGTGCGGCGTGAGGAGCCCAATTTCGCGAAGGGAAAGTCCGATTGCGCATCGCCGGCCTCATTCGTAATTCATTACGGTGACGGCCGTCACCGTGACCGGGCCCGTCAGCGAGCTGAATGCAGAACCCAGCACGAGGCCTTGATACTGATAGCTTACGGTGACCGTCAGCGTCGGCGGACTGCCAGGCGACGTACCCGGAGATTGATTCACGGTTACGGTCGGTGTCGTCGCGGTGCCTCCCGTGACAAGACTGTTCTGCAAGTAATTGAGGGCGACATTGCTAATCTGGGCGCGCGTCAACTGCGGAACCCGCACCACCACGCCAGCACGCGCCGCTTCGCGACTGGCGTTGGTGATGAGCGCCTTGTCGCATAGCAGGAGGCTCACGTCGATGATGCCGAACAGCACAATCAACAGGAACGGGAACACGAGAACGAACTCGAGCGCGATCGCTCCACGGCTGGCGCGGGGCAGTCCCGCACTGCGCGCCTGCGCACCTCGCCGCGATCGATTCACCATGAACGCGCGCCGATTCATTGCCGTGACGCCTTGGCACCGGGCGAAACTGCCGGCGTGGCCGTGCCGTCCGCCCGGCCGGCGGCGGCTCGATACTCATCGAGCCTGCCGCGCAGGCTCTGATAGAAGCGCAAGTTATCGTCGACTGACGAAGGAGGCAAGTCGACCAGCAGAATCTTCTTCGCCGCATCCGCATTGCCGAGCAACCCGTAGGCGAGCGCCAGGTCCTGGCGCGCTTGCGATGGCGCATCGGCCAGGCCGGCAACGTCGAGCAGGACGTTCGCGCCTTCGCGCGGCTTGTCTTGAAGGATCAGCGACAGGCCGAGGTTCACGCGCAAGCCTTCTACCTCGGGATGCACGGCGAGCGCCTTGCGATAAACGTCCTGCGCTTCGCTGTGGCGATCCTGCAGGTCGAGCACGGTGCCGAGACCCTCGCTGATCACTGGATTGTCAGGCTGCGCCGCGAGCAGGCCGCGATAGAGCGCCGCTGCATCATCGAGGCGACGCTGCCGTAACGCGATGCGCGCGAGACCAAGCTGCGCTGCCGGTCGTGCCGGAAGCTGAAGGGCCGCCTGTTGGTATAGCGCGCGGGCGCGCTCCAGGTCGCCGGTCTCGTATATTGAGTCGGCGAGACCCAGTTGCGCATCGAGTGAGTTCGGGTTGGACTTGAGCGCTTTCTCGAACAGCGTGGCGGCGAGTTCGACGTCGCCCGCCTGCAACACACTGTCTGCGAGCCGTTCGTCGCTCGTGCCATCGGTGCTATGTTGCAACGATACTGGGCGGGGGTTGAAACTGCCGCCGCTGGCGCAGCCAGCCAACAGGCCGCAGGCTAGCGGCAACGTAGTCGCGAGGGTCCGCAACAGCACTGGAAAATGTTTCATTTGAATATGGTCACCAGGCGAATCACCGCCGGCCCGGCTGCTATCAGGCCGACCGTGGGCAGAATGAAAAGCATCATCGGCAACGTCATCTTGACCGACAGTTTCGCGGCCTTTTCTTCGAGCGCCAGCATCTGCGCGGTCCGCTCGGCTCGAGACAGCATGCGAAGCGATTGCGTGATCGGCGTGCCGTATTGTTGCGACTGAACCAGCGTGGTCACGAGCGCGCGTACTGACGGCAGACCAATTCGGGCAGCCAGGCGGCGCAGTGCGACCGCGCTGTCACCGCCAATCTGCAGCTCGTCGCCGGTGACAGAGAACTCGTCGGCGAGCGGCGGACAAATCGTTTTCAATTCGCGCGCAACGCGCTTCACGCCTACTACCAGACTGTTGCCGGCATTGGTGCAAATCACCAGCAGGTCGAGCGCATCGGGCAGGCATGACGCTATTGCTTTTTGGCGACGGCTGACCATGGCGCCGAGCGCCAGCTCGGGCAGGATCATCCCGACGATGAACGCCCCACCCATCATCAGTGCGCGAAACACGAAGTAGCCGCCGATTCGAGGCACATGAGGGCCGAGCACGATCGCCGCCAGTGCCGGCAATGCGCCGGCCAGCAGCTTGAGGCCGATCATCACGGAGACCGCCCGGCGCTCACGAAAGCCCGCGCGGACCAGTTGCTCGGCCAACTTGTTGCGCTGAGCCGCATCGCCCAGCGGAACGCTTTCGCCAAGCGTCGCGAAACGCCTTATGAGCCGTTGCCACATCTCGGTAGCGTGCTCTTCCGCACCCGGCATGTGCTGTGTGTCCGCGCCCATCGCCGCGTGGTACGCCCGCTGTGCGACGCGGCGGCGCGTTCTGCGCGGCCACATCAGCGCGAACAGCAGGCCGCCGCACAGCACGAGCAGCAGCGCCAGTTCGCGAGCCGTATCGGTTCCAATGAAATTCATCGCGATGTCTCCAGCTTCGAAATTTTTTGAATCATCGAGAGGCCGGCCACGAGAAGCACTACGGCCAACGTCAGCATCTTGTGGCCGGCGCGCGTATGGAACAGCAGGTCCACATAGGGCCGGTTGATCACATAGAGCAGGCCGGTGATCAAGAACGGCACCGCCGCAATGATCTTGCTTGCGATGCGACCTTCTGCGGTCAGCGCGCTGGTTTTCAGTCGAATGTCCCTGCGGGAGCGAATAATGCCCGACAGGTTCTCAAGGGTTTCTCCGAGATTCCCGCCCGTTTCCCGCTGCAACTGCAGGCATACTGCAAAAAAAGAAAAATCGGCGATCTGCAGTCGTTCGACGGCCTTGTCGAGCACCTCTTTCAGGTCCGCGCCAAGTTGCAAGCTGTCGCCCATCGTGCGAAAGGTCGAGCGCACCGGTTCCTCCGCCTCGTGCCCAGCCGTGCTGATTGCCTGCACTACCGGTATTCCGGCGCGCACGGCCCGGATGATCAGGTCCAGCGTATCCGGAAACACCGTGAGAAACCGCGTGCGAAAGCGCGCGATCAAAAATCGGTGGGTCATCCTCATCGCCAGGACCGGCGTGCCTGCGTAGACGAACGGATCGGACCATCCCGGAAGCGGTGAAAGGCGCACGATGATAAACGCTATCGCCGCGCCGGCGATGCCACTGGCGAATACGAGGCGGATGCCGCCCGCACCGCTCACGGCTCGCAAGCGCTGCACGCGTTGCTGGAACCAAGCTTCGATCGCGCCATAGTCCTTTGGCCGCTCGAAGAGTTCTCCACTTGTGTCCCGCGTCGCGGGTTGCTGACTTGCAACGCGCATCTGCTGAATCTGGCTCAGCCGCTCCTGGATGCGAGGCTTTGGCCGGCGACGAGCCATATCGCGCAGCGACGACACGATCATTCCGGCCAGTACGATGGCGAAAAACACACCCGCTGCCACGATGTCCGCTGGGGTCATGTGCGCATCGCCTCCATGAGCGTCGTTTCAAGGCCATAGTAGGCGGCGCGTGTCGCGAACACCGGACGCAACGACGACGACTCGAACGCGCCTTTGACGTCTTCCTGATAGGCGCTGGCGTCGTAGCGGAAGGCGAAAAGATCCTGCGTGATGATCACGTCGCCCTCCATTCCAGCAAGCTCGGTCACGCGCGTGACGCGCCGCACGCCGTCGCGCATGCGTTCGATTTGAAGAATCAGGTGCACGGCGCTGGCGATCTGCCGTCGGATCGCCGTGAGCGGCAGATTGCCGTTTGCCATCATCACCATGCTTTCGAGTCGCGTGATGGCGTCGCGCGGCGTGTTGGCGTGTATTGTCGTCATCGACCCGTCGTGGCCCGTGTTCATCGCCTGCAGTACATCGAATGCTTCGGGGCCACGCGTTTCACCGAGGATGATGCGGTCTGGCCGCATCCGCAGTGCGTTACGCACCAGGTCGCGCTGGGATACCGCGCCGAGTCCTTCACTGTTCTCGGGGCGCGTTTCAAGGCTGACCACGTGCGGCTGCTGCAGTTGCAGTTCCGCGGCGTCCTCGATGGTCACGATACGTTCGTGTTCGTCGATGTGGTGCGACAGTGCGTTGAGCAAGGTGGTCTTGCCCGAGCCTGTGCCGCCGGAGATGATGATGTTCAGGCGGCAGGCGCTGGCGATCTTGAGCACCCGCACCATCTCGGGCGAGATATTGGCTTGCTGGGCCATGCGCGCAAGCGTGATATTGCGCTTGGAAAACTTCCGGATCGAAATCGACGCGCCTCGCAGCGCAATCGGCGGCAACACCACGTTGACGCGGCTACCGTCGGCAAGGCGCGCGTCGACCATCGGGCTGCTCTCGTCAACGCGTCGGCCGACCGCAGCGGCGATACGCTGTGCCACGTTGACCACATGTGCGTTGTCGCGGAATTTCAGCGGCGTGAGTTCGAGTCGGCCGTGCCGCTCCGCGTAGACCTGATCCGGGCCGTTGACCAGTATGTCCGTCACGGTCTCGTCAGCCAGAAGCGGTTCGATTGGCCCGACACCGAACATGTCATTGAGTATTTCGCTAACGATCAGTGCCTGCTCCGCAGCAGTGACATTCAGTTGCTCTCGCGTCGCTACGTCGACGGCGATCTCCTCAATGCCGGCGCGCACCTGCTCGCGTGTCTTCATCAGCGCCGCGGACATGTTCATCGAGGCAAACACCACGGCACGGATCTTTTTGAAGTTGTCCGAGCGAACCAGCGCCTCGTGACCGTCCGTCGGCACGCGCGGATGCGCGGGCGGAGCGGGCGCCGGTTGCTCGGCGCGCACGTGTGCGTCGGCGGGCAACGAATCCGTCGGCATACGCTTTTTTGCGCCAAACATTACGGCGTTCTCCTCGGTGTCATCAGACGGGCATACCACGGAAGAGGCGCCGCTGACGATTCGCGGCCGGTCAGGCCGTTCGCGATCCGTTCGATAGCTGCGGCGAACCCGGGCTGCCTTTTGCGGGCGACGACCGGCTCGCCCAGATTTTCGGCCCTCGCGAGGGACTTCGGATCGTACGGCAGCTCGTGCAACACCGAGCGCCCAAGCGCACGCTGGAAGTCCTTGGGTTGAACGCGGTCCGCGACCGGCTCAAGCGGATTGTTCAGCAGCACCGAAACGACCGGTTCTCCGGTGCGATCCTCGGCGAACCGGAGCAGCCGCACGCATTCACGCGCCGCATGTACCGAAGGATCGGCAACGATGCAGACAACCTGGGACGCATCGAGCGCTTCTGTGACGCTGTGTCCACCCCGGCCTGGCAGGTCGAGCAAGACATAGTGAAAGCGCCGTTTGAGCGTATTGATCATCTCGGTGATGGTGCCGGGGCGCAGCGCGAACTCAGTGTCGTAGGGGAGTTCCGACGACAGAACGAAGAGCCGGTCACCGGCCGGAACCAGGGCCCCAACGATCGACTGCGGGTCGATGGCTCGCGTGTCCTCGAGCAGGCCGGTCAGGCCGTTGTTGGTGCGCAGCCCAAGCATCGAATTGCCCGCGCCGCCGTGCAGGTCCAGGTCGACATAGGCGACTTGTCTCTGCGTCTCGTCGGCCAGATGGCGCGCGAGCGATACAGCAATCGTGGTGACACCGATTCCCCCGCGGGCCCCGACGAGGCTGATCACTTTTCCGGTGCGCACCTGCGCTGAAGGATCCCGGGCCGATAGCGCGCGCTGTACGAGTTCGACCGTCAGCGGCTTGACGAGGTAGTCCTGTATGCCGATCTCGAGCAGGCTGCGAAACAGGCCCACATCGTTGCGATCGCCAATCACCACAACCGCCACCGATGGAGCGCACACTTCGGCCAGGCGTTCCAGGTCCGATAGCGGCATGGTGGAGCCAGACACGTCCACGAGCAGTTGGCGCGGCGGCCTCTCGAGCACCTGCAAGAGCCTGATGGCGTCGTCGATGCTGCCGATCTGCGCGCGTGCGTGCGGAATGGCCTGATCGACGATCAGGCTCTTCACCGCGTCGACGCTAGCTGCATCGGAGAGGACCGCGAGCAAGTCCACCGCGTGTGTCGCGGCCGAACTCTTGGGATGAAGAAATTCCTGGGCGTTCATAATGATCGGTAGCCCGTTACTGACCCGATTGAGTCGTGGTCGAAGTGATGTTGGGCTGCTTGATGCGATTTTCGTCGAAGCGGCGAACCGCGCTTGCCGCCATCGCGGCGTCCGCGCCGGCGTAGGGCAGCGGTTCGGCCAGATCAGCCGGCCGTGCGAGCATCACCGCGAGATTCGTGTAAGTCGCGCAGCCGAACGGCATGCCTGGGCGCCCGGAGCCCGCGTCGACCAGGGTCGACGGCTGGTCCAGCGCGGCGCAGTCGGGCGAAATCGCCTGGCGACCGTCGAACCCGATCACCGACGCATCGGGCAGGCCGAGCGGTGGATGTGCGGACATGCACGCGGCGAGCGCGAGCGGCAGAAGTCCAATACCAATCAATCGCGGGCGCATCTGTCGTTCCTCCGAGATCAGTAGACGAAGCCAGCGGCGCCGACGAGGCGTGGCCGCTGGCCGGACAGGGGATCGAGTCCCAGCGCGTGCTGGAGCACATACTCGATATCGCTGCTGGGCCGAGTCACAGTATCGATCGATTGCCGCAGGCGGCCCGGATCGGCTGGCTGGACGATATACGGCGTGACGATGACCACCAGTTCGGACTTGTTGTTCAGATAGTTTTTTGACGAAAACAGCTTGCCCAATACCGGAAGCGTGCCCAAACCGGGGAGCTCGGAAAGTACGTCGCTGGTGTTGCTTTGGAGCAGCCCTCCGATCGCGAAGCTTTGCCCGCTCGACAGTTCGACCGTTGTGTCGACACGGCGCACGGTGAGCGCGGGAACGGTGATGCCGCTGGTCGTGATGCTGTTGGTCGTATCGATCTCGCTGACTTCCGGTCGCACTTTCAGACTGATCCGGTTGTCGGCGAGCACGGTCGGCGTGAAGTCGAGCGATACGCCATACGGCTTGAACTCGATCGTGATCGTGTTGTTCACCCCCTGTGGAACGGGAATCGGAAATTCGCCGCCCGCCAGGAAGCTGGCGGTTTCGCCGGACATTGCGGTGAGGTTCGGTTCGGCGAGCAGCGTCACCAGGCCTTCCTGGTCGAGCGCGTCGAGGACGCCGTCGATGCCCAGATGAGAGGTGTGAAAACCGCCAAGGATGGAAAAGGCCCCCGAGGTAGCCCCGTTGGCGGTAATGGCGTTCCCCGTGGCGGCGCCCACTACGCGGCCAGCGATGCTGGTGGCCGTGCTGAACACGGTGTTTCCGCTGAAGAGCCCGCCAATAAAGTTTCCACCGCTACCGAGCGCGCTCCAGTTGATGCCGAGTTGCTGAGTGACGTTACGATCCACTTCGGTGATGCGCACTCGCAGATTGACCTGAATCGGGCGGGACAGTGTCATCCGGTTCACGACGGTTTCCTTATCGTGAAGATAAGGCGTAAGCGACTGGACCACCGCGTCCGCGTCGGCCGCGCTCGGCACCTGGCCGCTTACCATCAGCGAGCCCGGCGCGCCGCTCACGGTCAGCTGGAATCGAGGGAAGCGGGCGTCGATCATACGTTGCAGCGAAACCGTATCGGCGCTGACCACGATGGTCTTGCGCAGGATCGTCCGACTGTTCGGGCCGAGCGCGAACAACGTCGTGGTGCCGGCCTTCTTGCCGAGCACGAAGACCGTTTGCGACGAGGGCACGTGCACGTCGGCGACATCCGGGTCGGCGACGAACACTGCGATCGCCGGCTCGGGCAAGCGCAGCATTTCGCCACCGCCTGCCGCGATCGATAACGATGCTGCGTCGCCGTCCGCGACGGACCGCGACGGACCGACGGCGGCGGCGAACGCTCCGTGCATCAGCGCGATGCCGAGCCCGAACAGGAGCATCGGACGCAGGCGGAATATCGAATAAACACAATGAAACATGGATCCTTCCTGTCGGAGTACCGTATAGACGACATGCCACACGGCACCTTGCTGTCAGACACGGGCTGGCCATTGAAGGCCGCCACGAAGCGTCAGCGTTGAGGAGTCGGCTGTTCTGCCACCTGTGTTGGCCGCGCGGCACCGACGGATATCGGCGAATCCGGCGCACGGCGTGCCGCGCCCGTGCCGCTCCCTGGCCGCGAATCGTCCAACGCGGTGGACGCCTGCGATCCGCGATAGACGATCACCGCGCGCGGCGGCGCGACCGTCGCCGCGCCGCGCGTCGGGCCACGCTCAGGGGGCAACACGCGCAAGGCGCGAGAGACATCACCCGCCCACACCGGCGGCGATTGCTGCAACGTTTCGGTGCCCGCTGCGGGGGCGTTGCGGTCGCTCGTTGCAAAGCTGCGCAGCGCGAGCGATAAGGAACCCAGGTGCGTCGCGACAGCGATGACCTCCGCAGTATGCGGCGTCACTTCGAACGTCACCGTTCGCGCTCGCGTTTTCGGCTCGGCGGCGTCCTCTTTCGGTCGCTGAAACGCTGACCCGACTGCGAGGATGCGAACGCGGCTAACCACCGTCTCGCTCTCTACCTCGCGTAGCGAGTTCAGCGAACCGGATGAACCGCCGAGTTGCTGCGTCAGCAGCACGTCGACGTAGTCGCCAGGTTGAATCAGACCGGCGTTCCCCGACACGTCGTCGATCGCGACGGAAGTGGCACGCATCCCGGGCTTCAACGCGGCAGCAAGAAAACCGGGTGCATCGGGAGAAATCACGTCACTGGCGCCCAAAGGCACGCCCGCGCTTACGGCGTGGCGTAACACATCGCCTTTCAGATCGGTATCGTGCCCGTCCCCAGCCTCTGCTTTGACCAGCGCTCCTGTCGGGACTTGCGCGTGCGGAATATCTTTCCATGCGAGGTCGCTGTCGCGCAGCAACAGTCCTTCGGGCAGTTCCACCGCGGCGACGCGCACGCGATCCATTGCCGGCGGCCGTGGCGCGCGTGGCTGTGAAGCGGCGACGAACAGCGCGCGGAACACGACCGCGCCGACGGCGGCGAACAGCACAAGAAGGATCGTCTTGAAGAGTCTGGGCATTGCCGCAACCTGGGGGCCGTCAAGTCAATTGGAGCGCGGTCAGCACGGGCAGCCAAACGGCTGCAACGCCGCCAATCGCAAGGGGAACACCATATGGCACACCGTCCATCTGGACTGACTGCAACGATGCGCGGTCAAGGTGCCAACCGCGCCTGTGGAACAGGGCGATCCCAAGCGCCGTCAGGCCGAGTACGAGTCCGCACAACGACACGATGAACAAAACGGGTAAAGCGAAAGCGGGTCCTGCCCACAGGAAGATCGCGGCGGCCAGCTTGACGTCGCCTCCGGCCATCCACCCGAACCGGAACAACAGCGCGAACAGAGCAAAGGCGCCTGCAGCCGTACCCAGGTGGACCGCAACCGACGCGATACCCGGACGCGCGAGAGCCGCATCGACCAGATAGAGAAACGCAACGAGCAGGACTGAGCGGTTGGGCAAACGTCGAAAACAAATATCGAACATTGCCAACGATGCCAACACAACACAGGTAGCCGACTTTACAGCGTAAGGCATGGGGGCGAGATCCATAAGAGCCCGCGGGAGCAGAGCCCGGCAGTCTTTGACGCCAGGCCAGCCCCGCGCTCACAGCGCCGGTTAGGGACGTGTATCAGCCGGCGGCAGCCGTAGCTTTGGCAACCAGGTTTTGGAATATGCCTGTCATACCGGGAGTGAAAATGACGCCGACCGCCACAAGAGCAACAACGACGATCCCCGCGAGCACTGCGTACTCGAGTGCGGTGACACCGCGCTCATCGCGCGACAGAGACTTGATAAATTGCAGCATGAGAACTCCAGATGTTGGGTGGCTTTGTGGAGAGGCCACCGGACGAGGGGCGACTTGGAACGTGATGTGACCCGGTTCCGTATCGGTTGTTGGCAGTGGCAGTCATGTCAGTACCGGGAAGCGATAGCAGAACGTCGGGCACATCTTTGTCACATAAGCAAACGTTTGCTTTTCAAAAAAATTACTCGGCAGGACAGGGCGGCGAAATGCCAGCAGGATTGATGATACTCACGGCCCGCTGCCAGTCATGCGAAGAAGTGAGGCTAGAAGCACCGCTAATTCAATGATTTAAACGAGCGTGGCCCCCCCAGTTCAGGTACATGGAATCAGTACGCTGCAGTTCGCCAATGACGGCTATGGCCGATGAACGGACAACGAACGCCGTTGCCTGACCGGCAGAATCGGGCCGACATGGGCCGATCGAGGATAAGGCTTCGAGGTGCTGCTCCCCGGCCGTTGGGACCGATGTCATCGGTAACCTGGCGCCCCGTGCGTCGACGGGCCGCTGGCTGCCTGGCGTGGACGCCGCCCATGTGCTGCGCGGGCTGCCCTGCTGGACTCCCGCGACAACGAACGGCGGCCAGTCGCGAAGGCGCGTGCACGCGTCCTGCGCGGGGGCGGTACTCGACGCTCGCCGAGAAGTGCCCGCATAGTGCAAACGACAATTGATGTGGGGATCGCGTCACTGACGATGGTCATGCGCCGCAGGCGTGGCGCGCCAATTGCGTACAAAAAGGGGTTCACAAAATGAGAACGATCTCCGTAGGTAGCGCGGTCGTGCTTGTGCTGGCGGGCGCCACAGCAGCCTCAGCCGCATTCGCGCAGACCCCGGTCGTACCGGCCGACGTCAAAGAGAAGTTGAGCGGCAGTCAATTCAGCACCGTAACGCCAGATGGCCGGCAGGAGAAGTGGGTGAACGCGGCTGATGGGACGGTCGCGGCTACCCTGTCTGGCACGCAGTCTTCCGAAGCGGGAAATCCGACGCCGCGACAGGACACTGGTCCGTCGCCGACGACGGCAAATACTGTTTGCACGTCGATTGGGGTGTCCAGCAAGGTGGGCCCGAACGCTGGCCAGCGACAGGCTGACGGCCACCTGGCAGTTATCCTGCTTACCGGGTTGCCCGCAGTATTGCCGCGCCACGCCGACCGAATGTGTTCCCTTCTTCGGAAACCCGGTGTCGTCAATGATCCAGTAGCAACCCTCGTCCAAACCGAGATGCGGCAATACCCAGTCGCGAATGCGCGCCATCACGGCGCTGTCTGACCATCCTGCGTTCGCCACAACGTGATGCAGCGACTGATGCCTGGCTGCAACGTGCAGCGGATCGGTATGCGCCGCCAGAGGCTCAATACTCTTGCGATGGATCGGCAGCATCAGGCCGCGACAATAGTCCTGCAATCCGGCGTTTCGATCCTGATGCTCTAACGTCACGCACAGATGCTCGATGTAGCGATCGAATTCAGCCAGATTGTCCATGGCAGTCCATCATAAATATGGACTCCTTATTATAAAATGAAACATGAAAGAAATAGATGGCACGCCATCCGGGAGAGCGGGATGCCCTTCTGCGCGGCAAGGTGAAGGAGTGAGCAAGGCTGCGAATCGAATCGAATCGATTCGACGGCGAAGGGAACCTCCACGCTGGAGACGCCATGGGCCAGACCGATACCGGGAGCGCATGTGGCCATGCGTCTCCCGGTAAGGCATTACGCCTCCTCAAACCCTCGCGGATTCTTCTCCTGCCACCGCCAGTGGTCCTCACACATGCGCTCGATGCCGAACTGCGCCCGCCACCCGAGCAGCTTCGCCGCCGCAGCCGGATCCGCATAGCACGAAGCCACATCGCCCGGACGCCGTGCCACGATCTCGTACGGTACCGGCCGCCCCGACGCTTGCTCGAACGAGCGCACCACGTCGAGCACGCTGTACCCCTGGCCCGTGCCCAGATTCACCACGAAACTCGCATCGTGCTTCACCAGCGCATCGAGCGCAGCCAGGTGCCCGCGTGCCAGATCCACCACATGGATGTAATCGCGCACGCCGGTGCCGTCCGCCGTCTCGTAGTCGCCGCCGAACACGCGCAGCTTCTCGAGCTTGCCCACCGCCACCTGTGCCACATACGGCATCAGGTTGTTCGGAATGCCGGCCGGATCCTCGCCGATCAGCCCGCTCTCATGCGCGCCCACCGGATTGAAATAGCGCAGCGTCGCGATGCGCCAGCCCGGGTCCGAGACTTCGAGATCGCGCAGCACCTGCTCGGCGATCAGCTTCGATTGCCCATACGGATTGGTCGCGGAAAGCGGAAACGATTCGTCGATCGGTGAGCTTTTCGGCACGCCATAGACGGTCGCCGACGAGCTGAACACAAACTGCTTCACATTGCGATCACGCATCACGCCCAGCAGCGCGAACAGGCTGCCCACGTTGTTGCTGTAGTACTCGATCGGCTTTGCCACCGATTCGCCTACCGCCTTCAGCGCTGCAAAATGGATCGCACCCGTCACCGGATGCGCGTCGAAAATGCGGTTCAGTGCGGTATCGTCGCGCGCGTCGGCTTCGTAGAACGCCACGGTCTTGCCGGTGATCTGTTCGACGCGCTTGAGCGATTCGCGATTGCTGTTCACGAGATTGTCGATCACGACGACGTCGTAGCCGCCGTTCAACAGTTCGACGCACGTATGCGAGCCGATGAAACCCGCGCCGCCCGTTACCAGAATCGTGCCCTTCGTGGCCATGCTGTGCTCCGTTAAAGTGAAACACCCGTCAAGTTGCGAACCAGGTCTTTATATTTGTCGACGACGACCCGCTCGTCGAATTCTGCCGCGACTTTCTGCCGGCCGCGTTCACCCATGGCGCGGCGTGCCTCGCCGCTCATGTCGAGCATCTGTGCGAGCCGGTCGGCCAGACTTTCGGCGTTCCGCACCTCGCACAGCAATCCATTGACGCCATCCGCGACGACTTCCCGGCAGCCGGGCACGTCGGTCGCGACAATCGGCCGGCCCATCGCCGATGCTTCCATCAGCGTGCGCGGCACGCCCTCACGATAGGAGGGTAATACGACACAATCCGCAGCGGCGATAAAGGGCCGCACATCGTGCGCCTCGCCGAGATAGTCGATCACGCCTTCGCGCTCCCACGCGGCCACTTCTTCGCGCGTGATGGCACTGGGATTATCGACGCCGACCGGCCCGAGCAGCCTGAAGCGCGCCTGCGGATAGCGCGCGCGCACGCGCCGCGCGGCCTCGACATATTCGCCGACGCCCTTGTCCCACAGCAGCCGGCCGATCAGCACGAAATCGAAATGCGCCTTGTCGGGCAGGGGCGTGAACGCGAACTGCTCGAGATCCACCCCTTCGCCGTGCAGCAGGCGGGCGCGTTCGGGATGCACGAGCAGCTTCTGATCGACGAATGCGGCCTGATCGTCGCGGTTCAGAAACCAGACCTCGCGCGGAAAGCGGAAAGCAAAACGGTACAGCTTTTTGGCGACCTGCGCCGCACGGCTCTGCTGGATGAACACGTAGCCGAGCCCGGTCGTGACCGCGACCGAATCGACGCCTGCCAGCCTGGCCGCAATCGAACCGTAGATGTTCGGCTTGATCGTATAGTGAAACACGATGTGCGGGCGGATCGCCCGGTAGTGGCGATACAGCGCCCACAGCGTGCGCAGGTCGTCGCGCGGGCTGGTGCCTTTCGATGCCACCGGCAGTTCGATGCAGCGGCAACCCATCGCGGCGAGCAGGTCGAACGTGCGGTCGCGCGGCGCCAGCACCGTCACCTCGACGCCGCGTTCGACGAGCGTGCGGATCAGCCCCTGCCGGTACGTATAGATTGCCCACGCAGTGTTGCAGACGAGTGTAATGCGCAGCGTAACGTTGGAAACGTTGTGAACGTTGGGCTTCATGGCAGTTTTGCGGGGCTTTGCAGGTGATTCATGGCCGGTTTGCCGCGGTGTACGGGCCGGCCTGAGCGTATCGGGAGCGCAAGTCAGTCTCACGTGCCCGCGCGCGGGGCGAACAGGCGGCGTTTGACGGCTTGTAACGTGCGGTAAGGTACGACGAGATGCAGCAGGTTCTTCGCGAGGCCCAGCCAGTCGTACAGGTTACCCGCGTTGAAGTAACGCAGTTGCAGGCGCAACGTTGAGCTCACCTGAGCACGCCGTCTGGTCGAGCTGATGCCGCCTTCGTTCAGCTCGTAGTACAGGCCCAGTTCCGGCAGATTCGCGCAGTCATAACGTTCCATCAGGCGCAGGAACAGATCCAGGTCTTCGGCTGAACGGTAATCGGCGCGGTAATTGCCGACCGCGCGTACGGCATCGATACGCAGCGTCATCGACGGATGCGCGAGGCAACTGCGATAAAAACGCAGGCGGCGGATTGCGTCCGGCTCGGCGGGCGGCGTCAGCATAAAGAGCGGCTGGCCGGCGCGCGTGACCACCTGGGTCCACATGCCGAGGCCGGCAACCCGCGGGTTCGCTTCGAGATACGCTCGCTGTCTGGCGAGCCGGTGCGGCACGGTCAGATCGCCCGCGTCAATGCGCGCGGCATAGCGGAAGCCGCGTTCGGCCAGCGCGTCGATGCCCGTCTGCAGCGCCTTCTCGATGCCGCTGTTCCGCAGCATGCGCAGCACTTCAATTGACAGGTTCGGCAGGGCCGGCGCGACGATCGGCGGCGTGCTGCCGTCGTCGACGATCAGCACATGCACCGGCGCGTCTTCGCGGAACGACGCGAGCGTGCGTTCGACGTCGGCCTGGCAGTTGTACGCCGGGATCAGCACCGCCACGTCGTCGAGCGTGCTGCGCGTGGTTTGCGTCTGCGAGCCGGTGGAACTTTGCGCGGAGGCGGATGAATTCGTCATGGGCGCAGTCTGAGGCGGATGTAATAGAGGTTGACCGAGGCGGCGGCGAGATAACCGAGCGCGAGCCCGACCAGCGCGCCGTAGGCGCCGAGGCGCGGAATCGCCAGCAGATTGACGACGAACGCCACGGCTAGCGCCAGCAGCCACTTCGCCAGCAACACGAACTTGGCCTGATATTTCAGCACGACGAGATTACCGATCGCCTCGATCCCGGCCGGCACGGACAGCCACACGGCCCAGCGGAAAATTTCGATGGCCCCTTCGTAGGCCGGCCCGAACACGCGGCGGATGATGATCCCCGCCAGCAGATCGAGCACCACTGCGCCGCCCACCATTAACGCCGCGGTCATCGCCGTCAGGCGCCACATGTTGCGGCGCAGGCGGGCCGGCTCCTGGACCCGGTAGACGAAGGCCGGCGCAATGGTCTGCGCCAGCATCAGTGCGAGCGTGATCCAGTTCTCGTTTAGCTGCTGCGCGGCCGAATAGCGGCCGAGATCGGCAAACGAAATGGCCCGCTCGAGCATCAGCCGGTCGAGTTTCAGGAACAGATACATACAGATCAGGCCGAGCCAGAATACCGTGCCGGCGGTTGCGAAGTGGCGAAACAGCGTACGGTCGACATGCCAGCCGAGCTTGCCGCCATGGCGCCGGATGTAATACATGAGCAGCACCGCGCCGATCGCCGCCGATTCCAGCGCCCACAGCCAGCCGAACCGCGCGGGCGTGGCAGCGGCGCGCACCAGCAGGTACACGAGCGCGGCCTTCACCACGGCGGTGCTCATGCTGGTGAGCAATTGCGGCTTGCTGTAGGTCATGCTCTGCAGCCACGAATTGATCACGCCGACGAACGGTTCGCGAAACAGCATGGTCACCGCCAGGCCGGCCAGCATGGCGCCGACGAGCGGATCGGTGAGCCCGGCGGCAATGCCGACCCAGGTCAGCAGCAGGGCGCCCGCCGAGACCGACAGGCGTAGCGCGAAGGCGCTGCCGAGCACGGTGCCCAGTTGTCCGGGCGGCCGGTTGACGATGGTCGGCACGAGGATTTCGGCGCCGCACACCCAGGTGATGGGCGAGAGCACCAGCAGCAGCGTATTCGCGTACTGCCATTTGCCGAAGGTATCCGGGCCGAAGTAGCGCGCCAGCATGCCGCTGATCGCAATCGCCACGGCGATCTGCGTGACCCGTTCCAGCCCGAGCCAGACAATATTCGCGAACGCCCGCGTGACGTCGGGATTGGCAAAGCGAGTCGACAGGCGTTTGAGCGTCAGCATCCAGCGCCTGCCCGCGAAGCCTGTTTTGACGCGGCTGCCGGTGCGATTGCCCACCTGGCCGTCTGAAGCGGCAACTTTGTGAGAGGAGGGCGTCTAAGCATTAGAATAGTCGTCACCAAGGCGTGTCTGAAAAGCGCAATTATAAGTTGGAACCGGGACGCTCCCGGCAAGGGCGCAGCGCGATGACCAACCGTGACCGCCGATGTCTGCAAGGCGCCGGTCAAATTTTCCAATGCACGCAAGTGAGCCAACCATGATCTCCAAATCCATTTTCAAGGCATACGACATTCGCGGTGTGATCGGCAAGACGCTTGACGCCGGGACCGCCCGCCAGATTGGTCGCGCGTTCGGCAGTGAAGTGCGTGCTCAAGGCGGCGACGCCGTTGTGGTGGCCCGTGACGGCCGCCTGTCGGGCCCTGAACTGATCGGGGCGCTGTCGGATGGCCTGCGCTCAGCGGGCGTCGACGTGGTGAATGTCGGCATGGTGCCGACGCCGGTCGGCTACTTTGCGGCAAGCGTGCCGCTCAAGCTGGCAGGCGGCGAGCGCCGGGTCGACTCGTGCATCGTCGTGACGGGTAGCCACAATCCGCCCGACTACAACGGCTTCAAGATGGTGCTGCGCGGCGCCGCGATTTACGGCGACCAGATTCTCGCGCTGCATCAGCGCATCGTCGACGATAACTTCGCAAGCGGCAGCGGCAGCTACGCCGATTACGACATCGCCGATGCCTATCTCGAGCGCATCGCAAGCGACATCAAGCTCGCCCGGCCGCTGAAGATCGTCGTGGACACCGGCAACGGCGTCGCGGGCGGTCTCGCGCCGAAGCTGTTCAGGAAGCTCGGCTGCGAACTGGTCGAACTGTTCACGGAGATCGACGGCACCTTCCCGAATCATCACCCGGACCCGGCTCACCCGGAAAACCTCCAGGACGTGATCCGCGCGCTGAAGGAAACCGACGCCGAAATCGGCTTCGCGTTCGACGGCGACGGCGATCGTCTGGGCGTCGTCACCAAGGACGGCCAGATCATCTATCCGGACCGCCAGTTGATGCTGTTCGCCGAAGAAGTGCTGTCGCGCAACAAGGGCGCGCAGATCATCTATGACGTGAAGTGCACGCGCAATCTGGCCAGGTGGGTGAAGGACAAGGGCGGTGTGCCGCTGATGTGGAAGACCGGCCACTCGCTGGTGAAGGCAAAGCTGCGCGAAACGGGCGCGCCGCTGGCGGGCGAAATGAGCGGTCACGTGTTCTTCAAGGACCGCTGGTATGGCTTCGACGACGGCCTGTACACGGGCGCACGTCTGCTCGAAATCCTCGCGCGCGTGGCCGATCCGAGTGCATTGCTCAATGGGCTGCCGAATTCGCACTCCACGCCGGAATTGCAGCTGAAGCTCGAAGAAGGCGAGAACTTCGAACTGATCGCCCGTCTGCAGAAGAGCGCGCAGTTCACCGGTGCGGATGACGTCGTGAAGATCGACGGCCTGCGTGTCGAGTACCCGGATGGCTTCGGCCTCGCGCGTTCGTCGAACACCACGCCGGTGGTGGTGATGCGCTTCGAGGCGGACAACGATGCCGCGCTCACCCGCATCCAGGAAGACTTCCGCCGGGTGATCCTGGCCGAGAAGCCGGACGCGAAACTGCCGTTCTGAGCGTGCCAGGGCGGCAGGTGACGCTTGCGAGCAGCGACGCCGCCGGCGTCTGAGACAATCGCCGTCAGACGCGGCGCGGGACTCGTTTCCCGCGCCGCGTTTTTTCATGTTCGCTCGCGTTCGATGCATCACGTTGCGCGCGCAGGCGTGCTCCGCTGCGTTTTTTCATGCTTTTTGCACGCGGCGCGCTAAAATTGCCGTCCTTTCAACGCATCTTCTGGCCGGATTGCCGGCGTTCCACTCTTGAGCGTGCAAAAGATACTGATCGTGAGGGTGTCGTCGCTGGGCGACGTCGTTCACAACATGCCGGTCATCGCGGACATCCGCCGCCGCCATCCCGATGCGCAGATCGACTGGCTCGTCGAAGAAAGCTTCGTCGGGCTGGTGCAGCTTGTGAACGGCGTGCACCGGGCGATTCCGGTATCGCTGCGCCGCTGGCGCAAGCGTCTGCTCTCGCTCGATAACTGGCGCGAGATCAGCGCCTTCCGCCGCGCTCTCGCCGCCGAAAAGTACGACCTCGTGATCGACTGCCAGGGGCTCATCAAGACCGCGTGGGTCGCCAGCATGGCGCGCGGGCCGGTGGTCGGCCTCGCTAACCGTACCGACGGCGCGGGCTACGAATGGCCGGTGCGTTTCTTCTACGACAAGCGCGTGCCGGTCGAGCCGCGCACCCACGTCGTGGAACGCACGCGCCAGCTGGTCGCCGCAGCACTGGACGCCCCGCGGCCCCAGCCGACCGACGGGATCGACTTCGGCCTCGATACCGGCCGCGCGGCGCTTGCGTTGTCCGAAGGCGCTCTGAATCTTCCGGTCCCTTACGTGGTGTTCGTGCATGCCACCTCGCGCGCGGACAAGCAATGGCCCGACGCCGCCTGGATCGAACTCGGCCAGTCGCTGGTGCGGCGCGGCGCGTCGCTCGTCCTGCCGTGGGGCAGCGACGCCGAGCGCGCCACCAGCGAGCGGCTCGCGAGGGAATTCGGCGCCGCAGCAATCGTGCCGCCGCGCCTGTCGCTGCCGGCCGTGGTGGGGCTGATCGACGGCGCCGCCGCCACGGTCGGGGTTGACACAGGTCTGGTCCATATTGCGGCCGCGCTGAAGCGGCCCACGGTCGAGTTGTACAATTTCGCGACCGCCTGGCGCACCGGCGGCTACTGGTCGCCGAACGTCGTCAATCTCGGCACCGCAGGGCAGCCGCCGACACTGCAACAGGTGAAGTCCGCGCTGGCCGCTTTTGGCCTGTTATGACGCGGCGTGGGCCGGTCACCCGAAATACGCTCCATCCGCTTTCAAGGGCGACTATGAACGAAACCCAGATCATCGAAGTTGCAAGCGCTGACTGGCACGGACATAACCTGTCTGTGCCACGCGAGACGCTTCTCGCCGGCGTCGAACGCGGCAAGGTGCTGTATTTCCCCAATTTGCGCTTTGCGATCGAAGGCGGCGAGCAGGCGCTGCTCGACCCGGCGCTGGCCGATCCGAACCGCAAGAACATCAGTCTCGAACCGGACGGCGGCGCGCTGCATGGCGTCGTGGGCGACACGGTGACGCAATCGGCGGTGCGTGCGTTGATCGCGCGCTACCAGACCAATGCGCGCACGCTGGTCGACGGACTCTTTCCCGAATATGACGGCAAGCTGCGCGTGGCGCCGACGAGCCTCAGACTGCATCAGGTCGAAACGCGCCAGACCTCATGGCGCAAGGACGACAGCCGCCTGCACATCGACGCTTTTCCGTCCCGTCCGAACTACGGCGAGCGCATCTTGCGCGTCTTCACCAATGTGAACCCGCATGGCACGCCGCGCGTGTGGCGGGTGGGCGAACCGTTCGAGGACATGGCCAAACGCTTCCTGCCGCGCATCAAGCCGCAGATGCCCGGGTCGGCGTGGCTGCTGAACCTGCTGCACGTGACCAAATCGCCGCGCAGCGAATACGACCATCTGATGCTGAACCTGCACGACGGCATGAAGGCCGATCTCGAATATCAGAAGACGAGCCCGCAGCAGACCATGCGGTTTCCGACGGGCTGTGTGTGGGTGTGTTTCTCCGATCAGACTTCGCACGCGGTGATGTCCGGCCAGTTCATGATGGAGCAGACCTTCTTCCTGCCGGTCAAGGCCATGGCGCAGCCGGAGTGCGCCCCGCTTGGCATCCTCGAACGCCTCAAGGGCAGGGCGCTGGTTTGAGCGCCGCCTGCCTGGCGGGTGGCCGCGCTGACTTCAACTTGATGCTGGACGCAAGCGCGGAGCGCGGATGCTGAGGTCAATCTATCACGCGCTCTGGTGGATCGTGGCGCCGGTTGCGGTGCTGCGTCTGTTGATCCGGTCGCGCAGGGAGCGCGGCTACCGCGAGCATATCGGCGAGCGTTTCGGCTACACGCGTGGCCGCTTGCCGGAGGACGATGCGCCGTTGATCTGGGTGCATGCAGTCTCGGTGGGCGAGACGCGCGCGGCGCAGCCGCTGATCGAGGCGCTCATGAAAGCGCGGCCCGATGCGCGCATCCTGCTCACGCATATGACGCCGAGCGGGCGTGCCACGGGCGGGCAGATCTTTGGCGAGCGTGTCTTGCGCAGCTATCTGCCGTACGACCTGCCGCATGCGGTGCGGCGCTTTCTGCGCGCCTGGCGGCCGTCGATGGGCCTCGTGATGGAAACCGAAGTCTGGCCGACGCTGATCGACCAGTGCCGGCGCGCCGATGTGCCGCTCGTGCTGACCAACGCGCGCATGTCGGCGCGTTCGTTCAAGCGGGCGGCGAAGTTCGGCAAAGGCGCGCGTGAGGTGTTCGGCGGGTTTTCGCGTGTGCTGGCGCAGAGCCCGTCCGACGCAGAGCGGCTTACCGCGCTGGGGGCGCGCAACGTTGCGGTGCTCGGCAATCTGAAGTTCGATATGAGCACGCCGCCTGAACTGGCGGCGCGCGGCCATGCGTGGCGGGCGGCGATCGGCACGCGGCCCGTGTGGGTGGCGGCGAGCACGCGCGAGGGGGAAGAAGAACGGGTGCTGCAGGCGTTTGCCGCGCTGGGTGTCGAAGATGCGCTGCTGATTCTGGTGCCGCGTCATCCGCAGCGCTTTAACGAAGTGGCGGCGTTGCTCGAGAAAACCGGGCTGCGCTACGAGCGCCGCTCGACGTGGGCGTCGGGCGCGGCTGGCGCGTCGCCGCTGGGCGTTGCGCGGCCGCTGCCTGAGAACGTGACCGTGTTGCTCGGCGATTCGATGGGGGAGTTGGGCGCTTACTACGCGGCCTCGGACCTGGCGTTTATCGGCGGCAGCCTGTTGCCGCTGGGCGGGCAGAATCTGATCGAAGCGTGCGCGGTGGGCGTGCCGGTGCTGATCGGGCCACATGTGTTTAACTTCACGCAGGCGACCGCGGATGCGGTTGCGGCCGGGGCGGCGGTGCAGGTGCAGGACCCGGCGGAGCTGGCGCGTGAACTGCGTGAGCTCTTCAGCGACAAGCCGCGGCGCATGGCGATGGGTGGTGCGGCTTCGGCGTTCGCGGCGCGCCATCGCGGGGCGACGGCGCGCACGGTGGATGTGTTGATGGCGTTGTTGCCGGAGTGAGCCCCGGTAGTTGCAGACGCATCAAACCGTCAGCAACCCCTTCTTCTCGATAAACGCCACCACCTCAGCGAGCCCATCGAGCGCCTTCAGGTTGCACATCACGAACGGCCGCTGGCCGCGCATCTTCTTCGCGTCTGAAGCCATCACATCCAGATTTGCACCCACCATCGGCGCGAGATCGGTCTTGTTGATCACCAGCAGGTCCGACTTCGTAATCCCCGGGCCGCCCTTGCGCGGAATCTTCTCGCCGCCGGCAACGTCGATTACATAGATCGTCAGGTCCGACAGTTCCGGGCTGAAGGTCGCCGCCAGATTGTCGCCACCCGATTCGATGAAGACGATGTCCGCGTCAGGAAAGCGTGTCAGCATCCGGTCGACGGCTTCGAGGTTGATCGAGGCGTCTTCGCGGATCGCGGTGTGCGGGCAACCGCCCGTTTCAACGCCCATGATGCGCTCGGCCGGCAGCGCGCCCGCCACCGTCAGCAGGCGCTGGTCTTCTTTCGTATAGATGTCGTTGGTGATCGCGACGAGGTCGTAGCGGTCGCGCATCGCCTTGCAGAGCATTTCGAGCAGTGTGGTCTTGCCCGAGCCGACCGGGCCGCCGACGCCCACGCGCAGCGGCGGCAGTTTCTTCGTACGGTGTGCGGTGTGGTGGTGAGGTGCGTTCATGATCGATTGGCTTATGAGCGAAAGAGCCGCGAGTACTGCGACTCGTGACGCGCCGACAGGATGCCCAGTTGCGGCGCGAAGGTATTGATATCGTCGGGAGCGGTGGCGAGCGCGCGGGTGACGGCCGCGGCGATGGGCCCACGGAGAGCAACGATGATGCGTTGTCCCGCCAGTTGGCCGAGCGGGACGGCTTTCAGGGCCGCAGCGGCCTGGTTTTCCACCCAGCTGAAGGCATAGGCTGCCAGCGCTGCGTCCGGTGAGACGTCGTGCGTGAAAGCGGCGAAGGCGAATGCTGTGGGCTGCGCGAGCGGCGTCATGGCTGCGAGTGTGGCGCGCCGTTCTGCGTCGCCCCATTCGAGCGAGACGCACAGTTGCCGCAACGACCAGCCCATCTGCCCGGTTTCGCGGCGCAGCTCTGCTGACTCGCGGCTCGCGAGGAATTCGCTGTTGGCGAGCGCAAGGCCCGCTGTATCGTGTTCGCGCCAGCGTTCGATCTGATGCGCGAGAAACGGTAACTCGCCACGCGCCAGCACATCGGTGAGACCGCTGGCGATCCAGTTGCGGGCGCTGTCGGCGTCGGTGATCAACTGCGCTTCAATAGCGGCTTCGAGACCCTGCGAATAGCTGAACGCACCGATCGGCAACGCCGGTGACGCGAGATGCAGCAAGGCAGTGAGTTCAGCGATGCGCATGCTTCGAATGGTCGTGATCGCAGGACGCGTCGCAGTCGGTGTGGTCGTGCGAGTGATCGGAGCCGTGTTCATGGTTGTGGCCGTGGGCTTCGCCATGAGCGTGCGCATGACCGGTGCCGTGGTCGTGGCTGTGCCCGTGCTCATGGTCATGATCGTGGGTCTCGCCGTGCGCGTGAGCATGACCGGCGCCATGGCCGTGATCGTGATCATGAGCGTCGCTGTGATCGTGCGAATGGTCATGTCCATGATCGTGCTCATGCCCATGATGCTCACCAAACACCTGCTGCGCCAGCGCATAGTCTTCGGCAAACGTTTCGTCGTGCCCGTGCTTGTGACCGCCACCGTACGCACCGGATTCCGGCTGAAACGGCGCCGACACCTGCTCGACCGTCGCCCCGATCCGCCTGAGCATATCGGCCAGCACCGGATCGTATTCGAGCTTCAGATAGTCCGTGCCGACTTCCACCGGCGTGTGCCGGTTGCCGAGGTGATAAGCCGCCCGCGTGAGCGTCAGCCCATCCCGCGCGCGAACCATCAGCACCGCTTCGGCCGCCGCGACCACGCGCACCAGCCCGCCATCCTGTGCCACCAGCACATCGCCGTCACGCAACACGGTGCCGCGCGGCAACACCAGCGCCACTTCCTCGCCGCTATCGAGCGTCGCCGCCAGGCGGCTCTTGCGTCGCGCGTCGAAGTCGAGCGTCAACGTCGGCGCACGCTTCACCAGTACCGCAGCGAGCCTGACAGTCGGGCCGATCAGTTTGTCGATGGTGCGCATGGTCTAGAACAGGAAGTAGCGCTGCGCCATCGGCAGCACCGTAGCCGGCTCGCAGGTCAGCAACTGGCCGTCCGCGATCACCTGATACGTCTCCGGATCGACGCTGATTGCCGGGCGCCACGCGTTGTGGATCATGTCGGCCTTCGTGATGTTGCGGCAGTTCTTCACCGGTACGATACGCTTGGTCAGACCGTAGCGCTCCGCAATACCTGCATCGGCGCCCATCTGCGAGACGAAGGTGAGCGAGGTGCGCGCCAACGCACCGCCGCGCGTGGCGAACATCTCGCGGTAGTGTACCGGCTGCGGCGTCGGAATCGACGCATTCGGGTCGCCCATCTGCGCCATCGCGATCATGCCGCCCTTGAGGATCAGCGAAGGCTTGATACCGAAAAACGCCGGGTCCCAGAACACGAGGTCGGCCCACTTGCCGGGTTCGATCGAACCGACTTCATGCGCAATGCCGTGCGTGATGGCCGGATTGATCGTGTACTTCGCGACATAGCGCTTCGCGCGGAAGTTGTCGTGCCGCGCGCTATCTTCGGGCAGGGCGGCGCGTTGCACCTTCATCTTGTGTGCGGTCTGCCACGTGCGGATGATGACTTCGCCCACCCGTCCCATTGCCTGGGAATCCGATGAAAGCATCGACAGCGCGCCGAGGTCGTGCAGGATATCTTCAGCGGCGATGGTCTCGCGGCGGATACGCGATTCGGCGAACGCAATGTCTTCCGCGATCGACGGATCCAGGTGGTGGCACACCATCAGCATGTCGAGATGCTCATCGAGCGTATTCACGGTGTACGGACGCGTGGGATTGGTCGACGACGGCAGTACGTTCGCCTCGCCGCAGACCTTGATGATGTCCGGTGCGTGGCCGCCGCCCGCGCCTTCGGTGTGATACGTGTGGATCGTGCGGCCCTTGAAGGCGGCCACGGTCGCTTCGACAAAACCCGCTTCGTTCAGCGTATCGGTGTGGATCGCGACCTGGGTGTCGGTGTCGTCGGCAACGGAAAGACAGTTGTCGATCGCAGCGGGCGTCGTGCCCCAGTCTTCGTGCAGCTTCAGGCCGATCGCGCCCGCGGCGATCTGCTCCAGAGCCGGTGCAGGCTGGCTCACATTCCCCTTGCCGAGAAAGCCGAGATTCATCGGATAGCCGTCGGCGGCCTGCAGCATCCGTTCGAGGTGCCACGGCCCCGGCGTGCAGGTGGTGGCGTTCGTGCCGGTCGCGGGACCCGTGCCGCCGCCGAGCATCGTCGTCACGCCGCTCGCCAGTGCTTCGTCGATCTGCTGCGGGCTGATGAAGTGGATGTGCGTATCGATGCCGCCCGCCGTCACGATCAGGCCTTCACCGGCAATCACTTCGGTCGCCGCGCCGATTGCAATCGTCACGCCCGGCTGGATATCCGGATTGCCCGCCTTGCCGATCGCCGCGATGCGGCCATTCCTGATGCCGATGTCCGCCTTGACGATGCCCCAGTGATCGAGGATCACGGCATTCGTGACAACGGTATCCACGACGTCGGCGTGCACGCGCTGCGACTGGCCCATGCCGTCGCGGATCACCTTGCCGCCGCCGAATTTCACTTCTTCGCCGTAGGTCGTGTAGTCGCGCTCGATCTCGATCAGCAATTCGGTATCGGCGAGTCGGACGCGATCGCCGGTCGTGGGGCCGAACATTTCCGCGTACGCGCGGCGGCCAATGCGTAATGTCATGGTGTGAAGTCCGGAAAGTGGCTAGGAGGGCGCTCGGAGCGTTTCGATGACGCGTGGCGCATGCGGTGCGCCGCAGCGCTCAGAGCGGTCCCATGACCTTGCCGTTAAAGCCATAGACCACACGGTCGCCTGCCAGCTCGACCAGTTCGACGGTGCGCTCCTGGCCAGGCTCGAAACGTACCGCGGTGCCGGCGGCGATGTTCAGGCGGAAGCCGCGCGCCGCTTCGCGATCGAACGTCAGCGCGGCGTTCACTTCGTAGAAGTGGTAGTGCGAGCCGATCTGCACCGGGCGGTCGCCGGTGTTCGATATGGTGAGCGAGACTGTTGCGCGACCCGCGTTCAGTTCGTGCTCGCCGTCGTCGGTGAGGATTTCGCCGGGAATCATGAGGGGCTCCGGGGCGTGATCAGGGAATCGGATGATGGACGGTCACGAGCTTGGTGCCGTCGGGGAAGGTGGCTTCCACCTGGATGTCCGGAATCATCTCCGGCACACCTTCCATCACGTCGTCGCGTGTGAGCAGCGTCGTGCCGTAGTGCATCACTTCGGCGACCGTCTTGCCGTCGCGTGCCGCTTCCATCAGCGCGGCCGAAATGAACGCGACCGCCTCCGGATAGTTGAGTTTCAGGCCGCGCGCGCGACGGCGTTCGGCCAGCAACGCGGCGGTGAAGATCAGGAGCTTGTCCTTCTCGCGGGGTGTCAGCTTCATCGGATGTGTGTGTAGTGTTGCGCCCGTCCCAGGCGGGACAGGCGCCGGATGCCATCGGCACCGCGCGTCATCTTCCGTCCAGTGTGTGACACAAGACGAACCGCGACAAGCCAAATGCCAGACTGGCCCACAAGGATATCAAGCTGAATTAACGCAGTGCTTACAAACTGGCCGGCAACGGTGTGCCAATCCACTTTTTCGAGATCGCGTTGAGCGTGCCGTCCTTCTTGCCTTGCGCGATGGCCGCGTTGACCTTCTCGAGCAGGCGGCCTTCGTTCTTGTTCAGGCCGACGAAGCACGGCGAATCCTTGATGATGAACTTCGGCTCCGGGCGGCGCGGCGGGTTCTTCGCGTTGATCGCGCCGGCCACGATGTTGCCGGCGGCGATCAGGTCCACCTGACCGGACAGGAACGCAGCGATGGTTGCGTTGTTGTCCTCGAAGCGCTTGATGGTGGCGTTCGGCGCCAACTGGGTGAGCGCGATTTCTTCGAGCGCGCCACGCGTGGCGCCGACCGTCTTGCCGGTGAGATCGGCGGGGCTGGTCACCTTGACGTCTGCGGGGCCGAACACGCCTTGGTAGTAGGGGGCGTAAGCCGTCGAGAAGTCGATTACCTTCTCGCGGTCAGGCGTCTTGCCGAGCGACGAGATCACCAGATCGACCTTGTTGGTCTGCAGGTACGGAATGCGGTTCGCGCTGTTGACCGGCACGAGTTCGAGCTTGACGTTGAGCGACCTGGCGAGCATTGCTGCGGCGTCGATGTCATAGCCTTGCGGCTTCATGTCCGGGCCGACCGAGCCGAACGGCGGATAGTCCTCCGGCACGGCGACCTTCAGCACGCCGGCTTTGGTGATGTTATCGAGCGCGTCGGCGTGAGCCGCGGGCGCGGTCAAGGCGAGGACGGGCGCGAGCAGCAGGGCGGCAAGCCAGGCGCGGCGCGCGTGGCGAAGAGTCGGTTGTTTCATGGTTGATGAGCGGGTGGTGGGCAAGCGGGCCGGCTGCCGTCAGGGTGCGGCAGCATCGTGGGACGTTACGCAGCAAGCCGTGTGCCATGCAGGTGCAGCGGGCGTGAGCGGGGAGTTCGGGGGAGATTTGCACCGCAATGGAGCGCGATGATGCGCTGATCTGGTGCTGACAAACGGGCCGGTGGCGATCTGTTCAGCGTGCGGTGGCCTCGCCCCGGTGTCGTTTCCCTCGTGGCCGGCCGACATGGGCGGATTGTGAGGGTGCCCGTCCGGGTATGGCTATGAGGGCCGCTCGCGTCAGGCCAACGCCCGGGCGGCGGGGCTCAACCGGATCGCTGGGCCCTGACCGCATAGGGGCGTTAAGCAGGGCGGTGGCGCGGCTCGCATCATCCGCCGAATTCAGTCTTTCAGGTCGTCCAGATCCGCAACGGCACGGCATCGACCCCGTGCACGACGGGGCGCAACTGCAGCCAGCATTGCGTGAGCGCACGTTGTAGCGGCTCCATCGAGCGAGCCACAGCGCGTACGAGCAACACACCTGGCGTGACGCACGAGGCGGCTGCGCGCACTGAGTTGTCGAACGGCAGCTGGGCCGTGAGCGTTTCGGCGAGCGCATCGTCGCAGGCGGGGCCGACGGCCCATAGGGTTCCGTAGGCGGGAAATCCAGCGAGACCTTGAGGCGCGTCGCGCAGTGGATCGGCGGCGGCGAGATGGGTGCGTTCGGTCCACAGCAATTCACCGGACGGCCCGACGATACGCGAGACGGCGCGCAGGGTGCCGGCGGACCATCGTTCGCCGGCTGCCTGCCGGCCGAGTTGAGTCGCATCCCAGCCGAGTGCGGTGGCGCCTTCGGCCAGGCTCAACGTGAAGTCGAGCGTGGCGTTGGCGTGATCGAACACGATGTTGTTTTGCGGCAGCCAGTCGAGCTTCGCGTGAGCGCCGACGCGTATATCGATCCGCTGCAGCGCGGCGCGTCCATTCGACTTGTACCACTTGGTGGCGCCGGGCGTGGTGAGTACGCCATGGGTGCCGGCGTCGAGCGCGACGTCGATCTCCAGCCTGTCGCCGCCCGCGATGCCGCCGGGCGGATGCACGATCACCGCGTGACAGATGGCATGGCCTTCGGGATAGAGCGGCCGTTGCACACGTAGCGGGCCATCGTGCAGGCGATGAGCAAGCGTGGTGCGCTCACCGTGCCTGGCGAAGCCGAGTTCGAGCCGGGCGCGCCACTGCGCGTGCGAGGCGGAGTGCGCGGTGGCGAGCGTGGCATGGTTTTCGTGAAGCGACATGCGGGTAGGCGTAATGGGCTGAGTGTAATGGGCTGAGTGTAATGGGCTGTGCCTAGCGGCTGCCCGGCGGGCGCTCGTCGTCGGATTCAGGCCCCTGGATGGGCTGATGCGCAACGACGACGGGCGCGCCGGGGGGATGCGATGAGGATAGCATGTGCAACTTTTCGGGCGGGGCCATGTGCTACACGCCCGGCTACGGACGGGCCAACCGGCAGCATCGCATAGGCAGGCGCCGTAAGCGTTCCGCGTTGGCGGACGATGGTCTTTTTCGCCTGTGCGCTCGTCGATAATGCAGCGTTTAAACGGCGATCAGGGCACGCACACCGTCGGAGTCCATATTGGCGCCTTCGCCGCCGGCGACGATTTCACCGCGGCTCATGACCCAGTAGCGGTCGGCGATGGCTTTGGCGAAGTCGTAGTACTGCTCGACGAGGAGCACGGTGAGGCCCATTTCCTCGACGAGTTGACGCAGGGTGCGGCCGATGTCCTGGATGATGGACGGCTGGATACCTTCGGTGGGTTCATCGAGGATGAGCAGCTGCGGGTCGCTCATGAGGGCGCGGCCGATGGCGAGTTGTTGCTGCTGTCCGCCGGACAGGTCGCCGCCGCGGCGGCTGCGCATGTCTTTGAGGACGGGAAAGAGTTCGTAGATGCGCTCCGGGATTTTTGAAGGGGCTTTCTTGCTGGCGGCGCCTACCAGCAGGTTTTCCTCTACGCTCAGGCGCGGGAAGATATCCCGGCCTTGCGGCACGTAGGCTAGGCCTTGAGCGACGCGTTCATATGTCGGCAGTCGTGTCAGCGGCGTGCGGTTCCAGACGATCGAGCCGCTCTTTGTGGGGACGACGCCCATCAGGCAACGCAGCAAGGTTGTCTTGCCGACGCCATTTCGACCCAGCAACACGGTGAGCTTGCCCTCTGGCACGGTCAACTTCACGTCGCGCAGTATGTGGCTGCCGCCGTAGTATTGATTCAGTGCGTCTACTTCCAGCATGTTGTGGTCCTTCGCTTAGCGTCCAAGGTAAGACTCAATGACGGTCTCATCCTGCTTGACCTCATCAAGAGTCCCATGTGCGAGAACCCGTCCCTCCGCCATGACGGTGACCTTGCCAGCGTCACCGGAGAGCGCAGCCACAAACTCCATGTCATGCTCGACCACCATCATCGAACAGGTGCCGCGCAAGTGATTGAGCAGATCGGCCAACTGCATGGTTTCATCATCGGTCATGCCCGCCGCAGGTTCATCGAGCAACAGCAGGGCCGGTTGCTGCATCAGCAGCATCCCGATTTCGAGCCGCTGCTTCTGCCCATGCGACAGCTCTCCGGCGAGCCGCCTGGCTTCGCTCTCCAGACGAATGAGCGATAGCGTTTCCTCAATCCGGGCCTGAGCGTCACGATCGAGATGGGCGCGTAGAGAGGCCCACCATCCCTTATTGGTCTTCATCGCCAGTTCGAGGTTTTCCCAAACGGGATGCTGCTCAAACACGGTCGGCTTCTGAAACTTCCGCCCAATTCCCGCGCGCGCAATGGAAGGCTCATTCATCCGTGTGAGATCAATCGTCTGACCAAGAAACACCTTGCCCGAATCGGGCTCCGTCTTCCCGGTAATCACATCCATCATCGTCGTCTTGCCCGCACCATTAGGCCCGATGATGCATCGCAACTCGCCCACCTCGATGGAAAGCGTCAACGCATCCAGCGCCCGAAATCCATCGAAACTCACCGTCACATCCTCGAGATACAGAATCGTCCCATGCGACACGTCAATCTCGCCCGGCGTCACCACGTGGCCCAGGCTGGCCACGCCGCTTAGCGAGCGTTCCGCAGGCGCTTCAGGTAACGCAAGATCAGGGACCATCGGGTTCTCGTTCATGAGCGGTTCCTCCTGCGCATCGCGAGTTCGATCAGTCCCATGATGCCGTGCGGCAGCAACAACGGCACCAGCACGAAGATCAGACCAAGAAAGAACAGCCAGTATTCAGGGAAATTCGCCGTGAAAAAGCTCTTCGCTCCATTCACCGCAAACGCCCCGATGATCGGTCCAATCAGCGTGCCGCGCCCACCCACGGCCACCCAGATCGCCATCTCGATCGAGTTGCCCGGCGACATCTCGCCCGGATTGATAATGCCCACCTGTGGTACATACAGCGCCCCGGCAATCCCGCACAGAATCGCCGATACGGTCCAGATAAACAGCTTGTACCCAAGCGGGCTGTACCCCAGAAACATCAGACGCGTTTCGCCGTCACGTACGCCCGTCACCACCCGGCCGAGCTTGGACGTCACAATCGCCCGCGCTCCCAGGAAGGCCAGCACCAGCACCGCAAAGGTAATCAGAAAGAGTGTGGTGCGCGTGCCCGGATGCGTGATCGGAAAGCCGCCGATGCGCTTGAAATCCGTAAAGCCGTTGTTGCCGCCAAAACCGGTTTCGTTGCGGTAGAACAGCAGCATCGCGGCAAACGTCATCGCCTGCGTGATGATCGACAGGTACACGCCCTTCACCCGCGAGCGGAACGTGAAGAAGCCGAACACCCACGCCACCACCGCCGGCACCAGCACCACCAGCAGCAACGCATACCCGAGGTGCTGCGTGCCCGCCCAGTACCACGGCAGCGCGTGCCAGTTCAGGAACACCATGAAATCGGGCAGGTCGCTCTGATAGACGCCGTCGTGGCCGATCGAGCGCATCAGGTACATGCCGATCGCGTAGCCGCCCAGCGCAAAGAACAGCGCATGCCCGAGGCTCAGGATGCCGCAATAGCCCCACACGAGATCGAGCGCCAGCGCACCGATCGCGTAGCACATGAACTTGCCCACCAGCGTCATCATGTACGCCGACAGGTGGAACGTGCTCGTCTCCGGCAGCACCAGCGCCGAGAACGGTACGCCCAGGCCGATCGCGATGATCAGCGCAATCAGCGCGATCCAGGCGGGCCGCGAGAGCAACGCCGGACGCGGCGGCAACCCGAGCGCGAAGCCGGATTGCGCCGTGCGTTCCGTGCCGGGCGGCGCGCCGGAGCCGGACGACGTCACGGACGCAGAGGAGGTTGCGGATGTCATCTCATGCCTCCGCGCTGCGGCCCTTCAGGGCGAACATGCCCTGCGGCCGCTTCTGGATGAACAGCACGATCAGCACGAGCACGGCGATCTTCGCGAGCACGGCGCCCCAGAACGGTTCGATCGCCTTGCTGATGAGCCCGAGCCCAAAGCCGCCGATCACCGTGCCGGCCAGTTGGCCGACACCGCCCAGCACCACCGCCATGAACGAATCGATGATGTAGCTCTGGCCCAGATCCGGACCGACATTGCCGATCTGCGACAGCGCGCAGCCGCCTAGCCCCGCAATGCCTGCGCCAAACGCGAACGCATACGAATCGACCCGCGCGGTCCTCACGCCGACACACGCCGCCATCCGGCGGTTCTGCGTGACGGCGCGCACGAAGAGGCCCAGCCGCGTTTTCGTCAGCACCGCCCATGCGATGCCGACCACGATCAGCGAAAACGCCAGGATCGCGAGCCGGTTGTACGGCAGGATCAGGCTCGGCATCACCGTGACGCCGCCGCTCATCCAGGCCGGGTTTTCCACCTGCACGTTCTGCGCGCCGAAGATCATCCGCGTCGCCTGGATCAGGATCAGGCTGATGCCGAAGGTCGTCAGCAGCGTCTCCAGCGGGCGGCCGTACAGGTGCTTCAGCACGAGCCGCTCGAGCACCATGCCCACCAGCGCCGCGGCGACGAACGAGGCCGGCACGGCAAGCAGCGGATACCAGTTGAACGCGCCTGGCGCATAGTGCTGGAACAGGTTCTGCACGACATAGGTTGCATACGCGCCGATCATCAGGAATTCGCCGTGCGCCATGTTGATGACGCCGATCAGGCCATACGTGATGGCAAGCCCCAGCGCGGCGAGCAGCAGCACGCTGCCGAGCGACAGCCCGGCGAACAGCGTGCCGGCAATCTGGCTGCGGCGCTGGATTGCGTCGAGCTCGTCGATGCCGGCCTGTGCGGCGGCGCGCACACGCCCATCGCTTTCGGCAAACGTGCCGTCGGGTTTCTTCGCGACGAGCGGCCGCAGCAGTTCGTTCATGTCCAGATCGTGGCGCGCGGCCACCAGCTTCACGGCTTCAAGGCGCGTCGCGGGATCAGCGTTATGCAGCGCGGTCATCGCCCACAACGTGTCGAGGCGCTTCTTCAGGACGGGATCGGTTTCCCTGGCACGCTGCGCGTCGATCAGCGGCTTCATCGAGGGATCGGGGTTCTGCAGCAGCGCGTTGATCGCCGCGCGACGCGTTTCCAGATCCGGGGAGTCGAGCTGCGAGCCCGACAGTGCGCCCGAGACCTTCGAGCGCAGCAGATTGTTCAGCGTGACGGGCTGCGCGTCGCTAGCCGCGACGGTCTTGCCGGTGATCGCATCGCGGGCCGTATCGCCCTCCTGGATCAGCACTTCACCGGCATCGGTCGTGAGGGCATTGTCTTCAGACAGCGCCTTGAGCAGCGCCTGGGAAGCCGCGTCGTGGTTAGCGATCAGCTTGTCGATTGCTGCGGATTTCGCGTCGAAGTCGTCGCCGGCGAGTGGCGCGATGTCAGCCGGGGTCAGCGCAAAAGCGGCGAGCGGCGCGATGGTGACCAGTGCGATACCGAGCGCACCGATACCACGCCGTGCGAGCCTCAGAATGGAAAACGCCATGATGCCCTTTGAAGATTAACCGGCAGGGCGGTGCGGCATCGAACCCGCCGTGGATGCCGCACCGTCGAGTCGCAATTCAGGCGGGGTGTCCTCCAGCGTGCCTTGCCGCATCTGGAAGATGGGCGCGCATGGCGCGCCCTCCGTTGCTTACGCTATTTCCTTTGCCTGCGTTACGTCAGGCGACCCGCGAGCGGCGCAGGAACGCCGGGATCGAGCTGACGACATCCGGCTTGCCCTGGTTGCCGGCGATATACGGGCTCCACGGCTGCGCACGGACGGCGGTCTTGGTCCGCCACACCACATTGAACTGGCCGTCCGCACGTACTTCGCCGATCATCACCGGCTTGTGCAGGTGGTGATTGCCGTCCATCGTCAGCGTGAAGCCGGACGGGGCCGCGAAGCTCTGGCCGATCATCGCGACGCGGACCTTGTCGACCTCGGTGCCCTTCGCCTTTTCGACCGCCTGCTTCCACATATGGATGCCGACAAAAGTCGCTTCCATCGGGTCGTTGGTGACGCGTTTGTCGCCGCCGGGGAGGTTGTTGTCCTTCACCCATTTGGCAAACATCGCCTTGAACTTGGTGTTCTCCGGATTGCGCAGCGACATGAAGTAGTTCCATGCGGCGAGGTTGCCCACCAGCGGCCTGGTGTCGATGCCGCGCAATTCCTCTTCGCCGACCGAGAACGCCACCACCGGCACATCCGTCGCTTTCAGGCCCTGGTTGCCGAGTTCCTTGTAGAACGGCACGTTCGAGTCGCCGTTGACGGTCGAGATCACCGCGGTCTTGCCGCCCTGCGAGAAGGTCTTGATGTTCGCGACGATGGTCTGATAGTCGCTGTGGCCGAACGGTGTGTAGACCTCCTGGATATCGGCATCCTGGACGCCTTTCGACTGCAGGAAGGCGCGCAGGATCTTGTTGGTCGTGCGCGGATAGACATAGTCCGTGCCGAGCAGGAAGAAGCGCTTGGCGCCGCCGCCTTCGGCGCTCATCAGGTATTCGGTTGCCGGAATGGCTTGCTGGTTCGGCGCTGCGCCCGTGTAGAACACGTTGCGCGACATTTCTTCGCCTTCATACTGCACCGGATAGAACAGCAGGCCGTTCAGTTCCTCGAACACTGGCAGCACCGACTTGCGCGACACCGAGGTCCAGCAGCCGAACACCACGGCGCATTTGTCCTGGGTGATCAGTTGACGGGCCTTCTCCGCGAACAGCGGCCAGTTCGACGCCGGGTCCACCACCACCGGCTCGATCTGCCGGCCCATGACACCGCCGCTCTTGTTGATTTCCGAAATGGTCATCAGCGCGGTGTCTTTCAGTGAGGTCTCCGAGATTGCCATCGTGCCCGACAGCGAATGCAGAATGCCAACCTTGATCGGCCCGCTGCCGGATTGCGCATTGGCAAACGGACTCTGGCCAGCGAGCGCCAATGCGCCAGACATTGACCCGAGCTTCAACAGACTGCGACGTTTCATTTGCTACCCCTTGCCATTGGATGATGAGTGTTATGGGCGTCGATTCCAGCCATCGTGGCTGTCCTGCATGGCTTGCCGGACGACTACTGCAAGCCACATGCCAAGCGGCAAAACGGACCCGAATGGGGCGCGCCGCGTGCTGCGATGCGGTCGGGGTGTCCTGGGCCGATATGCCGCCGTTATGCCGTCCAGGCGCGAATCTGGTGCAATCCGTGGCGTCCTGCCTCGTTGCGGTGCGTGCCGCGCTGCAACGAAGCGTGCCTGACCGCCAAGGAGCGGCCACGGTGCATTGCCGCCACGCCTTTGTGCATGAGCGTGCGGCTGCCTACACTGGAAGACCCACCTTGCGAGGAGACACGACATGAATGAGCGCGCTACGGCGAATGCCAACCCACCGGACATGGCGGCGTTCTGGATGCCCTTTACCGCTAACCGCCAGTTCAAGAGCGCGCCGCGGCTCCTGGCGAGCGCTAAGGGGATGTACTACACGTCGCACGACGGACGGCGCATTCTCGACGGCACGGCGGGCCTCTGGTGTGTGAACGCCGGCCACTGCCGCGACGAGATCGTGGCCGCCGTGCAGGCCCAGGCCGCCGAGATGGATTTCGCGCCGACCTTCCAGATGGGGCACCCGAAGGCGTTCGAGGCGGCAACCAGGATTGCGCAGCACACGCCCGGCGACCTGAAGCACATTTTCTTTGTGAATTCAGGCTCGGAGGCAGTCGATACCGCGTTGAAGATCGCGCTGGCGTATCACCGCTCACGGGGCGAGGGGCAGCGCACGCGCTTCATCGGACGTGAGCGCGGATATCATGGCGTGGGTTTCGGCGGCATTTCGGTGGGCGGCATTGCGCCGAACCGGAAGGCGTTCTCGGGCGGGTTGCTGCCTTCGGTCGACCATTTGCCGCATACGCTGAATATCAGGGAGGCGGCGTTTTCCAAGGGGCAACCCAGGTGGGGTGCGCATCTGGCCGATGAACTGGAGCGGCTCGTGACGCTGCACGACGCCTCGACGATTGCGGCGGTGATCGTCGAGCCGGTGGCCGGCTCGACCGGCGTGCTGATTCCGCCGGAAGGTTACCTGGAGCGGCTACGCCAGATCTGCGACAGGCACGGCATCCTGCTGGTTTTCGACGAGGTGATCACCGGTTGGGGACGGCTCGGGGCGCCGTTTGCTGCGCAGTACTTCAACGTGACGCCCGATCTGCTGACGATGGCGAAGGGCACCAACAACGCTGCCGCGCCCATGGGGGCGGTGGCGGCCAGCGCGCGGGTGCACGACTCGATTGTTAATGGCGCGCCGGCAGGGATCGAGCTTTTTCATGGGTATACGTATTCAGGACATCCGATTGCGGCTGCCGCGGCTTGCGCGACGATTGATCTTTACGAGCGAGAGGGTTTGTTCGAGCGGGCGGCGCGGATGGCGCCGGTGTTTGAACGGGAGATTCATAAGCTGCGCGACGCGCGGCACGTGATCGATGTGCGCAATCTGGGGCTGGTGGGCGGTGTCGAGTTGGCGCCGCGCGACGGAGCGCCGGGCGCGCGGGCGTATGACGTGTTTGTGCGTTGCTATGAGAAGGGTGTGTTGACGCGCTATACCGCGGACATTCTGGCGTTCTCGCCACCGCTCATTGTTGAGGAAGCACAGATCGAGGAGATCTTTGCGACGGTGGGGGAGGTGTTGAAGGACACGGCTTAGCGGCGTCTGCCTGGGCCGGCGAGGGCGAGCGTGACGCTGCCCTCAATGACCAGAGGCCGGCGCCTTGCGGGTGCCGGCCTCTGGTGCGGATCTCATGCGCTGGCAACGGCCTGTCAGAATGCGACGAACGGTGCGGTCTGCGAGCCGACCCTGGCCCTGTTCAGCACTGGCCCCGCCCATCGTACGTTGTAAATCAGTACGTCGGAACCGCCGGATCAACCTGACGCGACCACGCGTCAATCCCGCCTTGCAGGTTGAACACGTTCGTATGCCCGCGCGATTCGAGGAACATCGCCACTTGCGCGCTGCGTGCGCCGTGGTGGCACACGCAAACAATCTGCGCGTCGTCGTCGAGTTCTTCGCTGCGGGCAGGAATCTCGCGCATCGGGATCGACACGGCACCGGCGATCGACGCCGTCTGGATTTCCCACGGTTCGCGCACGTCGAGCAGCACGGGCGCGGGACGCGATTTGTCGGCGAGCCATTCGGCCAGAGCGGGAGCGGTCAGGTTTTGCATCAGCGGTACATCCGGTTTCAGGTGACAGCAAATAACCGCAGGCGGCGGCAGTTCAGACACGAGGCAAAACGCCCCGCGCTCAGAACTTGAAGCGCGGCGGCTGCACGGCGTTGATCAGCGGCTCGACATACGTTTCGAACACGTCGGCGATACGGTACTGCTTCTCGTCGATGCGCGTGATGATCTGCGCCTTCATCACCGGAGCCGTACCCACAAACGCGGCGAGACGCCCGCCAATCTTCAGGTGATCGAGCATTTCCTGCGGCAGCACGGGCAGGCCGCCCGACACGCAGATCACGTCGTACGGCGCCGCTGCCGGCCAGCCGCGAGATGCATCACCGGTGGAGACTTCCGCGTTCAGCACGCCGTTGGCCGCCAGGCTGGTCCTGGCCAGTTCGGCCAGTTCCGGCTCGATATCTACCGTCAGTACGTGCTGTGCACGGTGGGCAAGCAGGGCAGCCATATAACCCGAGCCCGCGCCGATTTCGAGCACGCTTTCATGCTTCTTCACCGCCAGTTCCTGCAGCACGCGTGCTTCGACGCGCGGCGCCAGCATGTGCTGGCCAGCCGGCAGCGGCACTTCGAAGTCGACGAAGGCCAGGTCGCGGTAGACAGCAGGAACGAAATTCTCACGCTTGACGATCGAGAGCAGATTCAGCACGTCCTGGTCGAGCACTTCCCAGGGGCGGATCTGCTGTTCGATCATGTTGAAACGCGCTTGCTCGATATTCATGGTGGATTCGGCGGTTCGGTTTAGGTGCGACCCGTGCGGGTCCGGGGTAACTGCGGAATTGTACCAAACCGGGGGCCGGCCCCATCCCTTCACTTAACGGGTTGATGGATTGCGGGCCAGGACAAGGCTGATTGACGGGCGAAGACAAAAATCCCGCCTTTTTAATACAGTTTCGCCAGAAAAATATCGCAGCGGCAAGTACTGCCCGGCGAACTCCGTCGTCAGTGCCCCTCACTCCGCATCTGGCGCATATCCTAACTCTAGATGGGGGCGAACAGACAACATCAAAACACGCGAATCTGAGTGCGCATACAGCACCAGATGTGCACGCAGGACGTATTGCCGAAGTTCAGGCAGTCCTGCATTGATGGCCAGGTGCAACACCCGCTCCGGCCGCCTTTGGCCTTCGACCGAGCTGGCATCAGGTACATCTGCGGGACGGCCAATCTTCGGGTGCAGCTTTACGAGGTCGACGAGCCGCAGGACCTCCTCCTCCAAGTCCTCAACTCCCGCTGGCGTGGAGTCCACGTCTTGAGCCAGCATGAACTCTTCGAGGACGCGCAGCCGTTTCCGGAAGCTTTCCGCGAAATCGACCCGCAAATCGACCCGCATCACTTCCGGGAACCAGAACGCCGCAGCGATTTGCGGAATTCCTCTTCAGACTGCACCCTGCCTGCAAGCGCGTCCCTGAGTCCCCTCTCGGCATCATCCAGCAAGACCAGCCGGCCATGCTCTGCTTCGAGCGCATGGTAGTAATCCAACTTCCGGGCGTCGACAATCGCGACGTACGCCGACCCGTTCTTCGTCAAAACCTTTTCGGCAACCGCGACCACGTCCTCCGCCAGCTCTGTCAGCCGCGAGCGGGCCTCACTCATGGGCACCACGTCCTGGGCGCGAATTGACATACACACACCCTGTACAGATTCCGTTAACGAAAACCTGCAAGAATCCATGTGTCCAGTCAAGGGCTGCCTGAGAGGTACTGCACGGCATGCAGGGCGCCTGCACCCTTCAGTCAGCCTTGCCTAGCCCGGCACTCCGTCAACACGCCAGGTGAGGGGCCGGGCGGCCGGCCATCCGGGGCAGATCCCGTCTCCCTGGGGGCAACTGCGGGACAACTGACGGGCAGCCACAGGGCAGTGGCGAGGCAAACATGGCCCAATCCGCTCCGTGTTAATCCCTACGAGACGGTCCTTGCGATTCGTCTCGCTATCGCCCAAAAATGTAATCGATTACATTTTGTGGGCAACAATCCAGTGTCCAGAGTGCGGCAACCTGAGAGCGATGTGCCCCGACCCGGACCCCGACCCGAACCCGGACCCCGGCCGTCCGACGGCACCTCCATTGCGGGCGTGGCGGAGCAGGCGGGGGTATCCGTGGCGACCGTCTCGCGGGTGCTGAACGGCCACGCCAACGTGCGGCCCGCCACGCGCGACAAGGTGCTGGCCGCCGTGGACGCCAGCGGCTACCGCGTCAACGAACTGGCGCGCAACCTGCGCACCGCCGAAAGCCGTTTGCTGCTGACCATGGTGCCGGACGTCGGCAACCCGTTTTACGCGGAGATCGTGCGCGGCATCGACAGCGTCGCGCGCCAGCACGGCTATTTCATGCTGCTGTGCGACACGGGCGCCGACCCGGGCCGCGAGCGCAGTTATTTCGACCTGCTGCGGCGGCGCCGCGCGGACGGCGCCATCTGCCTCGATCCGGCCACCGTGCAGCAGGCGCTCGCCGAGGAATCGGGCGCGCTGCCCTGGGTAGCGTGCTGCGAGTTCGATCCGGCGGTCGGCGTGCCGTACGTGGGCATCGACAACTATCGGGCCGCCGGCGACGCGGTGCGGCATCTGCTGGCGCAGGGGCATCGGCGCGTCGGCCTGATCAATTCCGACGTCGCCTATCTCTACGCGCGGCAACGCCAGCAAGGCTATCTCGACGCGCTGCGCGAGGCGGGCATCACGCCGGACGAGCGCTGGCGCATGAATCTGAACAGCCTCGACTACGAGGCGGGTGCGTCGGCGGCCGCTGTGCTCATGGCGCAGCGCGACGCGCCGAGCGCGATCTTCGCCGTCTCGGACACGCTGGCCATCGGTGTGATCCACGGTCTGCGTAGTGTCGGCAGGCGGGTGCCGGACGATGTCGCCGTGGTCGGCTTCGACGACATCTCGCTCGCCGCGCAGATCGATCCGCCGCTCACGACGATCGCGCAGCCGATGCGCGAACTCGGCGAAACCGCGGCGCGCCTGCTGCTGCAGCGGCTCGCGAATCCCCTGGCGAGCGTGCCGGGCGTGCTATTGCCGCACCGGCTCGTGGTTCGCAGGAGTGCCTGAGCGATGAGCCTCGCCGTGCGCTTTGACGACATCCGCAAAGACTTCGGCCCGGTGCGCGTGCTGCACGGCGTGAGCTTCGAGCTGACGCCTGGCCGCATCTACGGCCTGCTTGGCGAAAACGGCGCGGGCAAATCCACGCTGATGAAAATCCTGGCGGGCTATGAGGCGGCGACTCACGGCACGCTGCTGATCGACGGCCACGCGCAGCAGTTCGCCAGTTCGCGTGACGCGGAAGCGGCGGGTATCGTGCTGATCCACCAGGAGTTCAATCTCGCCGAGCATCTGTCGATTGCCCAGAACATGTATCTAGGCCACGAGAAGCGCCGCGGCTGGCTGGTCGATGATGCCGCGATGCGCAGCGAGGCGAAGCGTTATCTGGCGCAGGTCGGGCTTGCGAGGCCGCCGGACACGAAGGTGCGTAATCTGATCGTCGCTGAAAAGCAGATGGTGGAGATTGCCAAGGCGCTGTCGCGGCGCGCGCGTCTTTTGATCATGGACGAGCCGACCGCGACGCTCACGCCATCCGAAACCGAGCGTCTCTTCACGTTGATGAGGAAACTGAAGGCCGACGGCGTCACGATCATCTACATCTCGCACAAGCTTGACGAAGTCGAGCACATCACTGACGAGGTGATCGTGATGCGCGACGGCCGTTTCGTCGCGCGCGGTGAAACAGCAGGACTCGCGCGTCAGCAGATGGCGAACCTGATGGTCGGGCGTGACCTGTCCGACATGTTTCCCGACAAGGCACCGGTGTCCGCCGACGCACCCGTCGCGCTGAAAGTGGACGGTCTCGTCGTGCCGGACTGGGTCGAGCAATTGAGCTTCCAGGTTCGCGCGGGCGAAGTGCTGGGTTTTGCGGGCCTCGTCGGCGCGGGCCGCACGGAAGCCTTCGAGGCGATCCTCGGTCTGCGCCGGCGCAGCGCGGGGCACATCGAAGTGGGCGGTCGTGCGGTCGAGCTGAAAAAGCCGCGCGACGCCATGCGCCACGGTCTCACGTATCTCAGCGAGGACCGCAAGGGCAAGGCGCTGCACGTCAACCTGAGCCTGCAGGACAACCTCACACTGATGACGCTTGAGCGCTACACGCATCCGCTGCTCGATCTGAAGGCGGGGCGCGCAGCGCTCGTCCAGGCGGTCAGCGACTTCGGCATCCGCACGGGCGATCTGTCGAGCCGCGCCCGCATGCTCTCGGGCGGCAACCAGCAAAAACTCGCGCTTGCCAAGTTCCTGCAGCCGAACCCGAACGTGATCGTGCTTGACGAGCCTACCCGCGGTGTCGATGTCGGCTCGAAGCGCGACATCTATTTCCTGATTCACCGGCTCGCCGCGCAAGGACGCGCGGTGATCGTCATCTCATCCGAACTGATCGAGCTGATCGGCCTGTGCCATCGCGTCGCCGTGATGCGGGCCGGCAGGCTGCAGGCCACGCTCGATCTCGACCATCTCACCGAAGAGGAGTTGATCGCCCATGCGACCGGCACCCACTGAAGCCGCGCAGTCCGGCCGCGCGATGCGGCTCGCGCACCGTCTTTACGGGCTCGGGCCGCTCGCGGGGCTCGTCGTGCTATGCATCGCCGGCACGCTGCTCAATCCCGACTTCGCGACCGTCGACAACCTGATGAACGTGCTCACGCGAACGTCGTTCATCGGCATCATTGCGGTCGGCGAAACCTTCGTGATCATTTCCGGCGGCATCGATCTGTCCGTGGGCTCGATGGCGGCGCTGATCGCAGGCAGCATGATCTGGCTGATGAACGGGCTATCGGCCGGCGTGGGCGGCCACACGCTCGCGCCGCTCGCGATCATCACACTCGGCATGGTGGGTGCGCTGCTGCTGGGCGGCCTGTTCGGCTGGGCGCACGGACTGCTGATTACCAAAGGACGTATCGAGCCGTTCATCGTCACGTTAGGCACACTTGGTATTTTCCGCGCGGTGCTCACGTGGCTCGCCGACGGTGGCGCGCTCACGCTCAACAACTCGCTTACCGATCTCTATGGTCCCGTGTATTACGCGAGTTTTCTCGGCGTGCCGGTGCCGATCTGGGTCTTTCTGGTCGTTGCAGCAGGCGGCACCGTGATCCTGAACCGCACCGCGTTCGGCCGGCACGTGCAGGCGATCGGCTCGAATGAACAGGTCGCGCGCTATGCGGCGATCCGCGTCGATACGGTGAAGATCATTACCTACGTACTGCTTGGCATTTGCGTCGGCGTCGCCACCGTGCTGTACGTGCCGCGTCTCGGCTCAGCCACGCCGACGACCGGGCTCCTGTGGGAGCTGGAGGCGATTGCGGCGGTGGTGGTTGGCGGCACGGCGCTCAAGGGCGGCGAGGGGCGCGTGATCGGTACGGTAATCGGCGCGATCCTGCTGTCGGTGATCGCGAACATTCTCAATCTGACCAGCATCATCAGCGTGTATCTGAACGCGGCGGTGCAGGGTGCGGTGATTATCGTCGTGGCGTTTTTGCAGCGCGGGCGGCGGTAGGCAGGGGTGGACATTGGTTGGCAGTGGTTGGCAAGCACAACAGCACGGCAGTGGCGGTCCAAAAATCCGGGGCGCGCGAACGCCTCACAAACAGGAGACACAACCATGAAGCAGGTCATTCGAGCGATCGGCGCCGGCGTGCTGGCGTTGGGGATACTGGGGACGACGGGCGCGGCGCGCGCCGACGACAAGGTCATCCTGGGCGTGGCCATACCGACGGCCGATCACGGCTTTACCGGCGGTATCGACTGGTGGGCAAACAAGGCCAAGGAGGACATGGAGAAGGCGCATCCCGACCTGAAGGTAATCCTGAAAACGTCGGCGAGCGCACCGGAACAGGCGAACCAGTTGCAGGACATGGTCACCGTCAACAAGATCACTGCACTCGTCATCTTCCCGCATGAATCAGCTTCGCTGACGCAGCCGGTGGCGCAGGTGAAGAAAAAGGGCATCTACGTGACGGTGGTGGATCGCGGGCTGACCGATACGAGCGCGCAGGACGCTTATGTAGCGGGTGACAACACCGCGTTTGGCAGGCTAGCCGGCGAATATTTCTGCAAATCGCTGAACGGCAAGGGCGACATCGTGGCGTTGCGCGGCATTCCGACTACGCTCGATAACGAGCGCTATACCGCATTCACCAACGCGCTGAAGGCGTGCCCAGGCGTGAAGGTGCTCGACGCAAAGTATGCAAACTGGAATCGCGACGATGCGTTCAAGGTGATGCAGGATTACCTGACGCGCTTCAAGCATATCGACGCGGTCTGGTCTGCGGATGACGATATGTCCGTTGGCGTGCTCAAGGCCATCGATCAGGCCAAGCGCACCGATATCAAGGAAGTGCTGGGCGGCGCGGGATCGAAAGAGATGGTCAAGCGCGTGATGGACGGCGACAAGCTCATCCAGGCGGACGTCACGTATTCGCCGAAGTTCATCTACGACGCGATCAAGCTGACCGCCGAAGCACGCCTGAAGGGCGACAAGCTGCCGGCGACGACCATCGTGCCGTCGGTGCTCGTCACGAAGGACAACGCGAAAGACTACTACTTCCCCGATTCACCGTTTTGACGCGCGGTGGGTTGCCGCTGCGTGTGATGTTGGTAACGTCGTTAAATGTGGCGACGTTAGTGACGTGAATCACACGCAGCGGCCATGGCGTGCGCCCGACGGCGAGCGTCCTATCCTTTGACCGAGGAGCGACACGATGAAAACCATCAAGGGGCCGGCGATCTATCTGGCCCAGTTCCTGGGCGACAAGGCGCCCTTCGACACGCTGGCAAACATGGCCGCGTGGGCTGCGAGTCTCGGCTACAAAGGTATCCAGGTACCGGTCGACGCACGGCTGATCGACCTCGAACAGGCGGCATCGAGCCAGACGTATTGCGACGAATTGCTGGGCGCCGTCGCCGACGCGGGTGTCGAGATCACCGAGCTGGCGACGCATCTGCAGGGCCAACTGGTAGCCGTGCATCCTGCCTATGACCTGCTGTTCGACGGCTTCGCCGCACCGCACGTGCGCGGCAATCCGCAGGCGCGCACCGAATGGGCGATCCAGCAGTTGAAGCTCGCCGCGCAGGCGTCGCGGCGTCTCGGCCTCGACACGCACGTGTCGTTTTCCGGCGCGCTTGCATGGCCCTATGTGTATCCATGGCCACAGCGGCCCGCGGGTCTCGTCGAAACCGCCTTCGACGAACTCGCGCGCCGCTGGACGCCGATTCTCGATGCGTTCGACGAAGTCGGCGTCGATGTCGCCTACGAACTGCATCCCGGCGAAGATCTGCACGACGGTGTGACCTTCGAGCGTTTTCTGGAGCGCGTGCAAGGACATCGCCGTGCCAACATTCTGTTCGATCCGAGCCACTACGTGCTGCAGCAACTCGACTACCTCGCGTTCGTCGATATCTATCACGAGCGCATCAAAGCCTTCCACGTGAAGGATGCGGAGTTTCGTCCGACGGGCAAGGCAGGCGTGTACGGCAGCTACAGCGACTGGACGGAACGCCCCGGGCGGTTCCGTTCGCCCGGCGACGGTCAGATCGATTTCGGCGCGATCTTCTCGAAGATGGCGCAATACGACTATCCGGGCTGGGCCGTGCTCGAGTGGGAATGTGCCCTGAAGCATCCGGAGGACGGCGCGCGCGAAGGCGCGGAGTTCATTCGCCGCCACATCATTCGCGTGGCCGAACACGCCTTCGACGACTTCGCCGGTAGCGGCGTCGATGCGGTGCAACTGAAACGCGTGCTGGGGATCTGAGCGCAGGTGTGCGTACCGTTCTCACATTTGACGACGCCGGCGCTGCACGCATCATCAAAGGAGCATCACCCATGACACGAAAGTTACGCTTAGGCATGGTCGGCGGCGGGCAGGGCGCCTTCATCGGCGCGGTCCACCGCATGGCCGCGCGGCTCGACGATCGCTTCGAACTGGTGGCGGGCGCGTTGTCGTCCGATCCGCAGCGGGCGCAGGCGAGTGCGGCAGAAGCGGGCATTGCCCGCAGCTACGCAGATTGGCGCGAGATGGCGCAAGCGGAAGCCGCGCGCAAGGACGACGGTATCGATGCGGTGGCGATCGTCACGCCCAACTATCTGCACGCACCGGTGGCGACTGCGTTTCTCGAAGCTGGTATTCACGTGATCTGCGACAAGCCGCTCGCGGTTTCGCTCGAGGAGGGACAGGCATTGGCGAAACTTGCGCGCGAGAAGAACCTGCTCTTTGCGCTGACTCACACGTATTCCGGTTATCCGATGGTCCGCCATGCCCGCGAACTGGTGGAGGCGGGCGAGATCGGCGAGGTGCGCGTCGTGCAGGTCGAATACGCGCAGGACTGGCTCGCCGAGCCGATCGAAACCACCGGCACGAACAAACAGGCCGGCTGGCGCACGGACCCGAAACTGGCTGGCCCGGCGGGGTGCCTGGGTGATATCGGCACGCACGCGTACCACCTCGCCGCCTTCGTGACCGGGATGAAGCCCAGGTGGCTCGCTGCGGAGTTGCACACCTTTGTGCCTGGCCGCCGCATCGACGATCACGTGCAGGCCATGCTGCGTTACGAAAACGGCGCACGCGGCATGCTATGGGCAAGCCAGGTGGCGAGCGGCGCGGAGAATGCATTGCGGCTGCGCGTGTACGGCACGAAAGCCGGTCTCGCGTTCGATCAGGAGAACCCTAACGAACTCTGGTTCACGCCGCTTGGCGGGCTGGCCGGGCGGCGCACGCGCGGGCGGGTGAAGAGCGCAATCGCCGCGCATGCGACGCGCGTGCCGCCCGGGCATCCGGAAGGCTATCTGGAAGCGTTTGCGCAGCTCTATAAAGACGCTGCCCTGCAGATCGAGGCGTTGGACGCGGGCAAGCCGCTCCCGCCGGAAAGCAGGCTTCTGACCACCGTGGATGATGGCGTAGCGGGACTGCATTTCATTGAGGCGGTGCTGGCCAGCAGCGCGGCGAATGCGGAGTATAGCGAGGTCCAGAACGGATGAAATCGTTTCGACGCGGTAAGATGCGACGGTGCCCTTTTTGACGGACTCACGCATGTCGACTCCCCTCGCGTCCAGCCAGTCCAATGTCGTGCGCAAACAGACCGTCCTGCTGCTCGGCGGCACCGGCCTCGTCGGTAGCGCCTGCCTGCGTCTGCTCGCCAGAGACGACCGCGTACGCGAGGTCCGTCAACTGGTGCGCCGCGCGTCGGGAGCGGCGGTCACGGGTTCGCCGGCAACCAACCGGGTCGTCGAACATGTGATCGACTATGACTGGCCCGACGCGAACTCGGACGTCTTCGATGTCGACGCCGTGATCTGTGCGCTCGGCACGACGATCCGCACGGCGGGTTCGCAGGCCGCGTTCCGCAAAGTGGACTACGAATACCCGTTGCGGATTGCGGGCATCGCGCGCCGCCATGGGGCTTCGCACTTTGCGATTGTCAGCGCGATCGGCGCCGATCCGCATGCACGGACCTTTTACAGCCGTGTGAAAGGCAATGTGGAGGAGGGGCTGAAGAAGCTCGACTATCCGACGCTGACGATCGTGCGGCCGTCATTCCTGATGGGCGAGCGTGCCGAGAGCCGGCCCCTGGAGAGCATCGCGCGGCGCCTCGGGGTGTATCTGCCGCTCAAGTGGCGCTCGATCTCCGTCGAGAGGGTGGCGCGTGCGCTGGTGACCGAGGTGTTGAGTGACGACACGCGGGGCGTCAACGTCATCGAGAACGACGCGCTGCATCGGGCGCCGCCGTTGTGCCGGTAACGGCGGGCCGCGCCTCAGCTTTTACTCTTCCTGATCTGCTCTTCGAACGCGAGATCGAGCTTGCTCGCCTTGCGCGGTTTCGGCGGTCCGAAGGCGTCGACGAATTTGACGAAGTCGTCGAGCGGCAGCGGATCGGAGACTTTCCTGTCGGTGCCGCTCGATTTGTCGACCAGATAAAACAGGCCGCCGGACAGGCTGATCGCCGCGAATTGCGGATTGCCGCTGCGGGTTTTCAGCCGTTCGACGGCGTGGATGGCTCGGGTGGTGCGCATGATGGGGACGGCTGCCGGATGAGGGGCATTTACTGTATCAGCAATGGAGCGCCATCGCCCACCCAATCACCCGCCCGATCGCTTCACGCGGTTCCCGATTCCGAGCTGATACAGGACCACGCGCCTCGTGTCGCACGAAAGCGCGTGGCCTGAACGACTGCGGCAGGTGCATCCGGGCCTACTTCTGGTAGCCCGCCTGGCGCACGGCGCGGTCAGCCGACGCCTGACCCGCCTGTAGTGCCTGATCGACGCTTATCTGACCTGCAACGGCGCCCGCTATCTGCTGCCCTATGAGGGTCCCGAACGACTGGAATTCCGGAATTCCCACGTATTGCACACCGGTGTACGGGACTTTCTTCAAGGTTGACTCGTTTGGATTGGCGGTCTCGATCGCATTGAGCACAAACTCGCTGAACGGTGCAGCCTGCTTGTATTCAGGACGTGCGTAGGTCGATTGACGCGTGCCCGGCGGCAGCGATGCCCAGCCGATGTCATTGCCTACCAGGGTGATATATTCCTTGGAAGTTGCCCATTCAATGAACCGCCTGGCCGCGTCTTGCGATTTCGACGATTTTGGAATGGCGAAAGACCACGACCAGAGCCAGTGCGAACCCTTCGGCGTAATCTGCGTTGGCGCCGCTGCGAACCCCACCTTGTCTGCGACGGACGATTCGGTCCTGTTATAGAGGATACCGGCAGCGGACGTCGCATCCACCCATATCGCACACTTGCCGCCTGTCATGAGCGACAGGTTTTCGTTGAAACCATTCGAACTGGCTCCCGGCGGCCCGTCCTTCTTCAACAGATCAACGTAGAAATTGATCGCGCTTTTCCATTCCGGCGAGTTGATCTGCGCATTCCACTTCTCGTCGAAGTATCGTCCGCCATAGGTGTTCACTAACGTGGAGACAAAGGCCATGTTCTCACCCCAACCCGCCTTGCCGCGCAGACAGATACCGTAGACTCCGTTAGCCCTGTCGGTCAGTTTGTCGGCAAGCTCGCTGATCTGGCTGTAGGTAGGATGATCCGGCATCGTCAAACCTTTGGCGGCGAATAAATCCTTCCGGTAGAACGTCATCGAGCTTTCGGCATTGAACGGCAACGCGAAGAGCGTTCCGTCGTAAGACAGCCCGTCGCGAACCGATTTGAGCACATCGTCGAGATCGTAGCTGGCGGGCAGTCCGGTGATGGGAACCAGCCATCCCCGCTTGCCCCAGAGCGGTGCTTCGTAGGTCCCGATGGCCGATACGTCGAACTGACCGCCGTTCGTCGCGATATCCGTCGTCAATCGCTGTCGAAGCACATTTTCCTCGAGCACGATCCACTTCAGCTGGATATCGGGGTTGGCCTTCTCGAACACCGGAGAAAGCTTTTTCATTTCAATCAGATCGTTGTTATTCGGTACACCGATCGTTACGGTGGTGGCGTACGCCAGGCTACCGATACCCAGTCCAATTCCTGCAACAACCGATACGGCAAGACGGCGCCGCAAGGCGTCGCACCGCAACGAAACCGCATGAGAAAGATAGATCATTTTCGTCTCCTAAACATCGTGGGTTGTCTCCAGTCCTTTGCTGCCTCCAGGTGCTCCCAGGTTTTCGCTCGTGTTTACGTCGTTAATAACAGTTGCCGGTCAGCCCGATCTGACCGTGTTGAGATCTACATAATCGAATAGCCGCCGTCGATCATCAGGTTCGCCCCGTTTATCATGGCGGCCTCCCTGCTTGCCACGTACATGATTGCGCAGGCAATCTCGGCGGGCTTCGCAAATCGCCGGGTAGGGATGGCGGCTCTGGCGCGTTCTCCTTTTTCTCCAGCCCATCCGCTAAGCCCTAGCTCCGTCTCGACCACGGTCGGCGAAATGGCATTCACCGTCACGCCTCTAGGCGCCCATTCGAGCGCCATGCAATTGGTCATGCCAATGATCCCGGCTTTGCTTGCGCAATAGGCGACATGCCCTTCGATGCCAATCACGGCAGCCTGGGAGGCCAGGTTGATGATTCTTCCCTGCCCACGCGCGAGCATGCCCGGCGCGAATGCCCGCGCAACGAGAAACGCGCCCCGCAGATTGACCGCCATGGTTTTGTCCCACGTTTCAAGAGGAAAATTTTCAGCCGGTGCCAGCGGCCCGATGCCAGCGTTGTTGACCAGAACGTCGACGTGACCGAACAGCGAAAGAATCCCGCTAGCCGCTGTCGCGACCGATTCAGCGTCGCTGACGTCGGCGACCCAACCCCTATGCGCTGCACCCAGGTCTGACGCGACATCCACGACGGACGGGGAACGGTCCAGCAGGGCGACGGTAGCGCCGGCTGCTGCGAATTGCTCTGAGACCTGGCGGCCTATGCCGGCTGCCGCACCCGTGACCACCACGACAGCATGGCTAAAATCATAAGAAGCGTTGGGCTTAAAGGTCATGATTTCCTCCTTATTCGTGTGTGACTAAGACTGCCTGTCATGTGGACCGCTTTGACTGCCGCGGTATCGTCGAACCAGACAGGCAAATGAATCCTCGACGTGCTGCGAGCGCCATCGCGGCGACGTGCCGTATCACTCACGACAAGCCGACGCGTAATGCCGGATGACCTCGCGGACCTTGCCCTGCACGATGCTCATCGGCGAACCGTCGATGATGCCGCGCCGCCGGGCCCAGTACTGGGCCGGTAAATAGCGGCTCAGGAGATTGTCTGGAATCGCTGTGCTGGCGAGGTTCCGCAATAGCCGTTGCGCGGCTGCCTCGACCTGCGGATCGGCCCAGTAGTACCGCACCCGGTCGCTATAGCTGTAGGTGCGAAGCAGACGTCGTTCGGCTTCGTCGCCGTGGTAATACTTGTCCCAGTTGGCAGGATTGCGAAGCATCGCGGCTTCCACGACGGCCTGCAGGCCGGCGCGTCTCACTGCCGGCAACAGCTCCGTTTCGATGTCCGCCAGCGCGTAGAGGGCCTCGCGCAACGCAAACGTGACGCCCGGTCCTACTTTCAGAATCGCAAAGCCGTCCCGAACGAGGGCCTGCAGGGATTCGGGCGTTTGATAGTCCGTCGAGTGCGCTTCGAACACCATGCCGGGCAGTTGCGCCAGCACCAGGGACAGTCCGGTGGCAAGCGCCGGCTGGTAGTCGATGACTTTCGTATGATCGAATTCGACGCCGGGCTGCACGACGAGCGCAATCACGCGGTCCCACGCTGCGTCGAGGTTCCGTGCGCGCCACGCGTTGCGGTGCACGGCGACCATCTCCAGCACCGCTTCGCGCCGGGTGACGTCGACCGTATTGAGCGTGTCGCTGGCACCGCCGGGCACCGGCACTTCCGTCCCGATCACATAGACCGGGCGGCTCTTGAGTCCTGCGCGAACGGCAGCGGCTTCAGCGACGGCGCATAAGCGCGCTGCGCGTTGCGCCACCACGCTGTCCGGCAGACGCTCCGGGTCGCCGCCGCAAGCCATGCTGGTGTCCAGATGGATCTTGGTGAAGCCGGCGCACGCGTATGCATCGATGAGCGTTTCCGCGCGCTGCATCGCCTCTTCCGCTGGCAAACTGCGCCACGCGTTCGGCCCGAGATGGTCGCCGCCGAGAATCAGGTGATCGCGCGGCAACCCAACCCGCTCTGCGATCAGGTGAGCGAACCGGACGAAGTCCGCCGGTTTCATCCCGGTGTAGCCGCCGTACTGATCCACCTGGTTCGAGGTTGATTCGACCAGCAGCGGCGTACCGTCGTCGAGGGCCTGCTGCATCGCCGCGCCGAGCACCCAGGGATGCGCTGAGCAGATCGAATAGATTCCCTTCAGGGATGTCGCCGCACGGTGCCCGTTGGAAAGGCGCGCAACCACGTTATGCATGATTTCGCTCCGCTTTCGCGATGAACGCATCGAGCTCAGCCAGCGTCGCGGTGCCTTCCATCGGTCCTCGAACGCTGACTGCACGGGCGCCGCTCGCGCAGGCGTAGCGCAACGCCGCTGCGACACTCATGCCCTGAGACCGGCAGGCGATGTAGGTTGCGCCGAAGCAGTCGCCAGCGCCTGTGGGATCCACTTCTTCTACCTGGATCGCAGGCACATGGAGGGCGTTGGTGCCGTCGTAGAAACTGCAACCGTCCTTGCCGCGCTTCACTACGACTTCGCGGATGCCACGCTGCAAGAGTTCTTCGATTGCGGCGCGCTCGGAGCTGGCGGTTGCCAGCAGCGTCACTTCGTGACCGCTCGGCAGGAACACATCCGTATAGTCGAGAATGAAATCCAGCGCCTCACGCATCTCTGGAATCCGCAGCATCTCCTTGCGGATGTTCGGATCGAAGCTGACGGTACCGCCGTGCCCCTTTACGGTCTCGATGACCTTCTTCATCGCCTCGATGATGCGAAACGAGAACAGCGACGACCCCATCACGTGAAAGTGACGGCAGTCCTTTAGCAAATCCTCGCGAACGTTCGCCACCGAGAGATAGGCTGAGGCGCTGTTGGTGATGTTGAAAATGAAGTCACGCTCGCCATCTTCGCGATAAGTGACGAAGGCGCTGCCGGTCGTCTGCCCCTTGATGAGCGCGATACCGGATACATCGACGCCATCGGCGCGCAGGCGCTCGACGTTGAGCGTGCCGAAGTCGTCATCGCCGACGCAGCCGATCATCGCGCAGCGGCTGCCGAGGCGCGCCACCTGGTCAATGAAAATCGCCGGCGCGCCGCTGGCGTAGGGGCCGATCAGCGTGCCCGGTCGGCGGAACGACTGGCCACGTTCGGTCGCCATGATTTCGACGAGGATCTCGCCCATCGTCAGGATGTAGCCGGTCTTGCCGGCGCTATGCGATTCGGAATTGGGCATGGCGCTTCTTCGTTTGGACATCGATGCAGATAGCGACGGGAATCACGACGCCCCTCACGATGAGTTGATAGAAATACGGGACACTCGGCAGATTCATGCCGTTGTTGATGACACGTCGGCAACCTGCCTGCCCAGACCCTGGTTCGCGGTCGCGATGCCGGGCGCAACGGCAATAGCTTTGGGCTTCATGGTGTCGCTTCCTTTATGGATTAGCGCGTGGATGAGCGCGTGGATTGGCGGAACTCGAGGATTCCGTTTTCCCTTCTGTGCAGTTCAAGGTGCTTGCGAGGAAACAGGTCCATCGTGGGCGGATCGATGCCGTCGTCGATCACGAGTGCGCCGAGATCCGATAGATTGCAAAACACGTGGCCGTCGCGTTCGGACAACTGGGGCTGATACGCGACAACGACAGTGCGGGCTGCGGTCTGCGCGGCGGCATGAAACACGCGCGCGAGGCCAGGGTCAGCACACAGCAGGTTGCCGTCCCGGTCCAGGCCTGACGCTTCGAGAATGCAGAGGTCGAGGGAGCGCGCGGTCACGGAGCGCTCGGCTTCCGGGCCGGTCAGTGTGGTCGCTTCCTGGGTGAGGTGGCCGCCGGTCAATTGCAGCTCGCAGTGAACAAAGCGCTGCGCGGTCTGCGCCATCGCGATGTCGTTCAGCAGCAGCGACAGGTTCGAGCGATCGGACAGCAGCGGCAGCATCTTATGGACGATTTCGCCCGCACCGAGCATCAGCGACTCGTGGTCGTCCACGGATTCCGCAGCGAATCGGGCTATCGCCATTTCCGCGGCCTTGCGTGCCGCGCCATCCGACACCGGCATCAGCACGCTCTCGCCGGGCCGCTGGGCCAGATAGCGAGCCTTGCCGAACGAGCGCACCAGATAGCGCTGCTGTTCGAGGTAGGTCAGATCCGTACGGATGGTCACGCTCGACACATCGAATGCCTGGCTGAGCTCCTCGACCGACACTTCGCCGCGTTTGCGGACCATCTCGACAATCTGAAGGCGCCGCTTCAGGGAACTCTTGTTAGCCAGCATGTCTCCGCTCTTCGAAAGAAAATACTTTTGTTTCGAAAGAGTTTAGTTTCGAATCGAAAGTTAATCAAAGGAAAGCAGACAAGTGGAGGTCGTGGTTTTCCCTGGATCGGGGCGTCTGAGGGGCGAACGGATGCTTGCGCCTGTGGGAGGCGCCAAGCCGGACAGGGAATTGTGGGGTTTGGCGGGGAGATTCGTCGCGAGGCCGACGAGGCGCGGCGCTCAGGGCGCGCAGTCATGGGGGAAGATGGCTGGCATCCGGGGATCGGCTGTTCAGCCTGCCCCGGTGCCCCGTGACCCGGATATCGGGCCGCTCAGCCCGTCCTGCCTACTGACTCAGGTACGTAAACTTCCCATCCTTGATAATCCCCATCACGCTTGCCCGCTGATCGAGCCCGACGTGATCCTTCACGCTGGTATTGACCACGCCGTTCGGCACGACCAGTTCATGCGCATGCTCCAGTTCATCGCGCAGCGCGACGCGGAACGCCGGCGTGCCCGGTTGCGCAGTCTTCAGCGCACGGGCCACCGCGTCCTGTAAACGTGGGTACACGCCCGCCGCGTCGCCAGCAAACTGCGTGACCGAACCCGGACCATACTTCGCCTCATACGCATTCACGAACGCAAGCGCCGCCTTTTTCGCCGGATGGTCGGCCGGCAGCGTGCGCGCCACCACCACGGGTTGGGTCGGGAACAGCGTGCCTTCCACGTCCTTGCCGCCGAGCTTGATGAATTCCGGCGTCGCGATGCCATGCGTCTGATAAATCGCGCCCTTGAAGCCGCGCTCGATCAGCGTGCGCTGCGGCAACACAGTCGGCGTCCCCGCGCCCGCGATCAGGATCGCATCCGGCCTGGCCGCCATCACCTTTAACACCTGACCGGTGACGCTCGCATCCGTGCGATTGAAGCGCTCGGTCGCGACCACCTGAATGTGCCGCAGTGTGGCGAACTTCGTGAACTCATTGAGCCAGCTTTCGCCGTAGCCGTCGGCAAAGCCGATGAAGCCGACCGTCCTGACGTTGTGGTTCGACATATAGCGCGTCATCACGTCGGCCATCGCGCTGTCGGTCTGCGCCATCTTGAAGGCCCACACGCGCTTGCCTTCCTGCGGTTCGACGACGCTCGCCGAGCCGACCAGCGTGATCATCGGCGTCTGGCTCTCGGCGACCGGGTCCAGCGCGGCCATCGCGGCCGGCGTGATATTCGGCCCGACGATCACGTCGACGTGGTCCTCGTTGATCAGCTTGTGGATGTTGCGCACCGCTGCGCCCGGGTCGGAGCCATCGTCGAGAATGATGTAGTCGGCTTTCTGGCCGGCAATGGTATCTGGCCACATCAGCATTGCGTTCTTGCTGGTAATGCCGATCACCGCGGCAGGACCGGTGCTCGACAGATCGATGCCGACTTTCAGGTCAGCATGCACGGCGGTGGCGATCAGCATCGCCCCGAGCGCGGCCATGCCGCGCAGGGTCTTTTTATTTGACGTCATCGGAGGTCTCCGTAGCGGGAGGCGGAAAATTCAATCAAAGCTCGTAGGTTTCGTGTTCGCCCTTTAGCGCCTGTTCGATCAGCTTGCGGTTCATGCTCGGCGACAGCAGTTCGACGAGCGTATACACATAGCTGCGCAGGTACGCGCCCTGTTTGAGCGCGAGGCGCGTCACATTGCTGCCGAACAGATGACCGACGGGCATCGCGCGGAGGTGGCGGTCGCGCTCGGCGTTGAAGGCGATATCGGCCATGATGCCCACGCCCAGCCCCAGTTCGACGTAGGTCTTGATCACGTCGGCGTCGATCGCCTCGAGCACGATATCCGGCGAGAGACCCCGCAGCCGGAACGCCTCGTTGATCTTGGTGCGCCCGGCAAACGCGTTGTCATACGTAATCAGCGGATATTGGGTCAGATCGTCGAGCGACAGCAGCTTGCGGTCGAGCAGCGGGTGATCCGGCTGCATCACGGCGACGTGGTGCCACTGGAAGCAGGGCAGCGAGACCAGCTCCTTGTAGTTGGCAATGGCCTCCGTGGCGATCGCGATGTCCGCCTGGTCGTGGATGACCATTTCGGCCACCTGGGTCGGGCTGCCTTGCAGAATCGAAAGGTGAACTTTCGGGAAGCGCTTCTTGAATTCGGCGATTGCGGCCGGAAGTGAGTAGCGGGCCTGGGTGTGGGTGGCCGCAATGACGAGGTTGCCCTGATCCTGCGCCGCGTAATCTTTACCGACGCGCTTCAGGCTTTCGACTTCCTGCAGGATCTTCTCGACGGAAGCGAGGATAATGCGCCCCGGTTCGGTCAGCGAGCGCACGCGTTTGCCGTGCCGGGTGAAGATTTCGACGCCCAGCTCGTCCTCGAGCTCGATGATCGCCTTCGAGACGCCTGGCTGGCTTGTATACAGCGCCTTGGCCGCTTCGGTGAGGTTGAAGTTCTGCCGCACGGCTTCGCGCACGAAGCGGAACTGGTGCAGGTTCATATATAACCTCTGCGCATATCAAAAGAATTTTTTAGTCGTTTGAAATATAAGGGGAGTTTATTACGATTTCCCCAACTTTTTCAATATGGATATCTGTTTTTGTCATTAGCAAATGAGCGGGGGGTCCAGGCAACCCCGTTCAGCCGCACCGGCAAAGGCAGAGGAACCTGCGCGGCGTAACCGGAACGCTGCGTGTAACGCAAAACTGGGGTCCCCGAATGTACCAATACGATCAGTACGACCAGACCATCGTCGATGAACGGGTCGCGCAGTACGCCGATCAGGTTCGCCGCCGCTTGTCGGGCGAATTGAGCGAAGAGGAGTTCCGTCCGCTGCGTCTGCAGAACGGTCTGTACCTGCAGCGCCATGCGTACATGCACCGCATTGCGATTCCGTACGGCAACCTGCGCAGCGACCAGATGCGCGTGCTCGCGACCATCGCGCGCGAACACGACCGCGGTTACGGCCATTTCTCGACGCGCTCGAACATCCAGTACAACTGGATCAAGCTCGAAGAAACGCCGGAAATCCTGCGCAAGCTCGCTGCCGTGCAGATGCACGGCATTCAGACCTCGGGCAACTGCATCCGCAACATCACCGCTGACCAGTTCGCGGGCGTGGCGCCCGACGAAGTCGTCGATCCGCGTCCGTGGGCCGAAATCCTGCGTCAATGGTCGACGTTCCACCCCGAATTCGCGTGGCTGCCGCGCAAGTTCAAGATCGCTGTGTCGGGCTCGAAGGAAGACCGCGCCGCGGTGCAGATCCACGACCTGGGCGTCTATCTGAAGAAGAACGCGCAGGGCGAGGTCGTCGCCAGCATCCTGGCCGGTGGCGGCCTGGGCCGCACGCCGGTCGTCGGCTCGATCATCCGCGAAGACCTGCCGTGGCAGCACCTGCTGACGTACTGCGAAGCGGTGCTGCGCGTGTACAACCGCTACGGCCGCCGCG
>DASZIR010000043.1:0-1601 GCA_035948995.1 Paraburkholderia sp. | reverse complement strand
GGCCATGACGATCGTGATTCTCGCCTACGACCAGTTCCTGTTCCGCCCGCTCGTCGCATGGGCCGACAAGTTCCGCATGGAAACGACCAGCTCCGGCAATGCGCCGGAGTCGTGGCTGCTCGACCTGGTTCGCCGCACGCGCCTGATTCACCGTTTGCTGGTACCGATGGGCTGGGTCTTCGCTAACGCCGCACGGGTGCCGATGCGCCTGCCGTCGTTCGCCCGTGTGAACTTCGCGATGCCGCAGCGCCGCAAGACGTCGCGCGTGGGTGACATCGTATGGGGGATCCTGGTGATCCTCGTGACGGTCTACGTGGTCTACCGCGTGGTGTCTTATGTGCGCACCGGTGTGACGCTCGATGAAGTGGGTCACGTGTTCATGCTGGGCCTCATCACGCTGCTGCGCGTGGCGTTGCTGATTGCCATCTCGTCGGTGATCTGGGTGCCGCTTGGCGTGCTGATCGGGCTGCGTCCGGCGCTCGCCGAGAAGATCCAGCCGATCGCGCAGTTTCTCGCGGCGTTCCCGGCGAACCTGCTGTTCCCGGTGTTCGTGATCGTGATCGTGCGCTTTCACCTGAACCCGGATATCTGGCTCTCGCCGCTGATCGTGCTCGGCACGCAGTGGTATATCCTGTTCAACGTGATCGCGGGTGCGAGCGCCTATCCGAACGACTACCGCGAAGTCGCTTCGAACTTCGGCATCCGCGGCTGGCAGTGGTGGCGCAAGGTGATGCTGCCGGGCATTTTCCCGTATTACGTCACAGGCGCGATCACCGCATCGGGCGGCGCGTGGAACGCGAGCATCGTCGCCGAATTCGTCCAGTGGGGCGATACCAAGGTCGTCGCCCATGGTCTGGGTGCGTATATCGCGCAGACCACCGCCGCGGGCGACTTTCCGAAGATCATTCTCGGCATTGCCGTGATGTCCCTGTTTGTGACCCTGTTTAACCGCACGTTGTGGCGTCCGATGTACGCCTATGCCGAATCCAAGCTTCGACTCGATTGACAGGAAATTTAAGGCCAACCGCGATGCAAAATCCTAAAGCTGCCGTAACCGCTGCGCCTGTCCAGACGCCGCCGAAGCCCCCGCGCCTGGGCGAAGAGATTCTGAGCGTCAAGGACGTTTGCCGGGGGTTCAACAAGAACCAGGGTGAACTGCTGGTCCTCGACGACGTGAACCTGTCGCTGCGCGAAGGCGAGATTGTCGGGATGCTGGGCCGTTCCGGCTCGGGCAAGTCCACGCTGCTGCGTATCATTGCCGGCCTCATCGAGCCGACCGGTGGCGAGGTGAGCTACCTCGGCAAACCGCTCGACGGCCCTGCCAAGGGCGTGGCGATGGTGTTCCAGACCTTCGCGCTGTTCCCATGGCTCACGGTCTTGCAGAACGTGGAGGCGGGCCTCGAGGCGCAGGGCGTCGGTGCCCGCGAGCGGCGCGAACGCGCGCTGGCGGCGATCGACCTGATCGGTCTGGACGGCTTCGAAAACGCCTATCCGCGCGAGCTGTCGGGCGGCATGCGCCAGCGCGTGGGCTTTGCGCGCGCGCTGGTGGTCGACCCGACGCTGCTGCTGATGGACGAGCCGTTCTCCGCGCTCGACGTGCT